>CAMBRC010000003.1 GCA_945869965.1 Asaia bogorensis
GACGGAAGCGGCGCAGGAGATCGAGCTTTTTCTCGCCGAAGCGAACGATCTCGGTGATGGCTTCCGCGCCGCCCAGCACCGCGAGGAGGCAAAGGAGGAGAAGCTCGTCCAGTTTGTAGAGCACCTTCGCGGCCTGACGGGGATCCGGCAGGTCTTTGAAATGACTTAAGAAGACGACGGTTTCGGCGATCGTGGCGTGGTCGGCGGCGGTCTCGGACATCGGTGGTCCCCCTGGGAGAATCGGAGGACAGCAACAATTTTGGCACTTTACCCCTTTGTCACGCGAATGCCGCAGAAACGTTCACCCGATTGCCCTGGCATTGGTCCCGTGACGTGGAGCGGAAACCCATCCTACCGCCGCTCGATGACACCCGGACGACATCGGCGCGACGGATTGATGACGAATCGCGCGTCAGCCGACAACGACTTGGATCGGCGACTGCGCGTCAGTCACCGACAGCGGCGCGCGGCCTCCGATATCGCCGTCGGTCTGCACCGGGACTGTGGCGTTCTCGATCGTCACCCGGCGTGCCGATACCAGCGTCACGCCCGGGAGGCGCGATAGCAAACCCAGCGGCAATGCCAGACCATAGCGCAGGGCGGCAAGCGGGCCGGCCCGATCGAACAACGCCACGGTGAAGCCTGGCCGTGTCGGCGTCATGGCCGGCGCCAGCAGGTGACGGCCGCCATAGAACTTGCCCTTGGTGACGATGATGCTGGCCGTGTCATAGGGAACGTCGTCCAGTTGGACCCGGATCGGCGCAAACCGGTACCTCGCAAGCTCGCGCCCCGCCTGCAAAGCGTAGGCGAGTGCTCCGAACTGGCGCTTCAACGGCAACGAAATGTGATGCACAACCTGCGCATCGAAACCCGCACCCAGCATCTGCACGAACACCCCGCCGCGCGGCTGCGGCGACCCGTCGTCGGACCGGACCAGTCCGGGCCATATGTCGCAAGTCCGGGCCATACCGAGTGCCGCGGCCACCCCGTCCGGGCGGAACGTCAATCCGAGCTCATGCGCCAAAACGTTGGCTGTGCCCATGGGAATGATCCCAAGTTTCGAGCCATAGCCTGCGATTCCGCCGACCACTTCGGCGATCGTGCCATCGCCACCGGCCGCGACAACCAGTGCCTGGCCGCGCTCCGCAGCGCCGCGGGCGAGTTCGGTTGCATGGCCCGCCCACCGCGTTTCCACCACCTCGACACGCGCGCCCGCCAGGACCAACCGGTCGAGGACGCGCCACAGCATGCGGGTGCGACGCCGGCCGGCTGTGGGATTGTAGATGACGATCATGGTGCGGTCCGCCTCCGCTTCGCGTGCCGAAGGCACCACGTCTGACGCCGCTCGATGAAGCTGGGATGACAATCCCCGGACGGTTCAATGATCTTTTCTGCCGGAGCCCTGCAACAGGCGGGTCATCGAAACTTCACGTGCATGCCAGCGGAGTCTCCGGCTCAGGTGCGCAAGCACATCGGACTACGGCCCTGCATGAACGCCATCTCGCTGGATGCCCCGAACACCACCACGCGCTACCGGACGATATTCATCTCGGACCTCCATCTCGGCACGCGCGGCTGCCGTATCGAGTTCCTGGCTGATTTCCTGAGACGAACCAGCAGCGATCGGCTTTACCTGATCGGTGACATCGTCGACGGCTGGCGGCTGCGTAAATCCTGGTACTGGGATGCCGCACATGACGAGGTGCTGAAATTGATTCTGCGCAAGGCGCGCAACGGCACCGAGGTCACTTACATCCCCGGCAACCATGACGAGATGTTCCGCACCTGGCTGCCGATGGGCCTGGAGGTTTGCGGCATCTGCCTGCGCGGCGAGGCGGTGCATGAAACCGCCGACGGGCGGCGCCTGCTGGTCATGCATGGTGACGAGTTCGACAGCGTGGTGCGCTACGCCAAGGCGCTCGCCCTGCTGGGCGACGGCGCTTACACCGCCGCTCTGGTCCTCAACCGCTGGTTCAATGGCGTGCGCCGGCGGCTGGGATACTCCTACTGGTCGTTGTCGGCCTGGCTGAAACGACAGGTCAAGGGGGCGGTCAAGGCGATCGACCGCTTCGAACACGCGCTGGCCGGCGAAGCACGGCGCCGTGGCCTGGACGGCGTGGTCTGCGGCCACATCCATCATGCCGAGATGCGCATGGTCGATGGTATCCTCTACATCAACGACGGCGACTGGGTTGAAAGCTGCACCGCGCTGGTGGAGCATCATGACGGGCGGTTGGAGTTGCTCGATTGGGCGGCGCTGAACAGCTTTTCCTTCACAGCGCCGCATGCGGCGCGGGTGGTCCAGCCTGTCTGACGTACCAACGGCATCCGGCCCGGAACTCGAGTACTGGAGGCGGCTGCTGGCCGTTGGGCCGCTACCGGCGCGCATCCTGATCATTTCGGACGCCTGGCTGCCGCAGGTGAACGGCGTGGTGCGAACGTTGCAAACCGTCGTCGCCGAGTTGCACGCGATGGGCCACACGGTCGAGGTGGTGGGTCCGGACCGCTTCCTCACACTGTCATGCCCAACCTATCCCGACATCCGGCTGTCGGTTGCACCAGGCCGGCAACTCAACCGCATCATCGAGAGCTTCGCGCCCGATGCGCTGCACATCGCCACCGAGGGGCCATTGGGCCAGGCGGCGCGCGGCTGGGCGCTGCGGCGCGGCTGCGCCTTCACCACGGCGTTCCACACCCGGTTCCCGGAATACGTCAATGCACGCATTGGCCTGCCGACCCGATGGCTCTATGCATGGCTGCGGCGGTTCCACAATGCCGGCCAGGGCATGATGGTTGCCACTCAGAGCTTGCGCGACGAGATGACGGAACGCGGCTTCCGCCAGCTGCGGCCCTGGTCGCGGGGTGTCGACCTGGACTTGTTCCGCCCGTTGCCCGCATGCACCTGGAACCTCCCGCGTCCGATCTTCACCTATGTCGGCCGGGTTTCGGTTGAGAAGAATATCGGCGCCTTCCTCAACCTCGATCTGCCGGGCTCCAAGGTCGTGGTGGGCGGCGGCCCGCAACTCGCCGCGCTGCGCCGCGCCCATCCCGTGGTCCATTTTACCGGCCCCCGCTATGGCGCGGAGCTTGCCGCCGCCTATGCCGGCAGCGACGTCTTCGTGTTCCCGAGCCTGACCGACACGTTTGGCCTCGTCATCCTCGAGGCGCTGGCCTGCGGCACCCCGGTTGCCGCGTTCGACGTCACCGGGCCGCGCGATGTGTTGGCCGATGCCGCGGGTTGCATCGGTGCCATCGGCCCGGACTTGCGGGCGGCCGCGATGGCGGCACTGAAAGCCGATCGCGCTGCCTGCCGCGCCCACGCCGAGCGTTTCAGCTGGCGTGCCTGCGCCGAGGCGTTCCTGTCCCATCTCGTGCCCCTGGGCGGGCACACCCCCTGACCGGAGACTTCGCGTGTCGCAACAAGCAAAGATGGAGCGGGTGGCAAGTCCCGGCCTGTTCTTTCGTCGATGGCTGGCTCACCCGCTACAAATGGGCTCCATCGTGCCATCGTCGCAGGCACTGTGCCGGCGCGTGGTGCAGCATGTCGCGTGCGGTCCGGACGAGCTCGTGCTGGAACTCGGCGCCGGCACCGGCGTCATCTCGTGCGCCCTGCTCGACGCCGGGCTGCCGGCGCACCGCCTGGTGCTGGTGGAAATCGTGCCCGCCCTGGTGGATCATCTGCGTCAGGCGCTGCCGGGCGTCCGGGTCATCCAGGGCGATGCCCGTGACCTGCCGGCGCTGCTTGCCGGCATTGGCACGCGCATCGGAGCAGTGATCTGCGGCGTGCCCCTGGTGCTATTGCCGCTGCATGAGCAACGGCGCTTCGTTGCATCCTTCGTCGCCGTCGCGCCAGCTTGCGGTTTCCTGCACTATAGCTATTGCCTCACCTCGCCGCTGGCGCCCGCCCGGCTGGGGCTGACCGCACGCCGACTTGCCTGGACGCCGTTCAACATTCCCCCCGCCAGCGTTTGGCACTACCGGCCCGCGTCTGCGCTCGGCGCTGACTCCATCCTGGCCTGCCCCGACGGTTTGTGGTTCGACCCCGATGGCCGCCAGTGGATCTAGACCGACATCGGCGAAGGCCAAATGCTGCGCGGCGCGCTCGCGCCCTTCGGCAACAACGCGATGTTCTGCGCCAACCCGGCCACCGGCGAAATCCGCCGCTTCCTCACCGGCCCGATCGGCCAGGAGATCACCGGCATCTCGATGACGCCTGACCAGCGCACGATGTTCATCAATATCCAGCACCCCGGCGCCACCACCACGGCCCAGGACTTCCCCGCCGGCCGCCCGAACAGCCGCTGGCCCGATGGCGGCCCGGTGCCGCGCTCGGCCACTGTGGTGATCACGCGCGATGACGGCGGCATCATCGGCACATGACCCGCGAAATGTCAGACGAGTGACCCATAATCGTCGCGTGATCGTAACACTGTGGCGGTAGCCTGACGCGCATGTCATCCGTTCGGAGCCAGCCCATGATCCAGCTTACCCGCCGCAGCCTCGCGGCACTCGCTGGGGCCGCAGCCCTGCCGCGGGTTGCCATCGGCCAGTCCGACCAGCGCCCCTCGATCACCATCGCCGTGCAGAAGATCTCCATCTCCAACACGCTGGAGTCGCTGCGCGAAGTTTCGAATGTCGGCCAGCGCACCATGTCGCTGTTCTGCGAATCGCTGATGGAGGTCGACTGGACCTTCGGCCTGGCCACGATCCCGCGGGTCGCCGAATCCTGGAAGCAGATCGACGGCCGAACGCTGGAAGTGACGCTGCGCCCGGGCGTAAAATTTCACAACGGCGACACCGTCACCGCCGAGGACGTCGCCTTCAGCTTCGGTCCCACCCGCATGTGGAGCGGCCAGAGCGCGGACCGGGCGGGGCTTTTCGCCTCCAACACTACCGGCGCTGGCAAGCTGCCGCCACCCGAGGTTCCGGTGGCCGCCCGCGCCACCCTGCCGGGATTCGACCGTGTCGAGATCGTCGATGCCCGCACCGTCCGCTTCCACAACCGCACGCCGGAGGCGGTGCTGGCCCAGCGCCTGACCCGCAACACCGCCTCCATCGTCTCTCGCCGTTCCTACGAGGAGGCCGCCACCTGGCAGGATTGGGCGCGCCAGCCCGTCGCCACCGGCCCGTATCGCGTTGCCAGCTTCAAGCCGGACGTACAACTGGTACTGGAGGCGCATGACGAATACTGGGGCGGCCGCCCACCGCTGAAGGCGATCCGGCTGGTCGAAGTGCCCGAGATGATCAGCCGCGTGAACGGCCTGCTCGCCGGCGATTTCGACTTCGCCTGCGACCTCGCGCCTGACCAGATCGGCATCGTCGAGCGGAGCCCGCGCCACCAGGTGCTCGGCGGCCTGATCGCCAATATCCGCCTCAACGTCTTCGACAAGACCCATCCCGTTCTGGACAACCCCCTGGTCCGCCGCGCCATGACCCACAGCATGGATCGCCAGTCGATCATCGACGGCCTGTGGTCCGGGCGCACCCGCGTGCCGCGCGGCCTGCAATGGGACTTCTTCGGCGATATGCTGGTCACCGACTGGCAGGCCCCGGCATACGACCCCGCCCTGGCGCGCGACCTGCTCAAGCAGGCCGGCTACAAGGGCGAGGAAATCCCCTACCCAACGCTCAACAACTATTACACCAACCAGACGCCCACGGCCCAGGTGCTGCTCGAAGGTTGGCGCTCCATCGGCCTCAACGTCGTCCTGGCGATGAAGGAGAACTGGAGCCAGGTGCTACCGAAGGGCCCGCATCGCGGTGTCATCGACAACTCGAACTCCGCCTGGTTCGCCGATCCGGTTGCCTCCATGGCCGCCTACGCTCCGGGTGGCCAGACCTGGGAATCCGGGCAATGGCAGAACCAGGAGGCCGCCAGCCTGCTCACCCTGATGCAGACCGAACTGGACCACGCCACCCGTAAGAACGCCTTCCGCCGCATGCTGGAAATCTGCGAACGCGAGGATCCGGTCTATTCCGTGCTGCACCAGAACGCGACCTTCACCGCCCTGCGCCGCGACATCAAGTGGCAGGCCGCTGCCAGCTTCGCCATGGATTTCCGCGCCCGGAACTGGGGATAGCCCGGAACTGGGAATAGCCCGGAACTAAGGATAGCCCAGAAGCGCTTGATCAAACCGTCACGCCACCACAGCAGCATTTGTTGCTTCTGTACTAAATGATTGCAGGTTCGGAGATCGGCATGCGCCGCGTCGTCATCACTGGCATGGGCATTGTCTGCCCGCTGGGACATGGGCTGGAGCCGGTCTGGCGCCGCCTGCTAGACGGACGGTCCGGCATCCGCGCCATCACCCACTTCAATGTCGACCTGCCATGCCGCATCGCCGGTCAGGTGCGCGCGGGATCCTGGGGCACCAAGGCGGAGCCGGCGCGGGCAGAACGGGTCGGCCGCCTCGCCCGGCTGGCCGCACGCGAGGCATTGACCGACGCCGACTGGCAACCACACGACCCAATGGCACAGGCCGCCAGCGGGGTCAGCATCGGCTCCGGCTGCGGCGGGCTCGAAGCGCTCAGCGAAAGTGCCGCCCAATTGGGCGCTGCCACCGGCACCGCCTTCGGCCCCACCCTCGCCACCGGCATGGCGCGCGGCATGATCCACCATCTCGCCAGCGACCTCGCCGCAGCCTTCGCCCTGTCCGGCCCTTGCCGCGCCGTCTCCACCGCCTGCTCCTCCGGCGCGCATGCCATCGGCGACGCTGCCCGCCTGGTTGCCGCCGGTGACGCCGAAGTCATGCTGGCCGGTGGTGCCGAAGCCGCCGTGCACGAACTCGGCATGGCCGGATTCGCCGCAGCCCGCGCCCTGTCCACCGCCTTCAACGATGCGCCGCAGCGTGCCTCGCGCCCCTGGGACCGCGACCGAGACGGCTTCGTCATGGGCGAAGGCGCCGGCATGGTGGTGCTGGAATCCCTCGACCATGCCCAGGCTCGCGGCGCCCGCATCTATGCCGAATTCGTCGGCTACGGCATGTCCGGCGACGCTTGGCACATCACCACGCCATCAGAGAGCGGCGACGGCGCCTTCCGCGCCATGCGCAACGCCCTGCGTCGCGCCGGAATGACCGCCGAGGCGGTGCAGTATATCAACGCCCATGGCACCTCGACCCCGGCCGGCGACGACATCGAGCTCGCGGCCGTCGAGCGGCTGTTCGGCGAAGCCACAAGCCGGCTCGCCATGTCGTCCACCAAATCCGCCACCGGTCACCTGCTCGGTGCAGCCGGTGCGGTCGAGGCGATCTTCTCGGTGCTGTCGATCCGTGATGGCGTCGCACCGCCTACGTTGAATCTCGAGCGGCCAAGCCGCCAGACACCGATCGACCGTATCGCGCGCACGGCCCAGGAACGGCCAATCAACACCGCAATGTCCAACAGCTTCGGCTTCGGCGGCACCAATGCCAGCTTGGTGTTCCGCGCCGTCTGATCGCGAACGGCACCCGGGAGGACACCCTGCCCGGGCGCCCTCCTCATCGCATCCTCAGTGGGATCAGCGCGGCAACAACCGCTGCACCTCGGACGCCATCGTCTTGAGCGTCTCTTCCGGCGTTGCCTTCTGCTCGACCGGCAATGCGAGGTTGTCCACCAGCGCCTGGGTCACCCCCGGCAGCAGTCCGGCAAAGGGCGGCCGCTCGGCGCCCGACAGCCGGCGCATCATCAGCGGCAGCGCCAGGTTCGGCCGCGTCGTCAGATGCGGGTACGGCGCGTAGGACTAGAACACCATCGCCATGTCCCGGTGCCCAACAGCATGGCGCTGAGGCCAATCAACCGCCACCCGCCCCGGTCGTGCATCCATCGGTCCGGGCCATACTGCCGGCGCCAGGCGCTGTCACGGCGGCATCCGACAACGGAAAACCCGCCATTGCCGCGGCTGAACCGGCCATGCAGCGGCAGTCCATGACGCCTGGATGCCGGTTAGATGACTGCGCCATAATTCCTATAGAAAGCTTCCGTTCCGCGTCGGCTGGATCAGAACGCCGATCACCCGGCAGTGCGCCGAGGCGATCACCCGCCGAACCTTGACCTGCTCGCCAATTCGGCAAACCAGGCTCCAACGGCACAGCCCCGGCCCTCCTCCGCCCTCGCGGTGGCGCCCCGGCCGCACGCGTGTTACTCCGGCGGCGATGCCGTCCTCTTCTTCCGCCGCGATCGACGACGCCGTTTGGCAGCGTGTTCTGGCCCGTGCGCCTGGGCTGGCCGGCTATCCGCCGTTGTATGCGCCGTTCCTGGCAGCACCGCGCGCCACCGATGGCTGCGTCGTGCTTGGCCGCATCGCCCAGACGCTGGACGGCCGGATCGCCACGGAATCCGGCATGTCATTCTGGATCAGCGGGCCCGAGGACATCCTGCACACCCACCGCCTGCGCGCGATCTGCGACGCCATCGTGGTCGGCGCCGGCACCGTGAAGGCCGACGACCCCCTGCTGACCACCCGCCTTTGCGCCGGCCCATCCCCGGTCCGCGTCGTCATCGACACCGACCGCCGCCTGGAACATGGCCACCGGATGTTCGCCGGCGGCCCGCAAACCTTGCTGCTGGTCGCCGACGACCTGGCCGGCGCCGATCGCCTGGGCACCGCCGAGGTGCTGCGCATCCCGCGCACCAGCTCCGGTGGCCTGGCCATCCCCGCCGTGGTGGCCGCCCTGGCGACGCGCGGCCTGCGCCGCATTTTCGTCGAGGGCGGCGGCATCACCGTCTCACGCTTCCTCGCCGCCGGCGCGCTGGACCGGCTGCACGTCACGGTGGCGCCGCTGCTGCTCGGCTCCGGCATCCCCGCCTTCACCCTGCCCGGCGTGGCACGCCCGGAGGACGGCTTGCGCCTGGCCTGGGAAGTCCACCGCCTGGGCGATGACCTGCTGTTCGATATCCCCCTGCGTCGCACCGACGCATCTTTGCCAGCGAGTCGCACCGACGCATCTTTGCCAGCAGGTCGGACCGACGCATCTGTGCCCCCGGCACGCCCATGACCACCGCGCGCGCCTTCTGGACCATCGCCCCCGGCCAGGGCGAAATCCGCACCGAGCCCCTGCCGCCCCCCCTGCCCGGCCAGCTGCGCCTGACCACGCTCGCCACCGGCATCTCGCGCGGCACCGAATCCCTGGTCTTCGCCGGCCACGTTCCCCCCAGCCAGTACGCCGTCATGGGCGCCCCACTGATGGCAGGCAGCTTCCCCTTCCCGGTCAAATACGGCTACAGCGCCGTCGCCCACGACACCGCCGGCCAACGCTTCTTCGTCCTGCACCCGCACCAGACCGAATTCAACGCCCCCGCCGCCATGTGCATCCCAATCCCGGACGCGGTGCCAACCCCCCGTGCCACCCTGGCCGCCAACATGGAAACCGCGCTGAATATCGCCTGGGACGCCGCCCCCCTGGCCGGCGAGCGCATCCTGGTCGTCGGCGCCGGAATCGTCGGCCTGCTGACCGCCTCGCTCCTCGCCCGTATCCCCGCCACCACTGTTACCCTGGTCGACATCGACCCGGCCAAAGCCCGCCTCGCCGCGCTATTCGGCGCCCGCTTCGCCCTCCCCGCCGACGCCCCCAGCGACCAGGAACTCATCATCCACGCCTCGGCCACCGAATCCGGCCTGCGCACCGCCCTCTCCAGCGCCGCCTTCGAGGCGCGCATCGTCGAAGCCAGCTGGTTCGGCACCCAAAACCCCGCCCTGCCCCTCGGCGAAGCCTTCCACGTCCGCCGCCTGCGCCTCATCTCCACCCAGGTCGGCAGCATCGCGCCAGCCATGCGCGGCCGCCGCACCTACGCCCAGCGCCTCGCCCTTGCCCTGGACCTCCTCGCCGATCCCACCTACGACGCGCTACTTGAACCGCCGACACGCTTCGAAACCCTGCCCGAAACCATGCCAAGCCTGCTCGCCGCTGGCCCCCATACAAGCGGCCTCTGCCACGTCGTCACTTACGGAGACGCCCCGCCATGTTCAGCCTGACCGTCACAGACCACATCATGATCGCCCACAGCTTCCAGGGCGAAGAGTTCGGCCCGGCCCAGCGCCTGCACGGCGCCACCTACGCCATCGAGGCCGAATTCCGCGCCCCCAAGCTCGACCCGCACAACCTGCTGATCGACATCGGCCTGGCCAAGACCGAACTCCGCAAAATCCTCGACACCGTCGACTACTACAACCTCGACGACCTGCCCCAGCTCAATGGCCAGAACACCACCACCGAATACATGGCCCACCACATCTGGACCCTCCTCGCCACCGCGCTGAAAGCCGGCACCCTCGGCGCGGGCGGCCAGACCGTCACCTGCCTCAAAGTCCTCCTCCGCGAGGCCCCCACCGCCTGGGCCGCTTACGAAGCCCCAATCTACTGAGGTCGATCTACTGATGCGCATCGCCTTCCTCGTCCCGGGCCCGATCGCCGCCATCTCCGGCGGCTACGGCTACGACCGCCGCATCATCGCCGAGCTGCGCACCGCCGGGCACACCGTCGACATCCACGAGCTCGCCGGCAACCACCCGCTGCCCGATGAAACCGCCCGCGCCTCCGCCCGCGCCGCCTGGGCCGCCATCCCCCCGGACGCGCTGCCGGTGATCGACGGCCTCGGCCTGCCCGCATTCGACGGTATCATCGACCGCGCCGCCATCGGCCTGATCCACCACCCCACCTCACTCGAAGCCGGCTTCAGCGAACCCGACGCCCAAGCCCTCGCCGCCCTCGAAAAGCGCCTCCTCCCCGCCCTGGCCGGCTGCATCGTCACCAGCGACACCACCGCCGAAACCTTGGCGAAAGACTTCGCCGTCAAAGACACGGCCACAGTCGTCCCCGGCACCGATCCCGCGCCGCGCAATACCGGTTCGAGTGCCCCCACCTGCCGCATCATCGCCATCGGCACCCTCATCCCACGCAAGGGCCACGAACTCCTGCTCCGCGCCCTCGCCCGCCTGTTCGACCTCAACTGGCACCTCACCATCGCCGGCGGCGCGCCGGACCCGGTTTACGCCGCCACCCTGCAAAACCTCGCCGAAGACCTCAACATCGCCCAGCGCGTCACCTTCGCCGGCACCCTGACCGGCGAAGCCCTGGAATCCCTCTGGCACTCCGCCGACGTCTTCGCCCTGGCCACCCAATACGAAGGCTACGGCATGGCCATCGCCGAAGCCCTAAAACGCGGCCTCCCCGTCGCCATCACCAAGGGCGGCGCCGCAGCGGCCCTGGTCCCCGACGAAGCCGGCATCGTCTGCGACGTCGGCGACCTCGTCACCTATTCCAAAGCCCTGCGCCGGGTGATCTTCGACACCGACCTGCGCGCCGAGATGGCCCAGGCCGCCTGGACCGCCGGCCAAACCCTGCCCGGCTGGCCCGCCCAAGGCACCGCTTTCGCCGCCGCACTCGCGAAGCTCTCAAAGTAAGGCCTTCTTTTTGTGAACAAAAAGAAGCAAAAAAACTTCATCCATTCAAACCCGGCCTCCCCCCGGGAGAACCCGACCCAAACGGATAAAAGTTTTTTGGTTCTTTTTTTCAAAAAAGATCATCTCCTCTTCCTCCTTCCCTAGGCCGACTAAATGCCTGAATCCTTCGACGGCGACTGGCTCGCCCTGCGCGAGCCCCATGACGCCGCCTCCCGCAGCACCGCCCTGGCGCACGCCCTCGCCCGCGCCCTCCCGCCGCGCCCAAAGCTGATCGACCTCGGCGCCGGCACCGCCAGCCTGTTCCGCTGGCTCGCCCCGATCATCGCCGGCCCGCAAAGCTGGACCCTGGCCGACGCCGACCGCACCCTGCTCGCCCGCGCCTTCGAAGACATCGCCGCCTGGGCCGCCGCAAGCGGCCTGCCCACCACCACCACCGGCGGTGCCCTGCTGGTCCACACCCCCCAAGGCGCCTGGCGCATCGAGGCTGAACAGGTCGATCTCGCCGGCCCGCTCGCCCAACTCCGCCTCAACCGCCACGACGCCGTGGTCACAAGCGCCCTGCTCGACCTCGTCTCCGCCGACTGGATCGTCGGCCTCGCCGCCATCCTGAAGAAACCGCTCCTGGCCTGCCTCTCCGTCGACGGCAGCGACTCCCTCCGTCCCGCCCACCCGCTCGACCGCCCGGTCCTCGCCGCCTTCCACCGCGACCAGCGCCGCAACAAGGGCCTCGGCCTCGCCCTCGGCGCCCGCGCCCCCACGGTCCTCAATGCCGCCCTGCGCGCCCGCGGCTTCACCGTAAACAGCGCCATCACCGACTGGCGCATCCCGCGCGACGCCGCCGACCTGCTCGACATGCTGGTCGCCAGCCACGCCGAGGTCGCCGCCCGCGCCCTGCCCGCCCGCCGCGACGCCATCCGTGCTTGGGCCGCGCTGCGCGCCCGCCAGATCGACCAGCGCCGCCTTGCCATGCGCATCGGCCACCGCGACAGTCTCGCCCTGCCACCGGGATCAGCAACGCCCGAGGAGACCTGACATGCCCCCCATCCTCGGCTGCATCGCCGACGACTTCACCGGCGCCACCGACCTCGCCTCCATGCTGGTCAGGAACGGCATGCGCACCGTCCAGGTGATCGGCGTCCCCGCCCCTGGCGCCGCGATCCCGGACGCCGACGCCATCATCGTCGCCCTGAAATCCCGCACCGCGCCCGTTCGCCAGGCCGTCGCCGAAAGCCTCGCCGCCCTCGCCTGGCTGAAGGCCGCCGGCTGCCAGCAATTTTTCTTCAAGTACTGCTCCACCTTCGACAGCACCCAAGAAGGCAATATCGGCCCGGTCGCCGACGCCCTGGTCGAGGCGCTGGGCTGCGGCTTCGCCCTGGCCTGCCCCGCCTTCCCCGTCAACGGCCGCAGCGTCTACATGGGCCACCTCTTCGTCGGACAGGTGCTGCTCAACGAAAGCGGCATGGAGAAACACCCGCTCACCCCGATGACCGACGCCAACCTGGTCCGCGTCCTCGGCCGCCAGACCGAGGGCACCGTCGGCCTCGTCCCGTACAGCACCGTCGACCAGGGCGCCGTCGCCATCCGCCGCGCCATGACCGGCCTCAAGGAACAGGGCCGCCGCTACGCCATCGTCGACGCCACCAGCGACGCCCATCTGCGCGCCATCGGCGAGGCCGCCGAAAGCCACGCCCTGATCACCGGCGGCTCCGGCATCGCCATCGGCCTGCCGGACAACTACCGACGCCAGGGCAAGCTCGCCGCCGCCGCCGACCCCGGCGCCCTGCCCAGCGTCGAAGGCCACTGCGCCATCCTCGCCGGATCCTGCTCGCGCGCCACCCTGTTCCAGATCGGCCGCGCCCGCGAAGCCATCCCCACCCTGCAACTCGACGCCCTCGCCACTCCCGACGCCGCTGCCCTGGCAAAACAGGCGCTTACCTGGGTCGAGGAAAAACTCGGCGCCACCCCCGTCCTGATCGCCGCCTCCGCCACCCCGGAACAGGTCGAAGCCCTGCAAGCCAAACTCGGCCGCGACGCCGCCGGCCTGCTGATCGAAACCGCCCTCGCCACCATCGCCGAAGGCCTCGTCGCCCGCGGCGTCCGCCAACTCGTCGTCGCCGGCGGCGAAACCTCCGGCGCCGTGGTCACCAAACTCGGCGTCCTATCCCTGCGCATCGGCGCCGAGATCGACCCCGGCGTGCCCTGGACCCTGGCCGAAGGCAGCGGCCCCGCCCTGAAACTCGCCCTCAAGAGCGGCAATTTCGGCGCCCCCGATTTCTTCCTCAAGGCCTTCGCCAGCACCGGCGCCGCCACATGACCGAAGCCGAGCTGCGCGCCCAACTCGTCGAGCTGTCCGCCTCGCTCTTCGCCCGCGGCTTCTCCGTCGGCAGCGCCGGCAACATCAGCGCAAAACTCCCCGACGGCTACCTGATGACCCCCACCAACTCCTCCCTCGGCCGCCTCAACGCCGAGCGCCTGTCCAAGCTCGCCCCCGACTTCACCCACCTCTCCGGCGACAAACCGTCCAAGGAGGTGTTCATGCACCGCGCCTTCTATCAGGCCCGCCCCGATGCCGGCGCCGTCGTCCACCTGCACTCCACCATGGCCACCGCCGTCGCCTGCCTGCCCGATGCCGACCCCGCCAACCCGATCCCGCCGCTCACCCCTTACTTCGTCATGCGCATCGGCCGCACCATGCCGCTCGTTCCGTATTACCGGCCGGGAGACCCCGCCATGGAACCGGCCATCCACCAGGCCGCCAAAAGCGCCCGCGCCATCCTGCTGGCCAATCACGGCCCCGTCGTCGCCGCCGCCACCCTTCGCGACGCCGTCTACGCCGCTGAGGAACTCGAAGAAGCCGCCAAACTCTTCCTGCTGCTGCGCGGCCAACCCATGCGCCTGCTCACCCCGCCGCAAGTCGAAGACCTGCTCGCAACCTTCGGCTGACACGCAGCCCCGGAATCAGAAAGGGCGCCATCGATACAACGATGGCGCCCTTCCGGTATCGACCGGCTCTTCAGCCCGCTTACTTCGCCGCAGCCTTTTTCGCAGCAGCCTTCTTCGGTGCCGCCGCCTTCGGAGCGGCAGCCTTCGCAGCAGCAGCCTTCGGAGCAGCCGCCTTCGCGGGAGCGGCGGCTTTCTTTGGCGTCGCCGCAGCCTTGGCCGGCGCGGCTGCCTTCTTCGGTGCCGCGGCCTTCGCCGGAGCCGCCGCCTTCTTCGGTGCCGCGGCCTTGGCCGGAGCCGCTGCCTTCTTCGGCGCCGCAGCCTTGGCCGGAGCCGCCGCCTTCTTCGGCGCCACGGCCTTGGCCGGGGCCGCCTTTGCCGCCGCTACCTTCGGGGCAGCCGCCTTGGCGGCAGCAGCCTTCGGAGCAGCAGCCTTGGGAGCCGCCGCCTTCTTCGGTGCCGCGGCCTTGGCCGGAGCCGCGGCTTTCTTCGGCGCAGCTTTCATCGCCAGCGCCTGGGCGCGTTTCATCTCTTCGGTCATGTGATGGCACTCCTTATCTGCCAGTTGGGTTGGGTCAGGCCAGCCATGCGGCACAACGCCCCGGGCTCGGCCAGTCTTCGGCCCGGCATGCGGCGCGAACCCGCCCACCGGAGCGTGATATCCGAGAAACCCGGCCGCGCGATCACCGCCACCACAGCTTGCCTTCCACGCCCACCCAGCCCCGACTGCAATCGCGGCATAGGCGCGCGACCGCCAAGGTGGATGTTTCGCCCCTGTTGAGGGGTGCAAGGCCCGTTGACGAAACAGCGGTCCATCGACCGTACCTTCCCTGATGCACTCCTGAGCGCGACCACGGGATCAACCCGCGACTCGTTCTGCAACAGTGCTTCCAACCGCTATCCGCCGTCGCGCGCGGCCCTGTCAACAAAAAGCAATCATTACTTGCCGATTGCCATGAAAAAAGGCGCCGCGACCACCGGCCGCGACGCCCTCCCACACAGCCAAAAATGGCACTCAGACGCGCTGCGCCAGCGGCACAAACGGCTGGTCATCCGGCCCGACATAATTCGCCGCCGGCCGAATGATCTTGTTGTCAACTCGCTGTTCCATGACATGAGCACTCCAGCCCGCTGTCCGTGCGATGACAAAAAGCGGCGTGAACATCGCCGTCGGCACGCCCATCATGTGGTAGGAAACCGCCGAAAACCAATCCAGGTTCGCGAACATCTTCTTGGCGTCCATCATCACCGATTCGATGCGGTCGGCAATGTCGAACATCTTCACCGATCCCGCCTCCTTCGACAGCCGCAGCGACACATCCTTGATGATCTTGTTGCGCGGATCGGAGATCGTATAGACCGGATGGCCGAAGCCGATGATCACTTCCTTGGCCGCCATCCGCACACGAATATCCGCCTCGGCGGCATCCGGCGTCGCGTAGCGCTTCTGAATCTCGAACGCCACCTCGTTCGCCCCGCCATGCTTCGGCCCGCGCAGCGCCCCGATCCCCCCGGTGATCGCCGAGTACATATCCGACCCCGTCCCCGCCACCACGCGACAGGCAAAGGTCGAAGCATTGAACTCATGCTCGGCATAAAGGTTCAGCGACGTATGCATCGCCCTGACCCAAGACGCCCGGGCGGGAACGCCATGCAACAAATGCAGGAAGTGCGCCGCGATCGTGTCGTCGTCGGTCTCCACCTCGATGCGCCGGCCGTTCTGCGAGAAATGGTGCCAGTACAACAGCATCGAACCCAAAGACGCCATCAGCCGATCGGCGATATCCCGCGCCCCCGGCGCATTGTGATCGTCCTTCTCCGGCAACACGCAGCCCAGCGCCGAAACCCCCGTCCGCATCACATCCATCGGATGCGCCGCCGCCGGAATCGCCTCCAACACCACCCGCACCGAAGCCGGCAATCCGCGCAGCGCCTTCAATTTCTCCTGATACGCCACCAACTCCGCCGCATTCGGCAGCGTCCCATGCACCAACAGATGCGCCAGCTCCTCGAACGCACAGGTCTCCGCGATATCGAGAATATCATAGCCCCGGTAATGCAAATCATTGCCGCTGCGCCCCACAGTGCACAGCGCCGTATTCCCCGCCGTCACGCCCGACAGCGCCACCGACTTCTTCGGCTTGAAGTTGCTCTCGCTCATTGCATCATTCCCTTCAGAAGATACCGACTCAGAAGATAGCGACTCAGAAGATTCCGGGCTTGCTCTCGGCAAGCTGCCCCGCCGGCAACGCCACATTCAGCTGATGCAGCTCACCCGCTGGCAAGCTCGCCAGGTTCTGCGCCGCCTCGATGAACCGGTTCGCCTCACGCGTCGTGATGATCCCGTCCGTCAAGATACGGAACTTGCGGATGTAATCCTCGCGCGCAAACGGCTTGGCCCCCAACGGATGCGCATTGGCCACCGCCATCTCATCCACCAGCTTGGTGCCATCCTTCATGAACACCTCAAGCCGTCCGCCAAACGCCAGCTCGTTCGGGTCCTTGGCGTGATACCGCTTGGTCCACCCCGCCTCCTCCCGCGTCTCGATCTTCTGCCACAGCGCCACGGTGTCCTTCCGCTGCGCCCGCTTCGGCGCATAGCTGTCGACGTGGTGCCACTTCCCATCCTGCAATGCCACCGCAAGGATGTACATGATCGAATGATCCAGCGTCTCCCGGCTCGCCTTCGGATCCATCTTCTGCGGATCATTCGCCCCGGTGCCGATCACGTAATGCGTGTGATGCGACGTATGCAGCACGATCTTCTCGATGGCATCCCAGTTCTTGATCTTCTCCCGCATCCGAAACGCCAGGTCGATCAGCGCCTGGCTCTGATACTCCGCCGAGTGCTCCTTGGTGTAGCTGTCCAAAATCGCCAGCTTGGCCTCGCCCAATTCCGGCAGCGGCACATGATAAACATGCTCCGGCAACCCCTTGTCGCGCGCCGTCCGCCCCGACAGCATCCACGCCATCACGCTGTCCTCGCCTTCATAAATCGGCGACGGCGCCCCCTCCCCACGCATCACCCGATCAACCGCCTCGACCGCCAGCTTGCCCGCATGCGCCGGCGCATACGCCTTCCACGAGCTGATCTCGCCCTTGCGCGACTGCCGCGTGGTGAAACTCACATGCACCGCCTGCTGCACCGCCTGAAACACCACATCCTGCTTCAGCCCCAGCAGCGTCCCAATCCCCGCCGCCGAAGCCGGGCACAGATGCGCGATATGATCGATCTTGTGCTCATGCAAACAAATCGCCCGCACCAGATCGATATGGATCTCATACCCCGTCGCCAACCCGCGAATAAGGTCTTTCCCAGACCGCCCCATGTGCTGCGCCACCGCCAAAACCGGCGGGATATTATCGCCGGGATGCGAGTAATCCGCCGCCAGGAACGTGTCGTGCATATCCAGCTCACGCACCGCCGTCCCATTGGCCCAGGCCGCCCACTCCGGCGAGAACCGCTTCGCCGGCCCAACCCCAAACACCGTGGCCCCATCACGCTCGCTCGCCTTGGGATGCGGATGTCCCAGCGCCATGCCCCGCGCCGACACCACCGGCCGCCGGTTGACCGCCGCAATGGCCACCGACGCATTGTCGATCACCCGGTTGACGATCATCTCCGCCGTCTCCTTCGGCACCGCCACCTTGTCCGTCGCCACCCCGGCGATCTTCCAGGCCAACTGGTCCTCGCGCGCCAAGGCAACCTTGGACGGATAAACCTTCACATCGTGCAGCTTCATCAGGGAGCCTCCATGCATCAGCGGGATTGGCGCGCGGTTGCGCGCGGGTTAGCGTCGGAAATCAATTCGCCTTCGTAGGAGCGCGCGCGCGCTCCGGCAAGCCTCACACCCGCGCAAGTGCTATAAACCGCCGCCTATCACGGGATGCATGAACAAATGACCACCCCTTTCGACCGCGTCGTCCTCGGCGACATCGTCACCTCCAGCGAAATCATCCGCGCGGGCTACGTCGCAATCCGCGGCCAGACCATCGCCGCCATCGGCACCGGCGCCCCGCCCCCGGCCGCCATCACCACCGACCACACCGGCAAATACATCTTCCCCGGCCTGGTCGACGGCCACATGCACACCTCCTCCGCCCTCGGCTGGCCCGGCATCGAAGGCGCCACCCGCTCGGCCGCCGCCGGCGGCGTCACCACCTGCGTCGACATGCCCTACGACTCCCCCCAAGCCACCACCAGCGCCGCCGTCCTCGCCGACAAGATCACCTGGGTGAACCGCACCGCCCATGTCGACATGGCCCTCTACGGCACCATCAAGAAATCCGGCGGCGTCGACGCCATCGCCGAACTCGCCCAGGGCGGCATCTCCGCCTTCAAACTCTCCACCTACGAATACGACGCCGTCCGCTTCCCCCGCATCGACCACCCCACCATGGTCGCCGCCTTCACCGAGATCGCCAAAACCGGCCTCCCCGTCTCCATCCACAACGAAGACCAGGAGCTCGTCGAAAAACTCACCGAAGCCGCCCGCGCCGCCGGCAACACTTCCCCCATCTGGCACTGCCGCACCCGCCCCCCCCTCGCCGAGACAATGGCGGATCTAGAAATCTTCGAAATCGGCCTGCAAACTGGCGCCCACGTCCACATCGCCCACTCCTCCGTCGCCCGCGGCTTCGCCATCGCCGAAGACTTCCGCGCCCAAGGCGGACAAGCCACCGGCGAAGCCTGCATCCAATACCTCTGCATGACCGAAGACGACATCATCCGCCTCGGCGGCCTCGGCAAATGCAACCCCCCCTTCCGCACCGCCGCCGAAGTCGAGCGCATGTGGATCGCCCTCCAGCAGGACAAGATCGCCTACATCTCCACCGACCACGCCCCCTGGCCGCTCGACCGCAAAACCCACCCCGACATCTTCCAATGCGGCGCCGGCCTCACCGGCATGCAAAGCTTCGCCCCCCTGATGTTCACCCTGCTGGACGAACGCGGCCTCTCCCCCACCCTCATGGCCACCTACTGCGCCGAACGCACCGCCAAACTCCACGGCCTATGGCCCAAAAAAGGCGCCATCAAACTCGGCTTCGACGCCGACCTCCTGGTCATGACCCGCGAAACCTACAATTTCGACCAGGCCATCATCGTCGACCGTCCGGAAACCCGTTGGTCCCCCTACCACGGCCGCCAAATGCGCGCCCGCGTCATCGAAACCATCCTACGCGGCCAAACCATCTGGAACGGCACCCAAATCACCGGCAAACCCGGCGACGGAAAATTCGTCAAACGCCAATCCGCGTAAGTCGGATAAGCGAAGCGCCATCCGACTCCCCAAGCGACAACAAAGCCAAGCCTTCTTTTTGTGAACAAAAAGAAGCAAAAAAACTTCATCCATTCGCCAGGATTGCGGGCGGAGCCAACCTAGCTCCGCCCAGACCCGCCCTAGCCCCCCAGCCGCGCCACCACAAACCCCACAATCTCCCGCACCACCTCGCCCCCCTCCGGCTCGTGCAACAGGTCATGCAGCGCCCCGGGATACAGCCGGATCGCCTTGTCAGCGCTCCCCGCCCGCCGCGCCAACGCCCGGCTCCCCTCCGGCTCCGTCACCCGATCCGCCTCGCCATGCAGCACCAGCAGCGGCACCATCATCGCCTCCATTCGCGGCCCGATCTCCACAACCCCCCCCAAAATCGCCGCCACCGTCCGCGCCGGCACCTTCTCCCGGCTCAACACCGCATCCCCTGCCATCCGCCGCCGCGCCTCGGCATCCCGCACCACCTGCCCCTCGTCCACCGCCTCCAGCCCCAGCCCCGGCGCCAGCGTCGCGATCGTCCCAACAATCGCCCGCGCCGCCCCGCTCGCCGAGGCCGGCAGCTTCAGCGCCGCACTGCTCACCACCACCCCTGCCAGCTTCCGTCCCCCCTGCTCAATCGCATACCCCGCCGCCACCAGCCCCCCCATGCTGTGCCCATGCATGAACACCGGCACTCCCGGATTGCGCCGCCCCGCCTCCTGCACCGCCAGGTCCACATCGCCGCGCAACTGCGCCATCGAATCCACCCGCTGCCGCGCGCCGCCGGACGTGCTGTGCCCGCTATGGTCCTGGGCATACACCACCACCCCCGCCTCGTTCAGCGCCCGCGCCAGCCCGTCGTACCGCCGCGCATGGTCATGAATGCCATGCACCACCACCACTGCCCCGCGCACCGCGCCCCCCGCCGGCTTCCACTCATAGCCCTGCAAGCAATTCCCATCGGCCGCCGTCACCCGATACGGCGTGAACACTGTTCCCGATCCACTCTGGCCCACCGCCGCCGGCTCCAGACAGGCCCCCGTCGAAGGCCGCATCCCCACCAGCGCCGCCACCGCCGGCCCGCCCACAATCACCGCCAGCCCAGCCAACCCGATCTTCTTCCAAAGCGTCACGGCAAACCTCCATCGCGGAATGAGACCGGCATCCGGCGCCCGCCATACGCACCGCCAGCGCCGGCGAAGCCGAGCATCGCCCCCTCCCCACCGCTGATAAATACCGCCGCATTGACATCATTCGTCGCAAATCTGATACCAATGTGCCATGACGCTGGAACAGCTCACCGTCTTCGTGAAAGTCATCGACGCCGGCAGCTTCACCCGCGCCGCCGAACTGCTGGACATCCAGCGCACCAGCGTCAGCCGCATCATCGCCCAGCTCGAAGCCGAACTGCGCGTCGCCCTGCTCGAACGCACCACCCGCCGCCAATCCATCACCGAAATCGGCCAGGCGGTCTACGAGCGCGCCGTCGGCATCCTCGCCGCCGTCGAAGACACCATCCGCGTCACCCAGCAGATCCAGGACGCCCCGCGCGGCCGCCTGCGCATCGCCTGCGGCGTCGAATTCGGCATGGTCGCCATGGGAACCCTGATCGAGCAATACCTGGCGCGCTACCCGAACATCCGCGTCGACGCCGAGTACACCTCGCGCGAATTCGACCTGATCCACGAAGGCTTCGACCTCGCCATCCGTGCCGGCCCGCTGCCCGACTCCTCCCTCGTCGCCCGCGCCCTCGGCCAACTCGACTACGCCCTCTTCGCCAGCCCCTCCTACCTCGCCAACCGTGGCACGCCGCATGTCCCGGACGACCTCGCCCGCCACGACCTCGTCGTCTTCACCGGCGGCACCGCCCGCTCAGGGCTCACCCTCACCCACGCGGATCGCCGCGAGACCCTCAAGGTCACCCCCACCCCCCGCCTGCGCGTCAATGTCGGCACCGGCGTGCTCGGCGCCCTCCTCGGCGGCCTGGGCATCGGCCAGCTCCCCACCGTCGTCGCCACCGACTTGGTCACCCAAGGCAAACTCACCCCCGTCATGCCCGCCTGGCGCCCCGCCTCGGTCTCGGTCCACGTGGTCTACCCGAGCAACCGCTACCTCACCCCCAAAGTCCGCGCCTTCGTCGATCTCGCCGCCGAGCGCTTCCCCTGGTCCACGCCGTCCCCGCCCCGCGGCCGCCGTCCGTCTATCAGCACGGCCAAGCAACGGTCCTAGCGATCGGTCGAACAAGACCCGGGCCTCGAACCTGGCATAGGCCTCGGCCGAACGCGCATCATCACGATGCAGATAGAACCGCGAACCCTCCCAGGCCGCGAGGTTCTTGTGCCACGCCATCAGCCACACCCGCGCCAGCCCCGGCCGCGGATCAGGCTCCCAGAGTTCATGCCGCTCTACCCCGACATCCATGCCCGCGAACAGATCGCCCGCCCGCGCCACGGCCTCGTGCCGGCCTGAAGCAAACAAGGAAGCGCGTTCTTTTTTGAAAAAAAGAACCAAAAAACTTTCATTCGCAAAGCACCGCGCCGCGGCCCCATCACGCGATCCAAACGAATGAAAGTCTTTTTGCTTCTTTTTCTACAGAAAAAGAAGAATCTTCCCCCTCACCCCTTCCGAACATTAAAAAACGTCGCCCCCCCAGTCGGAATCCCCACCCACCCCCGCTGATAAGCCGTAATCGGAAAATACGTCCCCAGCGGGATATACGGCACATCCCGCCACACCAGCAGCTGGATCTCCCGCGCAATCGCCTGCCGCCCCGCTAGGTCCGGCGCATCGAACCACGCCTCCCGCAGCGCCTCGATCTCCGGCACCGGCACCCACCCCGCCCAGCTCGGCGCAATCCCCAGATGCGCCGCCGGGTCATACCGGTTGAACCCGTTGAACCAGTTGAAGATCACGTTCCACCCGCCCTGCCCCGGCGGCGCCTTGCTCGACCGCCGCTGGATCTGCGTCCCGTAATCCATCGTCTGCAGATCGACATTGAACCCGATCCGCTTCAACAAATCCGCCCCCACCTGCGCCACCGCATACAGGCTCGGGTAGTCCCCCGCCGCCAGCACCACAATCCGCTCCCCGCGATACCCGGACGCCGCCAGCAACCGCTGCGACGCCGCCAAATCCCCGGCCATCACCTCCACCCCGGCATCCGTGCTCATCGGCTTGCCCAGGCTCCAAACCCCCACCCGATCGCGCCACACCTCCCGGTCATCGCCGGCGATCGCTGTCATGAAATCCCCCTGCCGGATCGCCGGCAACACCGCCCGCCGCACCGCCGGATTGTCAAATGGCGGATACAGCGCGTTGAACCGCAGGATCGCCTCGCCGCCGATGAAATCCTGGATCTGCACCCTCAACCTGGGATCCCGCCGCAACGGCGGCGCCAAATCCGGCGGCACATCGCTCCACCAGTCGATCTCACCCTTCTGCAAACTCGCCGACGCCGTCGAGGCATCGGGAATAATCCGCCACTCCACCCGATCCACCAGCGCCCGCTTGCCCCCCGCCAGCCAATCCCCTGGCTCCGGCCGCGGCACATAACCGGCGAACTTCGTATAGACCACCCGCGAGCCCACCATCCGCTCGCCCGCCTCATACCGAAACGGCCCACTCCCCGACGTGTCGCTGATCTGCCCCCGCGACGCCCCCGCCAACGCCGAGGCCGGCAGGATAAACGGAATATAGCTCGCCGGCTTGGCCAGCGCCGCGCGCAACAGCGGAAACGCCCGCTTCAGCCGAAACTCCACCGCATTATCCGCCACCTCCGAGAACGCGTCGGTCAAGGCGGCAATCTTCATCCCGAACACATCCACGCTGAACCAGCGCCGCAAACTCGCCACCACATCGCGCGCCAGCACCGGCTCGCCATGATGGAACCGCAACCCCTCCCGCAACGTCAGCCGCCAACGCCGCCCATCCTCCGTCACCTCCTCCCGCCCCACCATCTGCGGCCGCGGCACCAACTGCCGGTCCAGCGCATACAGCGTGTCGTAAATCATCCCGGCATGCGCCCCGCTCACATCCGGCAAGGCGAAATACGGATCCACCACGGTCAAATCCGCCACCGGCGCATAGAGCAGCGTCGAGGTCTGACCCCGCGCCAACCTGGGCGCCGCCAAGGCCGCCACCCCAAAACCCGCAGCCTGCAAAACCGAGCGTCGCTTCATTGGCGTTCTCCCGAAGCAAGCAAGGCTGGGCGCTGCCCAGACCCGCGTCGTGCGAAGCACGCTTGCGCGTGACGGGCCAAGCCCCTGGACCTTAGTCCCAAAGAGGCCCTGCCCCTTCCTTCACGTCACCCGCCGCAACAGCGACACCGCCGAGTCCAGCGTCAACGCGCCCCGCGCCTCGAACCGGCTATATGCCTCGGCAGAACGCGCATCATCACGATGCAGATAGAACCGCGAGCCCTCCCAGGCCGCCAGGTTCTTGTACCACGCCATCAGCCACACCCGCGCGAGCCCCAGCCCCGGCGGCGTCCGGCTGCGCCAGAACCCGATCACCCGCGTGTCATGCACATCCTCGAAATTGCCCCACGCCCCGTCCGACAGATCGCGAAACCGCTCCCAATCGCCCTCGGCGATATCCCACCAGCGATGCGAAAAGAACCCGTCCGCCTCCGCAATCACCGCTCCCGGCGCCGGCCGCGGATCAGGCTCCCAGAACTCATGCCGCTCCACCCCGACATCCAGGCCCGCGAACAGATCGCCCGCCCGCGCCCTGGCCTCGTCGGGATACTCGGTCAAAACCACCACATGCCGGTTGCTCAGCCCGATCTGCGGCGTGAACACCCCAAACAGCCGCCCCCCGCCAGCCTCCGCCCGCCCCGACCCGACAATCGCCTTGGCCACCCCGCCGGCCGCCCGCGGCGCGGTGCCAAGCACGTGATGCTGAAACAGGCGCATGGTCGACCCCGCAATCTCGCTGCGCCCCGACTTCACCACCGCGCCAGGACGTTGTCGAGCGCGCCGCCGCCCCGGATAAAATTTTCCCTAAAATCTTTCCTAGGAACCCTTGCAACGCCCAGCCCGAATTCCCCCGCGCGCGCCGACCGCCCCACCGACCACAAGGGACTTGAGCGCCGCCATAATCCCGCCCCGCGCCACTCCCCTCTAACAACCACCCCAAGCGTACCCGATGCCGAGGGCGAGCCAGCCCCCCCCATCCAGAGCAGACGGCGAGGCCAAGCCAGGCCCGCATGCCTCTCCCCTGTCCTTCTCCCCGCCTCTCCGTCTCCTTGTGAGTCCTGCCTTCCCGTCCCCCTCGCCTCAAAAACCCATTTTGCCGCTCCTATCCACTCACGACCAATTTGTTGCTATATCAAAACATAAAAACACGAATTTGAATTCCGCCCCACCCAAGGCATCCTCACCCCAGCGAATCCCCGCCCCGCTGCCCGAGGCCCACATGTCCCGCACCCTCCGCGTCGCTGGCGCCCAGATGGCCGGCACCCAAAAATCCGACACCCGCCGCCACACCCTGGACCGCCTGATCGCCCTCCTCGAACAGGCGGCCAGCGAGAAAGCCACCCTCGTCGTCTTCCCCGAACTCGCCTTCACCACCTTCTTCCCGCGCTGGTTCTTCCCCAACACCCAGGAACTCGACACCTACTTCGAACGCGCCATGCCCAACGCCAACGTCCAACCCCTCTTCGACCGCGCCCGCAAACTCAAGATCGGCTTCAACATCGGCTACGCCGAACTCACCGAAACCGGCCAACGCTTCAACACCAGCATCATCGTCAACCCCGACGGCTCCCTGTTGGGAAAGTACCGAAAAATCCACCTCCCCGGCTCCGTCGAACCCCGCGACGGCGCCCGCTTCCAGCAACTCGAAAAGCGCTACTTCGAATACGGCGACCTCGGCTTCCCCACCTTCCGCGCCCCGCAATACGCCAACGGCATCCTCGGCATGCTGATCTGCAACGACCGCCGCTGGCCCGAAGCCTGGCGCGTGCTGGCCCTGCGCGGCGCCGAACTCGTCGTCATCGGCTACAACTCGGCGTCCTACGACCCCAACGGCGGCGAAACCGAGACCCTCGCCAGCCGCACCGAACACAGCCAACTCGCCGCCCGCGCCAACGCCTACATGAACGCCACCTGGGCCATCACCATCGCCAAGGCCGGCGACGAAGACGGCTCCGGCCTGATCGGCGGCTCCTGCATCGTCGACCCCAACGGCCACATCGTCGCCGAAGCCAAAACCCTCGGCGACGAACTCATCATCGCCGACGTCGACCTCAACGCCTGCCAACAGGGAAAGGAGAAGATGTTCAACTTCGCCGCCCACCGCCGCCCGAACTGGTACGGCCCGATCACCAGCCAAGTCGGCGCCATGCCACCTGACTGACGATCGGGCAATCCAAGTCCATTGACCCGTCAGGCGGGCCACTGAACTCAGAAATCAGAGCTTGTCAGCCTTGGTCGCGAAAATATTCTTCCAGTTGCTCTCGCCCTTGCGAACGACATTGGCAGTATCCGCAAGAAACAGGTTCTTGTGCGCCGCCTCGGTGCTGTTGAGATAGAGCTGCCCGTCGACGATCTTCCACAGGTTCGGGTTGATCACCACCTTCTTGGCCTTGCTCGCCCCGGCCGAGCACCAGCCGCCATAGGCCGGCGCAAACTTGACCGGGTTGGCCGCGAACATGTCGCGATTGGCCGCGGAGGCAAAATGCCAGGTAGCGCCTTGATATTCGGCCGCGAACTGCTTCGAGCCCAGCGTCGGCGCACCCACGGTGTGATAGGCCACCACGTCGTAGCCGCCGATCACCGCGCCGTCCTTGATGTAGTGCTCATCCACCGCATAAGCGGCCGAAATCGGCATCAGCGCGGCAAACATGGCAACCGCGGCAACACGCGTCATGCGCGACAAGCTGAAACTTGACATGCAGAGTCTCCCTTTGGATTGCTACAACCCCGTTCACCAGGGCCGCCGAGCCGCATCATCACGACCCGATACTTTGCTGACCCCAGGACCCACCCAACAGTTACAGTGTCAAATGCGAAAAAACTTTCGACCACCGACATCAGCCCCGGCGTCTGCTACCAAGGCCAGGACAAGACCGCCCCTCACCCACCCGACCGGCACGGAGCCCTGAAATGACCCGAACCCTCACCGTCGCCGCCGCCCAGCTCGGCCCCATCCAACGCGCCGAAGGCCGCGACATCGCCGTCGCCCGCATGATCCGCCTGCTCGAACGCGCCAATGCCCGCGGCGTCGAACTCGTCGTCTTCCCCGAACTCGCCCTGACCACCTTCTTCCCGCGCCACTACCACGAGAACAAATCCGACGCCGACCACTGGTTCGAATCCGCCATGCCCAGCAACGAAACCGCCCCCCTCTTCGCCGCCGCGAAGAAATACGGCATCGGCTTCCACCTCGGTTACGCTGAACGCACGCCGGAAGGCCGCCACTTCAACACCGCCATTCTCGTCTCCAAGGACGGCGACATCCTGCTCAAATACCGAAAGGTCCACCTGCCCGGCCACGCCGAATTCGACCCCAAGCGCACCGTCCAACACCTGGAAAAACGCTACTTCGAAGTTGGCGACCTCGGCTTCCCGGTCATCCGCGCCCCCATGGGCAACCTCGAAAACCTGAACATGGGCATGATGATCTGCAACGATCGCCGCTGGCCCGAAGCCTGGCGGGTCCTAGGCCTGCAGAAGGTCGAACTGGTGATGTGCGGCTACAACACGCCCAGCCTGAACATGTCGGCCCAAGGCTTCGAGGCGCACCATTTGCGCGTCTTCCACAGCCATCTCACGGTGCAAGCCGGCGCCTACCAGAACGCCACCTTCGCCGTGGCCACGGCAAAAGCCGGCACCGAAGACGGCTGCGAACTCTTCGGCCACTCCATCATCGCCAACCCGCAAGGCGAGATCGTCGCCATGGCCACCAGCTGGGACGACGAGCTGGTCACCGCCGACCTCGACCTGCGCCAATGCGAACTCGGCCGCACCACCATCTTCGCCTTCGAAAAGCACCGCCGCCCGGAAGCCTATGCCAGGATCACCAACCAGGTCGGCGCCGTCGACCCGCCAACCTGGCAGAAACCCTGATTACTTCCGAACCACCGCCACCTTCGGCAGGTCTTCCTCCAGGATCGAGATCGTCAAGGTAAAGCTCACCTCGCCATCATCGTCATCGCGATGCAGCGTGCCGATGAACTCCTCGCCCACCGACACCTCGATGGTGCCGCCCTTGCGCTTGGGCACCTCGATATGAATGCGGCTATTCCCGAGCGTGGCCCGCAGATAGGCCTGCACCCGGGCAATATCGGTTTCCTTCACGGCGTCGCTCCTGGTCCTGATTCCCCGCCCGTCTAGCCGCCCTGCCCAGGCGGGTCCAGCGGGTAGGAGGTGTCGATCACATCGCGCAAGGGCACCGGCCAGTCCACAAGCGCCGGCCCGATCTTCCGTGCGATCACCCCACACGCCATGAACCCCGCCGTATGCTCGGCCAGTGCCGGCGTCTCCGGATAAACCCGGGGCACCACATGCACCTGCAACGACATGTCGGTGCCCAGGATCTCGAACCCGGTATGCGCATTGAACAGCGCGGACCAGGCAGAGTCGGAAAACCGGAAGAAATCCCACGGCAGGTCATGTAGCGCATGCGTCTGCGGCGCCCAGATGTAGCAAACCCCCCCGGTCTTCATCACCTTGTTGATCTCGACCGCCGCCTTCCACGGCATCAACAGATGCTCGAACACCGCCAGGCTCTGCACGAAATCAAACGTCTCGGCCGGAAAATACCGGCTCAACTCATGTGCATCCCCAACCACATCCACCCCCGGATCGGCATGGATATCGAACACTGTGACATCGCAATGCGGAAAATCCTCGCTCTTCTGCACATAGCTTCGTGCCCGTCCGCCCACGTCCAACAACGCCGGCCGTCCCCCGGTCTCCGCCGCCAACTGCCGTGTCCGATCGCGAAACTCCACCAGCTGCGTTCGTAAATCCCGCGCCCGCGCATACGGCAACACGGCGGACATCGGGAAACGGGAGACCCCATCGCGAAACCACACCACCAGAACGGCCCGGCCCATCTCAAACCCGCTCGCCACCAGCGCATCCAGCTCGAATTCCACCGCCAGCGCCGGCTGCACCGACAGGACCCGTCCGCGCTGGACCGGCGGCCCCCCGTCGATCTCGACGGCCACCCGAACCCCGGCCAACAATTCGTCGCGACTGAACCCTTCGGCATCGGCCACCACGGCATAGGCATGGATGCGCAGGTAGCCGAAGAAGGCCTGACACTCGTCCATGTCGATCGCCGCGATCGGCCCGCCCGGCCGCCCGGTCCACACCGGCGGCACTGGTTCCGGCGCCGGCACCGGGATCGGCACAAACCCCAGCCGCCACGCCACGCCGCGCTTCACCCGCCCCAGAAAACGGCGGATATCGAAAAGCAAATTGGCCATACTGATCGCTTATTCACTCTTCATTAGGAAACTCAGGGTAACACGTCCTTCGCCGAAGGTGGGCAACAGCATGGCAAAACGCCGTCGCCCCGGCCGCCGTATCCCCAGCGGCTGGCCATGCCCGGCAAACGTGATCAGCCAGCCGCGCAGCCCTCCCGCGCGGCTGGCGACGTGTTGGCCACAACGATCCCGATCGCCTGGGCCACCGCCGCCTGGCACGGCTCGATCACCGGCACCCCAATCGCCGCCTCGACCGCCGCGCGATGTCCGGCCATCCCGGTGCAGCCCAGGATCACCGCCCCGGCCCCTTGCGCCACCAGCGCCTGCCCGGCCGCGACCAGCGCCACCCGCGTTGCCAGCGGGTCCAGCAACGCCTCGATGGTGGTGTTCATCGCGATCTCACCGGCCAACCGATCCGCAACCCCCATACCCCGCAGCGCCAGCGCGTGGCGCGCGATCGAGGCATCGACCAGCGCGATGACCCCGAACCGCTCGGCCCGCACCAGCGCTGCCGCCACGGCACAGGCGAACACGCCGAGCACCGGCCGCGGTGTCACCTCGCGCACCGCGGCGATCCCGGGATCGGACGCACACGCCACCACGAACACATCGGCACGCTCCCGCGCCACCGCCTGGCACAACGGCCCGACCGCTGCATGCCAGTCGCGCCACGTGTAGATCCCCGGCGGCCCGCCGGCCACCGTCACCACCTCGATCGCCGGCCCCTCCGCCCGGCGGAACCCCGCCACGGCGGCATCGATCCCCGCACTGCACGGTGCACTCGAATTGGGGTTCAACAGCAGGATACGTGCGCCGGAACCATTGTTCATGCTAAACTCCGCTTCGCAATTCGCGCATCAAGGCGCTATATATTGCACCGCACCATCGCGCTCGCCGATGCACTCCGCATCCGGTGTAAACCCTGGCGCCACCGGAGGGTAGAATTTGCCCGACACCACGGCTCCCGTCCGCTGGCATTCCGCGGACGCCGCGGCGCCCGACATGGCCGACCCGATGCCGGCAATGGCCATCGCGATGCGGCGCGGCGCGCGCGGCGCCTGCCCATCCTGTGGCCAGGGCCGGTTGTTCAGCGGCTGGCTGCGCGTATCCGACACGTGTTCGCGCTGCGACGCCCCGCTCGGCCAGGTGCGCGCCGATGATGCACCGCCGTATTTCACCATCTTTGCCGTCGGCCATGTGGTGATCCCTGGCATGCTGTGGTTGGAAAAGGCCTACAAACCGGACCTCTGGATTCACACCGCCATCTGGGTGCCGCTGACCCTGGTGATGGCGCTCGGGCTGATGCGGCCGGTCAAGGGTGCGACGATCGGGCTAATGCTGAAGCTCGGCTTCGGGCGCAATACCGGCAATGCCTGACCGGTACAGTCCCAACCGGCACCTTACCAACGCCACGCTGCTGCCGGCAACGCTGCGCCGGCTGGTGCTGGAGGGCGAGGCGCTGACCCGGCTGTCGCCGCTGCTGGAGGCCGACCGCGCCCAGGCGGTGCATGACCTGCTGGTGGAGAACCGCTTCTCGCCGGTGCGCGCCAATGTCGACGGCCCCTTTGCGCTGCGCCTGTCGATCGCCGAGGGGCGGCTGACCTTCGACATCCGCGCTGACGACGACTCGCCGCTGCACATTGTCGCCCTCGCCCTCGGGCCGTTTCGCCGGCTGATCAAGGACTATCAAATGCTGGTCGACAGCCATGTGCTGGCGATCCAGGAAGGCCGCGAGGCGCGCATCCAGGCGATCGACATGGGGCGGCGCGGGCTGCACAACGAGGGCGCCGAACTGCTGATCGAACGCCTGGCCGGCAAGATTACCATTGATTTTCCGACCGCAAGGCGGCTTTTCACCCTGGTGTGCGTGCTGCACCAGCGGATCTGAGCGTGAGGACCCCCCCCGGATGAAGACCCTGGCATGAAGACCCTGGCATGAAGATCGATGGCACCCCCTATCGCAGCGTCTGGGTGGACCAGGAGGATGGCTGGACCATCCGCATCTTCGATCAGACGAAGCTGCCCTGGACGCTCGAGATCCTGCGCCTGTCCACGGTGGCCCAGGCCGCCCACGCCATCCGCACCATGCAGACCCGCGGCGCCCCGCTGATCGGCGCGGTCGCGGCCTATGGGCTGTGCCTGGCCCTGCGCGAGGACCCGTCGCGCCAGGCGATGGAACGCGACGCCGCCATGCTCAAGGCGACGCGCCCGACCGCGGTGAACCTGGCCTGGGCGATCGACCGCATGTTGGCGGTGCTGCGCGGCGTGCCCGACGACCACCGTGCCCGCGCCGCCTATACCGAGGCCGGGGTGATCGCCGACGAGGATGTGGCGCAGTGCGAAGCGATCGGGCGGCACGGCGTGGCGCTGATCGAGGATATCGCCCGCCGCAAAGCGGGGACGGTCAACATCCTGACCCACTGCAATGCCGGCTGGCTGGCCACGGTCGACTGGGGCACCGCGCTGGCGCCGATCTACATGGCGCATGACCGCGGCATCGAGGTGCATGTCTGGGTCGACGAAACCCGGCCGCGCAACCAGGGTGCGGCGCTGACCACCTGGGAGCTGGCCCGCCACGGGGTGGCACACACGCTGATCGCCGACAATGCCGGCGGCCACCTGATGCAGCACGGCCAGGTCGACATGGTGATCACCGGCGCCGACCGGGTCACCCGCACTGGCGATGTCGCCAACAAGATCGGCACCTACCTCAAGGCACTGGCAGCGCACGACAACGGCGTGCCGTTCTGGGTTGGCGTCCCGTCCTCGACGATCGACTGGACGATCGGCGACGGTGTTGCCGGCATCCCGATCGAGGAGCGCCCGGCCACCGAGGTCACGGTGATGAGCGGACGCGCCCTGGACGGCAGCATTGTGCCGATCCGCATTGTGCCGAGCGCCACCCCGGCCGCCAACCCGGCCTTCGACGTCACCCCGGCCCGCCTGGTCACCGGGCTGATCACCGAGCGCGGCGTCTGCGAGGCCGACGCCGCTGCCCTGGCCCGGCTGTTTCCCGAACACGGCTGAATGGCTGGCTTGTCACAATTCCGCTCTTGCGGCCGAGCCGGCGCGGTGGCCATTGTGTGGCCAGGAACCATGTCCCGGGAGTGCGTCGTCGTTGGATGAACTGGCCCATATCTGGAGCGAGTGGGGCCACCTGGCCTATGTCGGGGCTTTCATTTGGTCGTTCTTCGAGGGTGAGACCTTCGTCCTGCTGGCCTCCGCCCTCGGACACTCCACCGGGATGGTGGACCCGTGGATCCTCATGTTCACGGTCTGGATCGGCTCATTCCTGGGCGACCAGTGCTGGTTCTTCCTCGGCCGGCGATACGGCGTGCGCGTGGTCCGGCGCATCCCCGGCGCCGAGGCCAAGGTGCTCAAGGCGGTCGATTTCGTCGAGCGCTTCGGCCCCGCTTTCATCCTGAGTTTCAGGTTCGCCTATGGCATCCGCAACGTCGCCTCGGTGGCCTGCGGCATGACCTTGATGAGCTATTTCTACTTCGCCGGCCTGAACTTCATCGCCGCCGGCATCTGGGCGGCCAGCTTCGTCGCCGCCGGCTGGTTCCTGGCCGAAGCCTTCGGGGCCCATAATGTTGGCTGGGTGCTGGGCGGCATCGGGCTTTTCGTGATCGGCGGGCTGATCTGGCGTGCCCGCGCCGCCCGCAAGCGCGCCGCTGTGGAGCCTGTCACCACCGGCTGAGGTCCAAAGACGGAGCATCCGCATGACCCTGTCGCCCGCCGAAGCCATGGTCCTGCTGGACCCCGACGACAATGACGGCATCCCGGCGGCCAAGGTCACCTTTCTTGCCCTACTGGCCGAGGGCGTGCTGAAACAGCAACACACCGCCGGGCGCTTCTTCGGCAGCACCACCCGGCTCGTGCTGGCCCGCCCGCCGGCCGAAAACCCCCCGCATGTCGCAGCCGTACTCGATGCGGTGCGGGCCAGCACATCCGCCACCGTCGCCGACGTGGCCAGCCGCCTGTCCAAGGCGACCAAGGGCTTCGCCACCTTCATCCCCGCCCTGGTCCGCCCCCGCCTGCTCCAGCGCAGCCTGCTGGCCGAACGCCAGCACCAGGAGCAGCGCCGCGTGCTGTTCTTCTTCCGCCGCACCGTCACCACCAGCACCTTTCACGCCACCGAGGCCGGCGCGCGCGAACAAGCCAGGCTGCGCAGCCAGCTGGATGCAGCACCGGCAATCCGCGCGATGCTCGACCAAGACCCCGGCCGGGCCGCGGCAATGGCCGCCTCGCTCGGCGTACTGATCCTGCTGGTGCCGGTGCTGCTGCCGTTCCTCGGCCAGATCGCCAGCGCGATGACCCTGCACAACCCGGTGTCAGGCGACAGCAGCGACAGCGGCGGCGACTTCTCCTGGATGACCTCGGCGGATGCCATCTCGTCGGACCTCGACGCTTCGTTCGACAGCGCGCTGTCCGACGCCGCCTCGGAAAGCAGTTCCGATAGCAGCAGTTCCGATAGCGGCGGCAGCGACGGCGGCGGCGAGTAGCTACTCGACGTCGAGATCCAGCACCGGGCTCGCCAGCACCTCGGCCAGCATCGCCAACGCCTCGGCCCGCTCGCCTCGCCCCAGCGCCCCGCGCGCCTCGGCCAGCAGCCGCACCACCGCCTGATCGCTCGGCACCCCGGCGCGCGACGGTCGCACCGAACGGACCAGCACCCGGCTCTCCGCCCGCTCGATCGCCTCCAGCGCTTCCCCGAGGCGGCCGACCGCAATCGCGGTGCGCGCGGCGGTGACAAAGGCGCTCGGCGCCGCCTCATCGGCCACCGCCGGGACCGGCAACGGCACCAATGGCACCTGGTCTGCCGCGGGCGCGCTCTGCGCCAGCAGCAACACTGCAATCGCCATCGCCTTCATCCGAACCTCCAATCGCCATCATGGGCCAGCACCGCGTCCTCTGCCATGCGCCAGGTCAACGCCCGGTTACCCCTCCAGCCGAAACGCGTCGGCAATCCGCCGCACCGCCCCCCGGGCATCGACCAGCAGCACATCGAACCGCACCCCGGCCGCCCCCCAGCCAGGGTTTTCCGCCAACAGGATCTCCGCCGCAGCGATCAGCCGCCCGCGTTGCTTCGCCCCCAACGCCAGTGCTGCATCCGCCAGCCGCGCCCGCCGCTTGACCTCGATGATCGCCAGCAGCCCATCGCGCTCTGCCACCAGATCGACCTCACCCGCCGGCGTGCGCAACCGCTGCCCCAGCACCGTCCAGCCATCCGCCTCCAACGCCTTGGCCGCCACCGCCTCGGCCGCCACCCCGCCCGCCTGGTTGGCCCGCCCCCGCAGAGCCCGGCGCGTTTCAGCCACCCGAGGCAAACCCCGCCGCCCGGTCGCGCCCGATCAACGCCAACCCCTCGGCCACCGAGACGAATTCGCCGCCGGTGCTGACCCGCGCCGCCCCGAACCGGTCGTCGAACAGCCGCCGCACCGCCGGCACGAAGCTGGTCCCCCCGGTCAGGAACACATGGTCGATCGCCGGCGCCCCCGCCTGCTCGATCACCCGGTCCACCGCATCGCCGAATTGCGCCATATCCGCGTCGATCCAGCCCTCGAACTGTTCACGCGTGATCGTCACATTGATGTCCAGATCCTTGTGCTGGAACGAAAGCCTGGTCGTCTCCTCCGAGGACAGCGCCGCCTTCGCCGCCGAGACGGTCTGATACAGCCGATACCCCATCTCGTCCTCGATCAGCGCGACCAGGTTGCCCAGCCGGTGCGGGTCCTCCACGCCCCGCATCACCTCGCGCATCTCGCGCAGCGTCTTCGGATTGCGCATCAGCGACAGCCGGTGCCAGCGCGCGAATGCCGAAAACCAGTCCGGCGGCACCGGCAGCGCCGACCCGCCCATGACCCGGTACGTCGTGCCCTTGCCCAGCCGCGGCGAAATCACCGCGTCGATGATGCGATAGTCGAACACGTCGCCGGCAATCCCGACGCCGGAATGCCCCAGCGGCTCTACACCTTTCCCAGGCACAAACCGCAGCACCGAGAAATCGCTCGTGCCCCCCCCGAAATCGCCGATCAGAACGGTCGCCGGCGCATCCAGCGTGCGCGCAAACCGATACCCCGCCCCCTCCGGCTCATAGGCCACATCGATCGCCGCCATCCCCGCCTCGGCAAACGCCGCCCGCAGCCGCGCCTCGCCGAACGCATCGTCGGTCCGCTCGCCGGCAAACCGCACCGGCCGCCCGGCGATCACCCGCAGTCCGGACCCATTCCCCTGGGGCACCACCCCCGCCGCCGCCAGGAAGCTGCGCAGGAACGTGGCGATCAGCATCTCCAGCGTCGTCCGCCGCCCGAAAATGCTGGTCTCGACGAAGCTGCGCTGCGCCAGGTAGGTCTTCATCGACATGATCAGCCGGCTGTCCAGGGGATCGTCCAGATATGCCTCGATCGCCGCCGGCCCGGCCTCGTGCCGCAGCCGGCTGCCCTGCGCCGCGTCCGGCCCATAGCTCTCGGCCCAGAAACACAGCACCGAGCGGAACACATCCTGCGTCCCGAACCGCGCCGTCGTGGTGGTGCCATCAGCGTTGAGCAGGGCCAGCACGGTATTGGTAGTGCCGAAATCAATGCCGAGCACGGGATTCATGGGGCGCTTCCGGGCGAGAGGGCCGCGGGTTTGAGCGCACCCCACGCCCAATGGCAAGCCCCGCCTCAGAACCGCTCCTCGCCCACCTTCCGCACCGCATCGGGAAAATCGCGATACAGCGCGAAGGTCACGTTCTGCACCAGCGAATTGACCCCGTGATGGTGCCCCTCCACCGGCTCGCCCCGCCCCGCCACATGCTGAAACGCCGCCTCCAGCTGCGCCAGGTCGCGCACCTCGATCATCAAATGCCAGTCGCCCATGCCCTTCAACCCAAAGCCCAGCTTGGCCCGCGTCAGCCGCCAGCCGGCAATCATCCCGCCATCGCGCAGATGCCCCATGTAGCGCTCGACGGCAGCGGTGAACGCCATGTCGGAAACGCCGGGCCGCGTGTCACAGTAGACGTGGTAGATGTCCATAAAAGCCTCTCAAGAAAGCGGTTCTTTTTTGAAAAAAAGAACCAAAAAACTTTTATCCCTGGCGCGGATGCCAGTCGCCGACGCTCGGGCAAAAGTCATAAAGTTTTTTTGCTTCTTTTTGTTCACAAAAAGAAGGCCTTCCTTACAAAGCATCATCCGCCCCCAACCCCGGCCGGCTGCTCCATTCCGCCACCAACGTGAACCCCACCGCCAGCAGCACCGGCCCGACGAACACCCCCAGCAGTCCGAACGCGATCGCGCCCCCGAGCACGCCCAGCATCGTCAACAGGAACGGCAACTGCGCCCCGCGCGCGATGAAGTATGGCCGGACGAAATTGTCCGACATGCTGATCACCCCGCCGCCCCAGGCCAGCATGAAGATACCCCAGCCGGTCTCCCCGCTGGCCAACAGCCACAGCCCGGCCGGCAGCCAGATCACCGGCGCCCCGATCGGCAGCACCGATAGCGCGCCGGCCACTACGCCCAGAAGCCCCGGCCGCGGCACCCCGGAAAGCCACAGCCCGAAGGTGGTCAGCATCCCCTGCACAATCGCGGTGCCGAGAATGCCATAGACCACGCCGCGCACCGTGCCGCCGGTCACCGTGATCAGCCGGTCCGCCTGCCCGCCGGCAATCCGCCGCAGCGTCACCGTCAGCCGCGCCGACAGCACGTCGCCGGAGACATATAGAAAGAACGCGACGAACAGCGACAACAGGAATTCCAGCACCCCATTGGCCAGTCCGAGCAGCAGCCGCAGGCCGAACTGCACGCCGATGCCGAAATATGGCTGGAAGAATGTCACCATCGCCGTCAGATCATCCGCCCAGCGGTTCCACAGCGCCGCGGCATTGGCGCCGGCCAGTGGTATCTCGCCAAGCCACGCCGGCGCCTGCGGCATCCCGCCCTTCATCGCCTCGCTGAGCGCGCGCTCGATCTGCTGCACATCTTCCGCCCCGCCCGGCGCCGCCAACGCCAGCGGCAACACCACCACCACGGCGGTAATCAGCACCATCAGCAGCGCCGCACTGGCCGGACCCAGCCGCAGCCGGTCGCGCAGCGCGGTATAGGCTGGCCAGGTGGTGAAAGTCAGGATCAAGGCCCACAGGATCGCCGACAAAAACGGCGCCAGCACGAAGGCACAGCCGAGCGCCACGCCGCCCAGCAACATCCCCATCAGGATTCGTTCGGCTACCATCTGCGCCTCCATTGCCCCGCCGATATGGACCAGCACCGCCGCGGAGGCTAGCCTGCGCCGCTCCGGGGAGGAGCCATCATGCCGAAGCTCGCAGCCAATCTGTCGATGATGTTCAACGAGGTGGCTTTCCTCGACCGTTTCGACGCCGCCGCGAAAGCCGGCTTCACGGCGGTGGAGTTCCTGTTCCCATACGACTTCCCGGCCATCGAGCTGAAGCGCCGACTGGACGCCAACGGCCTGACCCAGGCGTTGTTCAACATGCCTCCCGGTGACTGGGCCAATGGGGAGCGCGGCCTCGCCTCGCTGCCCGGAAGGCAACAGGAATTCCGCGACAGCGTGAAAAAAGCGCTGGAATACGCTGATATTTTGGATTCCAAGCTGATCCACTGCATGGCCGGCATCCCGCCCGCCGGCACCCATCCGGTCACCGCCGCCGCGCTGTACGCCAGCAACCTCGCCTGGGCCGGCGAACACGCCAAGGCCGCCGGCCGCCGCCTCGCCCTGGAGCCGATCAACCACCGCGACATGCCGGGCTTCCACCTCAACACGGTGGAACAGGGAGCGGCCGTGGTGGATGCCATCGGCATCGACCGCGTCGGCCTGCAATTCGACATTTACCACACCCAGATCACCCAGGGCGACGTGACCAAGCGCATGGAGGCGCTGTTCTCCCGCATCGTTCACATGCAGATCGCCGACGTGCCCGCCCGCAACGAGCCCGGCACCGGCGAGATCGGCTGGGAGTTCGTCCTGCGCCGCATCGACGAGCTGGGCTACACGGGCTTCGTCGGCTGCGAATACCGCCCGGCCGGCGACACCGTGGCCGGGCTAGCGTGGCGGAAGCGCTTCGGTGTCTGACGCCAACACCGCAATTGCCGCCATCCTGGCCGCCAAGGCCGCCGCCCTGGTGGCGCGCTCGGCCGCCGACATGGCTGCCCTGCTGGATGACCGCTTCGTCTACGTCAACGCTGGCGGCCGCCGGGTCGAACGCGACGGATACCTCGCCGCGTTCACCGGCGACGGCCCGCTTCGCTTCGTCAGCCAGGACATCATCGACCTGCAAGTGACGGAATACGAAGAATTCGCCATCGCCACCATGACGCTGCATGACGTGTTCGACACGCCGTCCGGCCATTTCGACGGCGAACTACGCTCGCTGGCCGTGTTCCGCCGCACCCCGCATGGCTGGCGCTGGTCCGGCGGTCAAACTATGAGACTCCCCGACGCCGCCAATACCTGACGCCCCCTGACCCGCGCGACGCGCAACGGAGAAAACACATGAAAATTGGATTCATCGGCCTGGGCATCATGGGCCGCCCGATGGCGCTGAACCTGCGCGCCGCCGGCCACGAGTTGGTCGTCCCGGAACGCCGCACCCTCACGCAAGAGGTCCGCGCCGCCGCCACCGTAGTCGGCGATTCCGCTCATGTCGCCGAACAGGCCGATGTCATCATCGTCATGGTGCCCGACACGCCGGACGTCGAAACCGTCCTGTTCGGCCATCACGGCGTCGCCGAGGGCCTGACCAAGGGCAAGCTGGTCATCGACATGTCGTCGATTTCCCCCATCTCGACCAAGGACTACGCCGCCCGCATCAACGCACTCGGCTGCGAATACCTCGACGCACCCGTGTCCGGCGGCGAAGTCGGCGCCAAGAACGCCGCCCTGACCATCATGGTCGGCGGCCCCGAATCCGCCTTCGCCCGCGCCCTGCCGCTGTTCGAGGCGATGGGCAAGAACATCACCCATGTCGGCACCGACAACGGCGCCGGTCAGACCTGCAAGGTCTGCAACCAGATCATCGTCGCCCTGAACATCCAGGCCGTCGCCGAGGCCCTGACCTTCGCCCGCAAGGCCGGCGCCGACCCCGCCAAGGTCCGCCAGGCCCTGATGGGCGGCTTCGCGTCCTCGCGCATCCTGGAAGTCCACGCCGAACGCATGATCAACCGCACCTTCGCCCCGGGCTTTCGCATCAGCCTGCACCAGAAGGACCTCAACCTGGCCCTGTCCTCGGCCAAGGCGATGGGCATGGCGCTGCCCAACACCGCGCTTGCCCAGCAGATGTTCTCCGTGGTCGCCGCGGCGGGCGGCGGCGAACAGGACCACTCCGCGATGATCCAGGCCATCGAGCTGATGGCGGCGCTGAAAGTCTGACGCAACGCAACGTCGCCGACGAAAGTACAAAACAGCAGGGATTGGCACACGCAATGGCTGCATGGGCCAATCCCCCTTTGGTTGTTTATCAAGGCACCGATGTTGCAACCGCTAATGTGATGAGCATGGGCCTCCGCCCCAGTTTGGCTTTCTGCTTGCCGCTGACCGATTTCGGCCAAGGGTTCTACACCACGACCCGGCTGCATCAGGCCAAACAATGGGCCAACACCAAGGTCTTGCGGCTACGACAAGCCAACCCCGCGGCTGGCGCAGCGGTGATCGCTTACACACTTGACCGCACACTCTTGGCCCGCCTGGCCAGCCTCACCTTCGTTCGTAAATCGCAAGATTTTTGGCAGTTCGTGGCAAGCTGTCGCTCCCAGCATCCGCCGCCACACCGGTTCCGGGGGTTCACACCGCCGCTCTATGATGCCGTCCATGGACCCGTTACCCTGTGGCCCCAGAAGCTAGTGATCAAAGATTGCGACCAGCTGAGCTTTCACACGCGACGGGGATTGGCGATACTTTCTCGCCAGGGCAACCCAAAACTGGTATCTACCGCCACTGGGAACAACGGACTTTTCAGATGAGCAGGCTGGACCAGCGACCCACGGAGACCGACGAGGAAATCGACGGCACGGTTCGGCCGGCGATCTCCTCCCTGTCTCAGATCGAGAACGCGGCAATTGTGGTGGAGGAATGGCGCGAGCAGGTCCGCATTGTCCTCGAGCGTTGCTTCGAGCTGAACCACGACGACGCCCTGTCGCGCGAGCAGGCATTCTTCCAATCCATCGAAGACGCCGAGACGGGTAACCAGGCACCAAACATCAAGCTGGCAATCTTGCATGCGAGCCCGTTCCAGATCGCGGCAAGCCTCGTCGCCCCCTTCGATATCAGCACGGCTGCGGCACGCTATTCCGAACTTGCTGCGGCAAGTGACCTGCCCGACGGCCGCATCCCTCCTCCAAGCCGCGGCAGGACCGTACGGCAAGCGGCATAGCGACGCTGCTTCGGTCAAGCTACTAGGTTCAGCAAGCACCCCGCAGCCAAACCTGCCCGGATCGCTACGCCATTGATGGCATTGTCACCCAACGTGCGACATCGTCTCGTTTTCCGTGATACAGACTTGAATTAACTTCTCAGCAAGATTATCTATGGCCGGCGCCTCGTTATGAGACGCCGGCCGCCGCCTGTTTCGTCGTTTCGCGAATCGGACGCGCGGGGTGACACCGAGTACGGAGGCCTGACCCCGATGCGCTTCACCGAAATTGGCCAGCAACTCCGCGCCTACCGCCTCGAGTCCGGCCTGCGCGCCGAGGAAATCGCCGCCCGCCTCGGCGTCTCCCGCGCCGCCCTCTACCGCTACGAAAAAGGCGAGGTGATCAAGCTCGACACCATCAAGCGCCTCGCCGAACTGCTCAAAATCTCGCCCCTCTCCCTCCTCGGTATCGGCGTCGAATACTACAACCGCCCCGTCGGCTACCTCGAACGCATCCGCCAGGTCGAGGAAACCGCCGACCAGATCCTCCAGGTCAACGGACCCATCTGTTACCTCACCACCACCGACGCCTACGACCAGGCGCTCGCCACCGCCTTCGAGGAAGCGGCCGAAGCCCTCGGCGCCGAACGCAACTCCGCCCGCGCCGGCGCCGAACAGGTCCTCGGCATCCTCACGGCGCGCAAGCGCATGTACGGCATGCGCCGCCCGGGCATCATCGCCATGGTCCCCGCCGGCCGCGTCCGCTTGGTGCTCGAACACGGCATCGGCGCCGGCATGCCGGTCTCCGAGCGCACCCGCCGCATGTGCCGCGACGTCGCCGCCACCGAGGTCGCCCACATCGCCGCCCTCATGGAAGCCGAGCCGATGGGCCTGCAATTCGGCCTGGTCAACGCCTCCGACCTCAACGGCGGCTTCGAAATCCTGCGCGCCCGCGACCGCGCCACCCTGGCGATGAACCCGTTCCACGCCGACTCCAGCCCCTTCGGAGCCCCCGGCGTGGCCATGATCACCGCCGCCGACGAAGCCATCGCCGCACACCAGCGCGTGGCGGAAACCCAATGGCGCGAAGCCACCAAAGGTGCGGCCGCCGCCACCGAAGTCCGTCGCCTGATCGAGATCAGCCGCTCCCGCTGAGCAAAACCACCCCGGCGACGGGTGGGCAAAACTGCCCCGGCCCCTTATGGTCCGCCCGCCATAGGGGTGCCGCATGACCGACCGCCTGTTCCTGGAAGACGCCTACCTGCGCCAGACCACCGCGCGCGTCCTGCAATCAACACCCGCCGGCATCGTCCTCGACCGCACCATCTTCTACGCCCGCTCCGGCGGCCAGCCCGGCGACACCGGCGTCCTGCGCTACAACGGCGCTGAAACCCGCATCGCCGACACCATCAAGGGCGACGGCCAAACCATCCTCCACCTCCCCGCCGAAGCCGCCGACCTCCCCCCCGTCGACGCTGAAATCACCGCCGAGATCGACTGGCCCCCGCGCCACGCCCTCATGAAAATGCACACCGCGATGCACCTCATGTGCGCCGTCCTCCCCGGCATCGCCGTCACCGGCGGCTCCGTCGGCGCCGACCGCGCCCGCCTGGACTTCAACCTCCCGGAATCCCCTGACAAAGCCGCCATCGAAGCCGCCCTCAACGCCCTGATCGAACAGGACCACCCCGTCAGCCACGAATGGGTCGACGAATCCGTCCTCGACACCAACCCCACCCTGGTCCGCACCCTCTCCGTCCAGCCCCCCCGCGGCACCGGCCGCCTGCGCCTGGTCCGAATCGGCACCGGCGACACCCCCATCGACCTGCAACCCTGCGGCGGCACCCACGTCACCCGCACCGGCGAAATCGGCCCCGTCGTGATCCAAAAGATCGAGAACAAGGGCAAACAGAACCGCCGCATCATCATTGTCCCCGCCTGAAAGCCAGCACGTTCTTTTTTGAAAAAAAGAACCAAAAAACTTTCATTCGAAAGACCCCCCATGCACCCCCTCGTCACCACCAACTGGCTTGCCGCCCGCCTCGGCACCCCGAACCTCGCAGTCTTTGACACCACCAAATACCTGCCCAACGAACCGAAAGACGGCAAAGCCGAGTTCGCCCTCGCCCACATCCCCGGCGCCCGCTTCTTCGACATCGACGACATCGCCGACCCCGATACCGCCCTGCCCCACATGGTCCCCACCGCCGGCCGCTTCGCCGCCAAAATGGCCGCACTCGGCATCGCCAACGACACCACCGTCATCTTTTACGACCAGAAGGGCCTGGCCTCAGCCGCCCGCGGCTGGTGGATGATGGGCCTCTTCGGCCACGACAAAGCCGCCATCCTCGACGGCGGCCTGCCCAAATGGCGGGCGGAATCCCACCCCACCGAAGCCGGCCCCCCCGCCCCCGCCACCCCCGCCGTCTTCCGCCCGGACCTGCGCGCCACCCGCCTGCGCGGCGTCGGCGACATCCTCGCCAACACCCAAACCCAATCCGAACTCGTCCTGGACGCCCGCGCCGCCGGCCGCTTCACCGGCGCAGTGCCAGAACCCCGCGCCGGCATGCGCTCCGGCCACATGCCCGGCGCCGCCAACCTGCCCTACACCGACCTCCTCGCCCCCAACCAAACCCTCCTGCCGCCGCACGCCCTGCGCGCCCGCATCACCGCCGCCGGCGTCGACGGCACCCGCCCAGTGATCACCTCCTGCGGCAGCGGCGTCACCGCCTGCATCCTCACCCTCGGCCTCACCCTTGCCGGCCTGCCCGCCGGCGCCGTCTATGACGGGTCCTGGACCGAATGGGGCGGCCGCCCCGACACCCCCGTGGAGACCAACTAAGATGACCGATCATTCAGAAGGCACTGGCAAGCCAGAGGGCTACTTCACCCGCCTCTCCCACGCCGGCCGGGCCGGCACCAACGTCCGCGGCTTCGTCAACGTCCCCGTCCACCGCGGCTCCACCATGCTCTACGCCAGCATGTCCGAGCGCACCAACGCCGCCAGCGAACGCCTCGAACAGCGCCCGCATTACGGCACCGGCGGCAACGCCACCCACTGGGCGCTGGAAAACGTCGTCGCCGAGATCGAAGGCGGCACCCGCTGCCAGATCGTCTCCACCGGCCTGGCCGCCGTCACCGTCCCCCTCCTCGCCTACCTGAAATCCGGCGACCACGTCCTGATGCCCGATAGCTGCTACGGCCCCGCCCGAGGCTTCTGCGACAACTTCCTCTCCAAGATGGGCATCACCACCACCTACTACGACCCCACCCTCACCGCCGCCGCCATCACCCCCCTGTTCCAGCCCAACACCACCGTCCTCTACCTGGAGTCCCCCGGCAGCCACACCTTCGAGGTCCAGGACGTCCCCGCCCTCTCCGCCGTCGCCAAGTCAAAAGGCGCCAAGGTCCTGATGGACAACACCTGGGGCATCCACCACTTCCAGCCCTTCAAGCATGGCGTCGATGTCTCCATCCAGGCACTGACCAAATACATCGTCGGCCACTCCGACGTTCTCCTCGGCTCCATCACCGTCAACAGCCACGAGGACTGGGAGCGCGTCAAAACCACCTCCAACATCCTCGGCCAGTACGCCAGCCCCGATGATTGCTGGCTCGCCCTGCGCGGCGCCCGCACCATGGGCGTGCGCATGGACCGCCAGGAAAAATCCGCCCTCGAAGTCGCCGCCTGGCTGCGCACCCGACCCGAAGTCAAATCCGTCCTCCACCCCGCCCTCCCCGGCGCCCCCGGCCACGACCTCTGGAAGCGCGACTTCACCGGCGCCTGCTCGCTCTTCGGCATCGTCTACCGCGACGACATCTCCCGCGAATCCGTCCACGCCATGGCCGAAGCGCTCCAGCTCTTCGGCAAAGGCGCCTCCTGGGGCGGCTTCGAAAGCCTCGCTTTGCCCACCGGCGGCTCCATCACCCGAACCGCCGGCACCGGAGCCTTCGGCGGCGAGATGATGCGCCTGCATATCGGCCTCGAAGACACCAACGACCTGGTGGCCGACCTCGAACAGGGCCTCGTGGTCCTGAACGCCCGCCGCTAAAGAACTATCGAAGGTCAAATACGCGAAGCGCCATCCGACTCTCTGCCGCCAATCAGCCAATCGGCAAGACAGAAAGACAAGCAAGGCCAGGGTTTCACCCTGGACCCACCAGGGGCCAAGCCCCTGGACCTTATATACTTAAGGTCCAGGGGCCCGCCTTTGGCTGGGTTTGTTGAAAGTTCTGCGCCATGCTCGACATCACATCCCGATGACATGGGAGCGAATCTCCGAGGTGGCCCTGAGAGAGATGCTGGACTCGGCGCACACCCGCATGAGCATCCGCCAGGCACGATTGTGGGACGCAATTAGAATTCAGCCGGAGAAATGGGCACAGGATCCCTGGGGCGTGGAGGGTGGAGGTTTCTGGGTGGTAGCCATCATTGGAAATACGGTCATCTGGTACAATGATATAGAAGAAGGCTTCAACACCTCCAACTATGAACGGTATGGTGTCATCAATGAGTATTGGTGCAACCAGGATGATCTCGAGCATGTGGTCTATCGAATTCTGAGCCTGGTAGGCGAGCAAGCGAGCGGCACAGCCTCCGTCTGGGAACTGCGGAGGGGCCCGCCCGAACCCATGAATTGACAAGGTTCAGGGGCTTGGCCCCTGGCAGGTCTGGGCAGAGCCCAGCCTTACTTGCCCTACCCGCCAACTCCCTCACGCAATGTTTTCTTTATCCCGCCGACACAAACGATAACCTCCCCACAATTCGAGGGGGAACCAACCGCCGTGGCAATCTGGAATGACATCAACAAGGCTGCACGCTCCGCCGGCATCCTGACCTTCGCCATGAATCAGGTGAACACCGCTGGATACCAGTCGGTCAACGGCTGTCAGGCCGGCTATTGTGTCGGCTTGGCAAGTGTCTGGATCAAGCTGCTATGGTCCTTCAGCAACTATCCCTACGACCCCTCCTCGCGCGAATATGTCGGCACCGACTGGCGCGCCGTCGACGCGCAGAAGGCCTTCGACGCCGAACTGGCAAAAGCCACCAATGCCTTCCAGCCGCTCGACAAGTGCCTCGCCAAGGCCGGCCTGAAGCGCCTCACTGGCCGGGCGCAGGACTCCGACGGCAGCATCTCCTGCTCCGGTCTCTACAGCATCCTTCAGGGCACCGGCGGTGTCGCGGGCGGCGATGGCACCTATATCATCGGCATGAAAGGCAAGCTGGGCTCGCACGCCATCGCCATCAACAATGGCGGCTCACAATGGTGGAGCCTGTTCGACGGCAATAACGGCCACTTCAGGATGCAGGGCAACGCCGAATTCCGTAACTTCCTGATCTGGTACCTTGGCAGCGGCGCCACCAAATACCTCACCGACTACGCCACCAACTGGCTCACCGCCGGCGTGGTGCCGACCTCCTGGCCCAAATGAACCTCGCCGCCCCCCGGCCGCAATCACCTCACGCAATGTTTTCTCGTCCCCGCCGGCACAAACGCTAACATCCCCCTCAACTCGGGGGAACAACAGCCATGGGCATCTGGAACAACATCACCAACAAGGCCTGGAACGACAACCAAATCATCTATGCCATGGACCAGATGCAGACCGCCGGCGCCAAGGCGCCCGCCGGCTGCACCGGGGGCTACTGCTTCGGCCTCGCCGCTGTCTGGATCAAGCGCAAATGGCAGTTCCGCGACTACGCTTATGACAGCGCGGCCTATGAATATTGGGACACCGACTGGCTCGCCGTCGACGTCCAGAAGACCTACGACGCCGAGTTGGCCAAGGCCACCCACACCTGGACCCCGATCGCCAACGCCTACACCAAGGCCGGCCTGAAACTGCAATACGGCAAGTCCCAGGCCAGCTCCGGGGCCATCCACGGCTCCGGCCTCTACAACATCATCGAGAACGGCGAAGGCGCCACCAAGGGCGGCAACGGTACCTACATCGTCGGCATGAAGGGCACTTACGGCGCCCATGCCGTGGCCATCTTCAACGGCGGCGACCGCTGGTGGAGCCTGTTCGACGGCAATTTCGGTGCCTTCCGCATGCAGGGAAACAACGATTTCAAACAGTTCCTGCATTGGTACTTCGGCTCCGGCGCCACCAACTACAAGGCCAAGTACGGCGACGAATGGCTGACCGCCTGCGCCGTGCCCGCCTGGGCCTGACGGCGCGATAGAGACACCAGCGGGGAATCGCCCTAAACCCGCCCCATGCCCAACCTCGCCCCGTACGCCCATTACGCCCTGACCGACGCCCCCATCCCTGCCCTGCCGAACCACTACCGCGGCAAGGTCCGGGAGAACTACGACCTGCCCGACGGCCGCCGCATCATCATCGCCACCGACCGCCTCTCCGCCTTCGACCGCATCCTCACCGCCGTCCCCCTCAAGGGCCAGGTCCTGACCCAGCTCGCCCGCTTCTGGTTCGACAAGACCGCCGATATCTGCCCCAACCACGTCCTCGAATACCCCGACCCCAACGTCCTGGTCTGCCGCAAGCTCGAGATCCTGCCAGTCGAAATCGTCGTCCGCGACTACCTCGCCGGCACCACCTCCACCTCCATCCTCTCCATGTACAAAGCCGGCCGCCGCACCATGTACGGCCACGACTTCCCGGACGGCCTGACCCCCAACCAGAAACTCCCCCAAACCATCATCACCCCAACCTCCAAAGCCTTCGACGCCGGCCACGACGAAGAACTCACCCCGACCCAAATCCTCGAAACCAACCTGCTCACCCCCGCCCAATGGACGGACGTCAGCCAGAAAGCCCTCGCCCTCTTCGCCCGCGGCCGCGACATCGCCGCCGCACGCGGCCTCATCCTCGTCGACACCAAATACGAATTCGGCCTCACCCAAACCGGCGAAATCATCCTCGCCGACGAAATCCACACCCCGGATTCCAGCCGCTACTGGTTCGCCGAATCATACCCCGCCCGCTTCGCCGCCGGCACCGCCCCGCAAAGCTTCGACAAGGATTTCATCCGCTCCTGGGTCGTCGCCCGCTGCGACCCCTACCGCGACGAAATCCCCACAATCCCCCCCGAAATCACCCTCCAAGCCGCCCAGATCTACATCAGCGTCTTCGAAACCATCACCGGCACCGTTTTCCCCCTGCCCGACCCCACCCAACCCGTCCTAGCCCGCATCCGCCAAAACCTGGCCCGCTTCACCTAGCCAGCAAGTCGACGAGGGTGGCTCTTCCTACCCCCCTCTCGCCGTCATGTTGAGCGAAGCGAAACATCCACGCTTCTTCTCCCCCGCCCTAACAAAAAATCACATCCTGAGCAAAAATACCCTTGCTTCTCCGAATTGCGTTAGTTAGTATGCCGCCCAATGGAAACAGGAACCACATTGGCCGACCGGTTCACCGGCTTGCGCGCCTCCCCCACCACCCCCAACGCTGGCACCACGATTCTGTCCGCCGCCCTGCACACCATGATCGCGGCAATTTTCAGCCGCATCTTCGCCCGCCTGGAGCAGCTCCTCCAACTCTGGCAATCCGGCGACCTCCCCAACCCCAGCCGCCAACCCACCGCCGAGGAGCCGCGCACGCCCCGAATCACCGCTGGCGGCCCGCAATCCCCCCGCCACCGGACAAAACGCGCCCGCAGCAGCGCCATCGCGCGTCAATTTACCGCCCTGATTCCGGCAACCCCGCCGCCACCCGGCCCCAGCAGTCACCGCCCAACAGTCACCGGCCCGCAACCACCGCACACCGCGCTCGCCCGCCGCCAAAAACCGCCTCAACCGCCGCCGCAAACGCACGTCAATTTTATTACTATAACGTATTAATTAACCGCCGCCTGACAGCTGCCGCAAACCCCCTCCGCCTCGATCGTCGCCCCCGACACCGCAAACCCCACCCGCTCCGCCGCCTCCAGCAACGCATGCGCCAGATCAGAATCCTCAATCTCCGTCGCCTGCCCGCACTGCCGGCAGATCAAAAACTGCGCCGCATGGTGATGCCCCTCGCCATGGTCATGCGCATCAATGCACCCGACAAACGCGCTCAACCGCTCGATCCGATGCACGAACCCCTGCTCCAACAGGAAATCCAACGCCCGATAGACCGTCGGCGGTGCCGACGCCCCCCGATGCCCGCGCAACCGCTCCAGCAAGTCGTACGCCCCCGCCGGCGCCGCGGCATCCAACACCAACCCGAGCACCAGCCGCCGCAACTCGGTCAGCCGCGTCCCCCGCCGCTCACACAAAGCGGCGGCCCGATCCAGCTTGGCAATCGTCGTGGGGGTGAATTCCGCTGTCATCCGTGCAATGTAGCACGCCCCCGGAATTGAGAGCCATGGACAGCACCCACATCCTCGCCGCCATCGCCTTCGACGCCAATGGCCTCATCCCCGCCATCGCCCAACAGCACGACACCGGCGAGGTCTTGATGATGGCCTGGATGAACCGCGAATCCATCGCCGAAACCCTCGCCACCGGCCAAGTCTGCTACTTCAGCCGCAGCCGCAACAAACTCTGGCGCAAGGGCGAAACCTCCGGCCAGCAACAAAAACTGATCGAACTCCGCCTCGACTGCGACGGCGACACCATCCTCCTCCTCGTCGACCAACAGGGTGTCGCCTGCCACACCGGCCGCCGCGACTGCTTCTACCGCGCCGCCCGCGACGGCGAGCTGATCGAAATCGCCGCCCCGCTGATCTCGCCGGAAAAACTCTATGGCCACTAAGCCAATCCCCCCTGTTTCAATCCCGGTCACCGTCCTGACCGGCTTCCTCGGCGCCGGCAAAACCACCCTGCTCAACCGCCTCCTGCCCCAGCCCGAAATGGCCGGCACCGCCGTCCTGGTCAACGAATTCGGCGACATCGCCATCGACCACCTCCTGGTCGAGAAACTCGACGACACCACCATCCTGCTCCCATCCGGCTGCCTCTGCTGCTCAGTCCAAGGCGACCTCGCCCGCGCCCTCGCCGACCTCGTCCCCAGGATCCACGCCGGCGAAGTCCAAAGAGTCGTCGTCGAAACCACCGGCCTGGCCGACCCCGCCCCGGTCGTCCAAAGCCTGCTGGCCGACGTCATGCTCGCCCGCCACTACCGCCTGGACGGCATCGTCACCGTCGTCGACGCCGTCCACGGCCAGAAAACCCTCGACCAGCACGAAGAAGCCATCCGCCAGGTCGCAATGGCCGACCGCCTCATCCTCACCAAGACCGACCTCGCCAAACCCGACCCCGCCCTCCTCGCCCGCATCACCGCCCTCAACCCCGGCGCCCCCCAAATCACCGCCGACCACGGCCGCATCGACCCCGCGACCATCCTCGAATGCGGCCTCTTCGACGCCGACGGCAAAATCGCCGAGGTAAAAGACTGGCTGAACGCCGCCGCCTGGGGCCGCACCGGCGCCCATGACGGAAGAATCCACTCCTTCTGCCTGACCTACGACCAACCCCTGCACTGGTCCGGCATCGGCATGTGCCTGGAAATGCTGATCGGCACCCGCGGCGAAAACCTACTGCGGGTCAAAGGCATCCTGAACCTCGTCGGCCAAGACCGCCCGGTCGCCATCCACGGCGTCCAGCACATGTTCCACCGACCCACCCTCCTGCCCGCCTGGCCCCCCGGCGACCCCAAGACCAGCCGCATCGTCTTCATCACCCGCGACCTCTCCCGCGAAACCATCGAACAGGGCCTGCTGGCCTTCGAACGCGCCGCCGCCGGCTGATTTCGACAATCGCCCCACCCGGCGGCATGATGCGCTATCATCTGTCGTGTTGTGCGAGGTCCGCCATGCCTGCCCTGTCCCGCCGCCACCTGCTCGCCGGCGCCGCCGCCCTGCCGCTGATGCCCCATGCCGCCCGGGCCCAGACACCCAAGCGCGGCGGCCGCCTGACCGTGGCCGCCGACTCCGAGCCGTCCAACCTGAACCCGGCCATCATCGCCAGCAACGGCGTCTTCTTCGTTGCCAGCAAGGTGATCGAACCCCTCGCCGAAGCCTCCTACAGCGGCCTGGCACCCCGGCTGGCCACCGGCTGGGACGGCGCTGCCGATGGCCGCTCTATCACCTTCACCCTGCGCCCCGGGGTGACCTGGCACGACGGCCAGAAATTCACCTCGGCCGATGTCGCCTTCTCGGCACTGGAGGTCTGGAAGAAGCACGGCAATCTCGGCCGCACGATCTTCCGCGACCTCGAAGCGGTCGAAACGCCGGATGCCCACACCGCGATCTTCCGCTTCGCCGTACCGACCCCGGCCCAGCTGATCCGCAACGCCTTGCCTGTGGTGACCTCGGTGGTGCCGAAGCACATCTTCGAAAACACCGACATCATGAAGAACCCCGCCAACACCGCCCTGGTCGGCACCGGCCCGTTTCGCTTCGCCGAGCGCCGGCCGGGCGAATACACCCGCCTGGTGCGCAACCCGGCCTATTGGGACCAGGGCAAACCCTATCTGGACGAAATCGTCTATCGCGTCCTGCCCGACCGGGCCGCCGCCGCCAACGCACTCGAAGCCGAGGAAATCCAGCTGGCAGCATTTTCCGCCGTGCCGCTTGCCGACCTCGACCGCATCGCCAAAGTCCCGGGCCTGAAAGTGTTTTCCAACGGCTACGAAGGCCTGACCTACCAGCTCTGCGTCGAGATCAACCATCGCCGCAAGGAGCTCTCGGACGTCAGAGTGCGCCGCGCCCTGGCGCACGCGATCGACCGCGACTTTGTGGTGCGAACGATCTTTCGCGGCTACGCGGCGGCCAGCCAGGGGCCGGTGCCGCGCTATGACCGGGTGTTCCATGCGCCGGATCTCGCGGGCTACGGCTTCAACCCGGCGCGGGCAAATGCGCTGTTGGACGAGGCAGGGTTCGTGCGCGACGGAGCCGGCACGCGGTTCAAGCTGCGGCTGCTGCCTGCCCCGTTCTTCAACGAGACCAGGCAGTTCGGCGACTATCTGCGCCAGGCGCTGGCTGCCGTCGGGATCGATGCCCAGATCGTGGCCAATGATACGCCGGCTCATCTGAAGGCGGTCTATACCGATCGCGACTTCGACATCACCGTGGCCTCCCCGGTCTATCGCGGCGATCCCGCCATTTCGACCACGATCCTGTTCCAGAGCGGCTTGCCGGCCGGCGTGCCGTTTGCCAACCAGTACGGCTACGCCAGTGCCGAGATGGACGCGCTGATCAAGCAGGCTGCGGCGACGATTGACGATGCCGAACGGGTGCGGCTGTACCGCGCGTTCCAGAAGCTGGCGATCGAGGATGTGCCCCTGATCAACGTGGCCGAATTCAGCTTCATCTCGGTGGCGCGGGACAGCCTCGTGGGCGTGTCGAACAACCCGCGCTGGGCGGTGTCGAACTGGGCGGATCTGGGCTTCGTCGGGTGACGGCATGGAGGTGCTGGTGAGCGAGTATGCCTGCGCCATCCTGGCCCGCGACGGATTGCTGATGCTGGGGCGGCGGTCGGCGCATCGCCGGGCCTATGCCGGATGCTGGGACGTGATCGGCGGCAAGGTCGAACCCGGCGAGACCGTGCCGATGGCGCTGGTTCGCGAGTTGGGCGAGGAGTTGGGGATTGTGCCGACTGGCTTTCGCCCCGTGGCGTCGCTGCGGGACGACGACGCGCGGGGGCCGGGCAATGCGATCTACCATTTCTTCCTGGTGACGGAGTGGCAGGGCGGGATGCCGGCAATTCGCGATGACGAACACAGCGAACTCGGCTGGTTCTCGATCGAGGAGGCCTGTGCGCTGGAGGCGCTTGCCCTGGCGGAGTACCGATCGCTGTTCCGCTCCCTGGCCATCGCATGACGCCGGGGCCATGAGGCGGGCGCTTGGCCTGGTGCGACGCCGGCTGATCGGCGTGGTGCCGGTTTTCTGCCTGGTGGTGCTCGGCGCGTTCTTGCTGCTGGAGGCCGCACCCGGCGATGCGGTGGATGCCTATCTCGCAGGGATCGGCGGCGGGGATGCGGCGCAGCGGGCGGCGCTGCGGACGGAATGGGGGTTGGACCAGGGGCCGCTGCCGCGGCTATGGGCCTATGTGATGGCGTTGCTGCGGCTTGATCTCGGCTGGTCGACGGCGTTTGCGAGGCCGGTGTTGAGCGTGGTGCTGGAGCGGTTGCCGAACACGCTGCTGCTGATGGGTATGGCGACGTTGCTGGCGCTGTCGCTCGGCTCGGCGCTGGGGGTGGTGTGCGGGGCGCGGCCGGGCTCGGTGCGGGATCGGACGTTGTCGCTGGCAGCGATTGCGATTTACGCGATGCCCGGATTCTGGCTCGGGCTGGTGCTGATCGTGGCCTTTGCCGTCGAGCTGCGCTGGCTGCCGAGCGGCGGGATCGAGACGGTGGCGTCGGGCCTGGCGGGGTGGGAGCGTGCCGTCGATATCGGGCGGCATCTGGTGCTTCCGGTGCTGGCGCTGGGGCTGGTCTACATGGCGCTCTATCTGCGGCTGATGCGCGACGGCATGGCGGAGCTGTGGAGCCAGGATTTCGTGCGGGCGGCGCGGGCGCGCGGGATGGCGGGGCCGCGGCTGGTGCTGCGGCATGTGGCGCGCAACGCGCTGTTGCCGGTGGTGACGATGCTCGGGTTGCAGTCGGCGGCGATGCTCGGCGGCAGCGTGGTGATCGAGAGTGTTTTTGCCATTCCGGGGCTGGGGCGCCTGGCGTCGGAGGCGGTGGCGCGGCGGGATACGCCGTTGCTGCTTGGGGTCATGCTGCTGAGTGCCGTGGTGGTGATGACGGTGAACCTGGTGATCGATCTCGTCTACGCGCTGTTGGACCCGCGCGTCGGCTCGGGCACCGGCGGATGAGTTTCGTGCGACGCGTGCTGGGCACCGGCGAAGGAATTGCCGGCGTGGCGATGCTGGCGGTGCTACTGGCCGTGGCGTTGGCTGCCCCATGGCTGGCGCCGGGTGATCCCCTTGCGATCACAGGCGATCCGTTGCTGTCGCCCTGGCGAGACATGGCACACCCATTGGGTACCGACCGGCTGGGGCGCGACGTGCTCTCCGCATTGATCCATGGCGCGCGCACCTCGCTGCTGGTTGCGGTCAGCGCGGCGGTGGCCGCACTCGGCATCGGCATCACCGTGGGCACCATCGCGGGCTTCCTGGGCGGCTGGGTGGACGAGGCGCTGATGCGCGTGGCCGAAGCGTTCCAGACGGTGCCTGCGTTCTTGCTGACGCTGGCACTGATCTCGGTGACCGGGCCGCGGGTGTCGACCATCGTGCTGGGTATTGCCGTCGGGGCCTGGATGCAGCCGGCGCGGATCACCCGGGCGGAGATTTTGTCGTTGCGCGAGCGTGATTTTGTCGCGGCGGCGCGGGTGATCGGAATGCGGCCATTGGAGATCGCGTTTCGCGAAGTGTTGCCGAATGCGCTAACGCCGGTGGTGTCGTTGGCCGCGGTCATTGTCGCCGCGGCGGTGCTGATCGAGGCGGCGCTATCGTTCCTCGGCTTCGGCGATCCCAACCGGGTGACATGGGGCAGCATGATCGCCGAGGGGCGGACGGTGCTGCGGCGCGCGCCCTACCTGTCGATCATCCCCGGCATCGGGCTGGTGCTGACGGTGCTGGCGGTGCACCTGACCGGCCGAGGGGTGGCGCGCGCGTTGCGGGCGCGGCGGGTGCTGGGGTGAGTTTTCTCGATGTTGATGCGCTGGGCGTGGCCTATGGCGGTGTTCGCGCATTGTCGGATGTTTCGCTGACGCTGGCGGCGGGGCGGCGCCTTGCGGTCCTCGGCGAGAGCGGGTCCGGCAAATCGACGCTGGCGATGGCGATTTGCGGGTTGTTACCGGCGGAGGCTGCGGTCAGCGGCCGGGTGGCGTTTCCCGGGCTGGGCGCGCCGGTGCTCGGGCGCGATATCGGCGTGGTGTTCCAGGACCCCGGCGGCAGCCTCAACCCGGTGCTGACGATCGGCGAGCAGATCGCCGAAGTGGCCGTGGTGCATCGCGCGCGCAGTTGGCGGGCGGCGCGGGCCGAGGCGGCGCGGCTGCTCGACCGCATGGGCATCGCCGGGGCGGCGTCGGCTTTGGCGCGCCATCCCCACGAATTCTCCGGCGGGCAGCGCCAGCGGATCGCACTCGCCGCGGCGTTGGCGGCCGACCCGGTCTTGCTGGTGGCGGATGAGCCGACCAGCGCGCTGGACACGGTGGTGCAGCACCAGATGGTCGAATTGCTCGACGGGCTGGTTCGCGAGCGCGGGCTGACGCTGTTGTTCGTCACCCATGACATCGCGCTGGCCAGCCAGCTCGGCGACGAGGTGGCGGTGCTGTTCGATGGCCGGCTGATGGAGGCCGGACCGGTGCGCCAGGTGTTGCGGGCGCCGCGTCATGCCTATACGCGGGCGTTGCTGGCATCGCGGCTGGATCTCGACACCCCACTCGGCCGGCGGCTGCCGGAGATCGGCGCGGACTTTGCGGTATCGGTGCCCGATGGCTGATGTGTTGCTGGAAATCGCAGGCTTGCACAAGCGCTTTGGCCGCACGGTCGCATTGGGCGGCGTGGATTTGCGCATCGCGGCCGGGACGACGATGGCCCTGGCCGGCGCCTCGGGCTCCGGCAAATCGACGTTGGCGCGCTGCGTGATGCGCCTGCTGGAGCCGGACTCCGGCACCATCCGCTTCGAGGGCACCGAGCTTCTCGCCCTCGATGCCACCGCCCTGCGCGCGCTGCGGCCACGCTGGCAGATGGTGTTCCAGGACCCGGCAACCGCGTTCAACCCGCGCGCCACGGTCGGGCGCGTGCTGGCCGATCCGCTGCGGGTGCACGGGTTGGCGCCACGCGGCGAGTGGCGGGCGCGGGCGCTGGCGTTGCTCGACATGGTGCGGCTGCCGGCAGCCCTGATCGACCGGCGGCCGCACGAGCTGTCCGGTGGCCAGCGCCAGCGTGTCGCGATCGCCCGCGCGCTGGCGAGCAGCCCACGCTTGGTGGTGCTGGACGAGCCGGTCTCCGCACTGGACGTCTCGGTGCGCAACGCGGTGCTGAACCTGTTGATGGAATTGCAGGAACGGACGGGCGTTGCCTATCTGCTGATCTCGCATGATCTCGCGGTGGTGCGGGCGGTGGCGGGCGAGGTGGCGGTGATGGAGGCGGGGCTGATCGTCGAGCGCGGGACGGTGGCGGAGGTTTTTGCGCATCCGCAGGCGGCGGCGACGCGGGGGTTGTTGGCGGCGGTGCCTCGGTTGAAGGTATAAAGAAGGAAGTTCTTTTTTGAAAAAAAGAACCAAAAAACTTTTGTCCATTTGCGCGGGTGCCAGTCGCCAGCGCCGGGTCTGGATGAATGAAGTCTTTTTGCTTCTTTTTCTCCAGAAAAAGAAGATCTTTCTAGCTCCAGAACCCCACCACCCAGACCAGCACGAGGTACCTCCCAACCTTGGCGATGCCGACCAGCAACACAAAGCGCCAGAGCGGCTCTCGCAGCATTCCGGCGATCACCGTCAGCGGATCGCCGATGACTGGCACCCAACTCAGCAGCAGCGACCAGTGCCCCCACTTCGCGTACTGGCCGCCAGCACGGGCGAGCGCTTCGGGCGAGGCGGGAAACCATTTGCGATCGGCAAAGCGCGCGATGCCGCGGCCCAGCCCCCAGTTGACCATGCTGCCGAGGACGTTGCCAAAACTGGCAACTGCCAACAGCAACACCATCGGTTGATGCCCGGCAAGAACAAGCCCGGCCAACGCCGCCTCGGACTGCATCGGCAGAATCGTGGCGGCGAGGAAGGCGGCGAGGAACAGGCCGCCATAGGCCGCGGCATCGCCCAACACGTTACTCGGCGAACCGGGTTACCACGTTGCGGATCAGCCGGGAGACCTGGTTGTCGAACTTGTTCCACGGCAGGCTGCCGCAGAAGGTGATGGAGCCCACGGAGAACACCGCGCCACCCATTGCGGTTTCGAAATACACCATGTCGCTGCGGATCAGCGGGTCTGGCGCGTTGCTCATCAGGTTCTCGCGCGGCGTCAGCACATCCTCGGGCGTCACGCCGAAATGCGCCTGGTGGCCCTCGGAGCGGCACAGGATACGGGTATGCGGCGGCGTGCCCAGCAACGGGTCGGCACGGTCCAGCTCGAAGCCCGCCGCGCCACCGCCGGAGAAGCCGAAATCGCCGATCACCTCGCCGTCGACACCGTCAAAGATCCAGGCGAGATCTGCGGCATAGCTGTCCGGCAAGCGGCGGTAGTAGCTTCCCTCGAACCGTCCCTGGGCGGAAAATCCGACGCCGGCGAGCTTCTGCGGCGCGCGATCCTGGCGCCGCCATAGTCCGCCGTAGCCGCCGTCGAAGGCATGGAAATACTCGCCGTTATCGGCGGCCCAGGCACGCGTGCCGGACTCGGTGCGGCGCAGTTCCAGCACGTCCGGCACCTCGGCGCTGACTGCCACGCGCCAGTAGAAGCCGTTGCCGCCGAGATAGACCAGCCGGCCGCCGGTGGCGGTGTAGTCGCGCAGGGCGTCGAGCGTGCCGAGGCTGTGGTATTCCGGGTGCGAGCCGGTCAGGACGGTCTTGTAGCGCGCCAGCAGGCCGACGCCCTCGGCTTCGATGTCGTGGTCGGTGATGGCGTCCCAGGCGATGCCCATGGCGTCGAGCCAGGCGGCGAGGTGCATGTCGGCGGGGAAGTGGCGCAGGCCGGAACCGCGCTGGTCGGGATAAGCGACCTGGCCGGGGCGGAAGGTCAGGATCGGCCGGCGCATCGACGACAAGGCGACGCCAGAGCCGTCGGCGTGCCAGTCATAGGTCGACAGCCCGTACTCCTTGTGCTCGGCCGGATGATGCGGATAGCTGCCCCAATCGGCGCGGCGAGCACGGTACGCGGCGTCGAAATTGCCGCGGTCGTAATTGGCGTAAACTTGGTAGGTGTAGGTCGGGAACAACAGCGCGACCTTGGCCGTGGCGGTGCCCGGCGGCGGCAGCACGAAAAACGGGATGATGTCCTCGTCGATGCCGGCGCGCAGTCGTACGCCATAGACCCCGCTCGGCAAATCCAACGGCACGGTATAAGAAAAATCCGTCTGCCATGCGGCGTCATAGAGATCGTCGGCGTGGAAATGGATGGCGGCATACTGCTCCGGCGCATCACGCCAGCGCATCTCGTCGCCGCTCCAGAATGCCCCCCGGCTGGCCCGCGTCGGCAGGTTCTTCAACTGGCCATGCAGGCGGTGCGGGCCGCGGTCGGTGATCCGGTCGCTGGCCATGCCGAGGGAGAAATCCCACCACGCATGCAGCGCGGTGCGCGGCAATTGGGTCGGCTCCAGCGGCGTCGCGCCATTGAAGCTTCCGCGCAGGATCATCGGGTGTTCGAGGCGCCCGTTGAAATGATCGCGGCACGGATGCTCGCCACCATCGATATCGGCGGCGAGGACCAGGCGCTTCGGCGCCGGCAGCGTGGCGGCGAGGCTGGCGCTGCCATCGCCGGATGTGCCCCAGTCCTGGTGCAGCTTGTGTTGGATCAGGCGCACGCCGCCGGCAGTGGCGACAAGGCGCAATTCATACCAGCGCCGCGCGATCATCGGCGCATCGACGCGGCATTCCTGGCCGCCCACGCGTAGCATCGCCCCCTGCGCCGTTGCGAACAGGCAAACCCCGTCCCACGCCAGCACCGCCTGGGCCCGCCCATCAAGCAGCCAGGGCTGCACCCGGATCGAAAACGTCCAGTCACCGTCGAGCGAAAGGCCGTCGCACGCGATTTCGGCCCAGGACCCGTTATGAATCGCCTGGACCCGGCCGGGGTAGCTGCCGGCAAACGCCGCCGCCACCGGCTCCATCTTCATGCCCGGCCCCGCCGGGTTGGGATCGGCACTGCGGATGTGCACGAGGTCCGCGCGATACTCGGCATGGGCGGACGAAACCTTCAGCGCGATGGCGCCTCCGGCACGAACCGAAAAGCGATCGGCATAGCCCGTCAGCTTCAGCATCAGACAACCTCGCGCGGCAGCGTTTCAATCGCCGCGGTAAAGCGCCGCATCATCTCGTCGATTTCCGCCGCGGTGATGATCAGCGGCGGAGCAAAGTTGATGGTGTCGCCAACAACCCGCAGCAACAGCCCCTGGTCCATCATTGCCTGCAGCATCGCTTGGCCGCGCAGGCCGGGCTGGCCCGGGATCGGACGAAGCTGCACCGCGCCACCGAGCCCCAGCGCGCGGGTGTTGAACACCAGTTCATGCTGGGCGAAGGAATGGATGTGCTGCTGCAAGCGCGGCCCCACGATCCCGACATGGCCGAGCAGGTCGCGCTCCTCGATGATCTCCAGCATCCGCAGCGCCACGGCGGCGGCCACGGGATGCCCGGAATAGGTCGCAGCGTGCGGCATGGTGCCGATGACATCGGACGCCCGTTCGAGCACGTCATAGAAATCGCCAGACATCACAATCGCCGAAATCGGCTGGTATGCCGCCGACAGCGCCTTGGCCAGGCTCATGCAATCCGGCGTGAAGCCGAAGGTCTCGGCGGCGAACATGTGCCCGGTGCGGCAGAAGCCGGTGATCACCTCGTCGTCGAACATCTGGATACCGTAGCGGTCCAGAATCGCGCGCAACCCGGTCATGTAGCCGTCAGGCGGCAGCACGCATCCGGCGGAATACGAGACGGGATCAAGGATCATCGCCCCCACGGTCTCCGGCCCCGCCCGCTCGATCGTCTGCTCGACCTCCAGCAGCATGCGCCCGGTGAACTCCGCCTCGCTCTCGCCTTCCAGCGCCGCGTTGACGAAATCCGGCTGGCTGACCGTCAGCGCATCATCCATCGGCAGGTTGAACGCCGCCGCGGTGCCGGGAAACCCGCCCAGTGCCGCGGTCGCCATGGTGCCGCCGTGATAGCTGCCGGCGCGGGCGATCACCTTGGTGCGCTTGGGTTCGCCCAGATAGGCATTGCGAAAGCGCATGAACTTGATCAGGAAATCGTTCGCCTCCGACCCCGTCGAGGCAAACGCCACGCGCGCGTCCTTCATCGGCGCCATCGCCGCCAGCTTCTCGCCCAGCGCCAGCGCCGCTGGCACCGTGCGGTAAACCCCGGAGGCATAGGCCGGCAGGTTGCGCATCTGCCGGACCGCCGCCTCGATCAGGTCTTCGTCGGAAAATCCCAACGCCGCGCAATAGAACGTCGCGGTGCCCTCGATGAACTCACGCCCGTTCTCGTCGATCACAAAGATGCCGCGCCCGCGCTCGATCACCATCGGCCGCGTGGTGCGCGCCCGGCGCAGATTGGTGAAACCGATCAATGCCGCGTTGTCCGGCGTGTTGTCGCCACGGGAAATGCGCATCCGGATGCCTCGCCTGTTGCGTTGCCGAGAGCGTGGCCAACCCTGCCAGCCCCGTCAATCCGCTGCCCGGTTTGCCCGATCCCGGCCGCTCCCCGATACTGTGCGAAATGGTGCGCCACTGCCGGCCGCGCCCGGAGAAACCGCGCATGAGCATCGAGCTTTGGACCTGGAACACCCCGAACGGCCGCAAGATCAGCGCGGCATTGGAGGAGATGGGGCTGGCCTATACGGTCAAGCCGGTGAACATCTCCAAGAACGAGCAGTTCAACCCTGACTTCCTCAAGATCTCGCCGAACAACCGCATCCCCGCCATCGTCGACCCCGACGGGCCCGGCGGAAAACCGATCACGGTCTTCGAGTCCGGCGCGATCCTGATTTATCTCGGCGCCAAGACCGGCAAATTCTGGCCGTCTGACCTGCGCGCCCAAGTGCCGGTGCTGGAATGGCTGATGTGGCAGATGGGCGGCTTCGGCCCGATGCCCGGCCAGGTGCACCACTTCCTGGCGGTCGAAAACGAACAGGACCGCCGCTACGGCCTGGAACGCTACAAGAAGGAAACCCTGCGCCTGTACGGTGTCGCCGACCGCCGCCTCGCCGAAGTCGAGTTCTTCGCGGGCAGCATCTCGATTGCCGATTTCGCCATCCTCGGCTGGGCCTGGCGCCATGAACGCCACCAGGTCGACCTGGCACAATTCCCCAACGTCCGCCGCTGGTACGAAACCATGATGGCCCGCCCGGCCACCCAGCGCGGCTTCGAGGTGGCGCTCAGCTAGCCTCTCCGCCCCGGCCAGCGGCGCATGTGACGCGCCGTCATTTGACGGCCGGGGCGCCACCCCCTAGAACGCCTCTAGCAAACGTCGTGTCACTTACGTCTCCAGGCGGAGGGGTGGCCGAGCGGCTGAAGGCGACGGTTTGCTAAATCGTTGTACGGGTTAAACCGTACCGTGGGTTCGAATCCCATCCCCTCCGCCAACTACCATAATCTCAATAATTCAAAGGCTTATGAGGCACCACGGACCCCATCCGAGGCCTTTTGCACCCACATTTGCACCCACGTTCGATTGGATACATACCTGCCCCCGCACGCGGCTCTTCCCCCAAGACTGGGTAGGATGCCCACCGCCTGCCGAGCAGGAGACCCGCATGGCCACCGTCAAGGTGCCGCTGATGGAGTTGCGCCGTAGGGTGTGGGTGGTCCGAATGCGGGTCCCTGAGGCCCTCAGGAATTTGGCAGGGCGTTCCATCTTCTCCCAGACCACAGGGCACCGAAACGCGATCCTCGCTGCTCCTGTAGCCACCCAGATCGTGGCGGGTTGGAAGCAACAATTGGTGGAGATGCAGGACCTCAAGGTAAGCCTGGATGCAGAGAACCGCTACCGTTACCACCCTCGTGGCTACACCCCACCCCCTCCAGAACCCGGCAGCCCGGCCGCAAGGAAGGCGGCGAGGGTCCTGAAGGCCAAGCTGGTGGCTGCCTCTGGGCCATCCGCAGAGGCCATCAAGGTGTGGTCAGAGGCCCTCCCAATGAAGCCCCGTCAGGCCCAACAGTATGCCGGCGATGTCACCCTCTGGACCGGCACCGCTCTGCCCACGCCTGAGGGTGCGGACCTGGGCCTCCAGGCCTATGCGGACAGGCGTGCTACGGCGGGGGACAGCATCAAGACCATCCAGCGGCGCCTCGCGGCCATCAGGCGGTTCCTCAAGGATGCTGGATACCGCCCCGACCTTCTGGCGGAGAGGGTCACCCCAAAGGTTCTCAAAGACGCTCCGAAGGCCGCCAAGCGATCATCCTTCACCCGTGCCCAGGTGGAGGCACTGGCCACCCTTGCCGGTTCCTCCGGGGACAAGCCCCTCCAGGACCTCATCACCCTTGCCCTCTTCACTGGTGCCCGACTGGAGGAGTTGGCGACCCTCAAGGTCTCGGGCCTGGATTGGTCCAGGAGGTCCTTGGCGGTGTCCTCCAAGACTGAGGCAGGTGCCAGGGACATCCCGATACACAGCGCCCTCGCACCGCTCCTGGGGGCCTTGGTGGAGGCGGTTGAGGGGCCTGACGGCTATTTGCTGCCTTCAACGGCCCGCAACAAGCTGGGAGAGCGGGGGATGGCATTTGGGAAGCGGTTCGGACGCCTCAAGACCGCTGAGGGGTATGGATCAACCCTCGTGTTTCACAGCATCCGCAAAACCGTCGCCACGGCCCTACAGGACTGCCGCTGCCCCGAGCCCACGGCGGCTGACATCCTCGGCCATGAGATGCAGACCATGTCGTATGGGGTGTATTCGACGGGGTCCAGCCTGGAGACCCGCCGGGAGTGGCTGGAGCGGGCCTTGCCGTAACTTCTGGCGCCCGAGCAAGCCACCTTTGGGTTCAGGCCATTGCCCGGATTGTGGACGTCTGGGGTTGCCCCGTTTCGGTAGACGGTTTGTCGGCTTGCGGGCTAGGCGTCGGTCACGGTGGATTGCATGTCTGCTTCGTAGGCCATTGGCGAACGATATCCCAGCGCCGAATGGAGCCGCACTGTATTGTACCAGCTTTCGATGTAGCTGAAGCATGCCATCCTGGCTTCAGCCTGTGATGCGAACCGGCGGCGGCTGAGGAGTTCGGCTTCGAGCGTGGAGAAGAAGCTCTCGGCCATTGCGTTGTCATAGGCATCCCCTATCCGCTGATGACCGCGATTCAGTCGATCTGCGCGCGTATTGGTCGCGTCACCGGGCAGGGCCTGGCCGCCAACATGGCGCACGTGCTGCCGCGCTGGCTGGTGCATGTCATTGTGCTGCTGTTGTTCATCGCCAATGTCGTGAACATCGGCGCCGACCTTGCCGCCATGGGGGCTGCCGCGGGTTTGGTGCTGGGCGGTGCCGGTCATGGCACCGAGGTGGCCTTCGCGGTGGCGTTTGCCGTGGGATCGCTGCTGTTGCAGGTCTTCGTGCCGTACCACCGCTACGTGCATGTCTTGAAATGGCTGACCCTCAGCCTGCTCGCCTATGTCGGCGTGCTCTTCACCGTGGCGATCGACTGGGGGGCGGTGCTGCGCGGGATCCTGTGGCCGCAGTTGACCGCCTCGCGCGACGTCGTGGTGGCGGTGGTCGCGGTATTCGGGACCACGATCAGCCCCTATATGTTCTTCTGGCACAGCGCCGAGGAGGTCGAGGACGAAGTCTTGTCCGGTGCTGGCGCGCTGCTCGACTATCCCCAGGACGCGCCGGTCGAGCTTCAGCGCATCGCCTGGGACACCTGGTTCGGCATGGGCTTCTCCAGCATCGTCTCGTTCTTCATCGTGCTGACCACGGCCGTCACCCTGCACACGGCGGGGATCACCGACATCGCCACCTCGGCCGACGCGGCGCAGGCGTTGCGGCCGATCGCCGGTAATTTCGCCTTCCTGCTGTTCAGCCTTGGCATCATCGGCACCGGGTTGCTCGCGCTGCCGGTGCTGGCGGGGTCGGCCGCCTACGCCATTGGCGAGTTGCGCGGCTGGCGCGTCGGGCTGGAGGAGCGGCCGGACAATGCGCGCGGCTTCTATGGCGTGATCGCGCTGGCCTTCGCGCTGGGCCTGCTGATGCTGTTCCTGCCGATCGACCCGATCAAGGCGCTGTTCTGGAGCGCCGTGCTGAACGGCCTGATCGCGGTGCCGCTGATGACCGCCACAATGATCGTGGTTTCCAGCCAAGCCCATCTCGGCGCCTTTGTGGCGCCGGCCATGCTCAGGATCGTCGGCTGGACCGCCACCGCGGTGATGGCCGCCGCGGCGGTGGCGATGTTCGCGCTATAGCACCCGCCGCAGCGCCGCGCGAACCCGGCTGCCCGCGGCCGGCGGGTTTTCCGGCGGACCGGCAAAGCATTGCGCCAGCGCCATCCAGGCCCGTGCCGCCGCGCCTTCCACCTGCAACCCGGTGTCGGCGATGTTGCGGGTCTGGGCCGCCACCTGGCAGAACGCGATGGCGTCGCCGGCGACCAGCCCGCCCTCGCCGGGCCACTGCCAGGGTTCGCCGAACGGCGTGTCCAGCTGCACCTCGGGCTGCGGGCCCGGTGGTTCCTGGCCGCGATTGCGAAAGGTCCAGCCATAGGTGCGCACGCCGATCTCGGCGATGTTGCGCAGGCGCGGCGAGGCGGGGGGCCGTTCGACGCCGATCAGGTCGTAGATCGCCTGGCCGTGCGACCAGGTTTCCATCTGCCGGGCGGTGGCGAACATGCGCAGCCCCATGCCGGGGCCGGCCCAGGGCATGCGGGTTTCCGGCGCCAGCAGGGCCAGCCGGTCGCACAGGACCAGCGCGGTGCGCTGCCAAAGGTCGAGCAGCGCCTTGCCTTGCGGATCGCCGAGCCGCTCGCGGGTCGCCTGGACATTGGTCAGGCCGCGTTGGCGCAGCGCCTGCATCTCCGCCCGAAAGGCGGTGAAGGCCTCGATCCCGTCGGCCGAGGCCATCGCCATCAGGTCGCTGTGGTGCAGGTGCTGAACCACATCCTCCGGCGTCCAGGCCTTGAAGCCGGTGGGCGCGGTCCAGGCATCCGCCGGCATGGCGGCGAGGAGCGCGTGTAATTCGTCGACTTCGTCGCGGAAATCCTTGATCTGCGGGATCATCGTGCTCACCTCGGCCCCCTCTATCTCGGCCACGCGCGGACGGACAGGAAGCCGCCGTCGATCGGCAACATCACCCCGGTGACCCAGCGCGCCTCGTCGCTGGCCAGGTAGACCGCGGCGTGGCCAACATCCCAGCCGGTGCCTTCGGTTTGCAGTGGCACGCCTTTTCGCCGGCGTTCGCGCGCCTCCTCGCCCATGTGGGCGACCATCGGGGTGTTGACGGTGCCGACGATGATGCAGTTGGCGCGGATGCCGTGGGCGGCGTAGTCGGCGGCGATCGACAGGGTGAAGCCCTGCAGACCGGCCTTGGTGGTGGTGTAGGCGACCGCGCCGGGCGAGCCGGACAGCCCGGTCATGCCGGCGATCGAGGAGACGTTGATGATCGCGCCGCTGCCCTGCGCCTTCATGTGCGGAAGGACGGCGCGGCAGGACAGCAGGGCGGAGGTGAGGTTGATGCGGAAGACGCGCTCCCATGCCTCCATGGTCACCGTCTCCGGCGTGCCGGCGGCGCCGATGCCGACATTGTTGTGCAGGATGTCGATGCGGCCGAAATGGTCGAGCGCGGTTTGCGCCATCAGCGCGGTGCCGGCCTCGTCGGCGGCATCGGCGGCGACGGCCAGGGCGGTGCCGCCGGATTCGCGGATAGTGGCCGCCAGCGCCTCGGCGCGGTCCAGCGAGCGGTTGACCAGGACCACTTTCGCCCCCTCGCGCGCGAACAGGATCGCGGCGGCCGCGCCATTGCCGATGCCCTCGGCGCGCGATGCCGCCCCGGTCACGATCGCCACCTTGCCGTCCAGCCGCCCCTTTGGCCGCCCCATTGCCTGTTCCCCCCGGGTTTGGCCGATCATGCGGCAGGAGGCGGGGTCAACGCCAGCCGGGCCTCCATCACATCGGCATCGCCCGGGGTGCGGCGGACCTTGAAGCCGAGCTTGCGGATGAAGGCCAGCATCGGCGCGTTGTCGGCCAGCACCTGGCCCACCACCTCGCGCACGCCTTTGGCGCGACCCCAGGCGAGCAACTGGCGCATCAGGGCGCTGGCGACGCCGTGGCCTTTGGCGTCAGCCTGTACGACGATGGCGAATTCGGCTTCCCCGGTGTCCATCTCGCGCACCAGGCGGGCGACGCCGACGGTGCTGCCGTCCGGACGCACCGCCAGCAGGGCCATTTCGCGCTCGTAGTCCACCTGGGTCAGACGGGCGATCTGTTCAGTGGACAGGGCGCGGATGGCGCTGAAGAAGCGGTAGCGGACGTCCTGCGGCGAGAGGCGGGCGAAGAAGGCGGCGTGGGCAGTGGCGTCCTCGGGGCGGATCGGGCGGATCACCATCGCTTCGCCACCGGCGTCATGGAGGCGGACCCATTCGGTGGGATAGGGCGGGATGGCCAGGCGCGCGGCGCCATTGACGCGCATGGTGACCGTGGCGGCGCCGGCGCGGATGCCGGCAGCGTCCAGGTGGAGTGGATCGAGTTCCAGCGTGGCGATATGCGGTTGCTCGACGGCAAGCTGGCTGACCCGCACCAGCAGGTCGGCGACGGCGGCGGCGGCACCGGGGATGGTGGCGATCTCCCGCCCGATGCCGGTATGGGCGATCAGGCTGGCCGCCAAAGCGGGGTTGAGCGGCGGCAGGTCGATGGCAATGTCGTGGCGCATCTCGCCGGCCCGGCCGCCCTGGCCGAAGGCGAGTGTCGGGCCGAACATCGCGTCCTCGCCGAGAGCGACGCGCAAGGCGATGGTGCCAAGTGTGTCGGAGATGCGGATGCCGTAGGCGGCGAGCAGCGCCTGGGTCGCGGCCGGGGCGAGCAGGCCGGACGGGGCCCGTTCAATGGCGGCGGCGGCGGCCTTCGTGTCGATGGCGAGATCGGGCAGGAAGCTGTCGGGCAGTTCGCGGGCGGCGGCGCGGATGCGGCGGTGCTGGACCAGGTGCAGGAAGCCGCGCACCGCCTCCTCCGGGGTGGCGAAGGCGGGGACGCCGGCGGTGGCCAGGGTGCGGCGGTGGGCCTCGCCGGTGGTTTGGCCCATGGCGCAGACCAGCAGCGGGACTTTTATTGCCGTTGCCGCCGCTGCGATCGCGGTCATCGCGGCGGCGTCGCCGGGGCCGGTCGGGGCGTGGACCAGCACCACGCCGCCGACCTCTGGCGCGCCGGCCAGCAGGGCGGAGAGTTCGGCCAGGCGGATCGCCTCGTCCGGGCCGGCGTAAACGATGCCCTCGGTGCCAGCCACCGGGGCGGCGCTGCGCGCGCGCAAGGCGCCGGGCACGGCCAGGGCGATGACCTCGCGGGTTTCCGGCGCCAATGTGGCCAGGGTGAGGCCGTCACGCAGGGCGGCGTCGGCGGCGAGCTGGGCGGGACCAATGGCGTTGGTGACGATGGCGAGGTGGTCGCTGCGGCCCGCTGTCACGGGGATCGGTTTGGCGCGGGTGAGGGTCTCGGCGGCGGCCAGCAGGTCGGCGAGGTTGGTCACGCTGAGCACGCCACAGCGGCGCAACACCGCCTCGAAGGTGGCATCGGCCATGCCCGCGGGATCGGCCGCGCGGGTGCCGGCGCGGATCGCCACCACCGGGCGCAGACGGGCGGCGGCGCGGGCGGCGGAGACGAAGCGGCGAGGGTCGCGGATGTGGCGGATGTCGAGCAGGATCGCGCCGGTGTCGGGGTCGCGCGACAGCCAGTCGAGCACCAGGCCGAAGCCGATATCGGCATTGCCGCCGATGCCGGCGATGGTGGAGAAGCCGACGCCATTCGGCTCCGCCCAGTCCAGCACCACCCGGCACAATGCGGCGGATTGCGATACCAGGGCGAGACGGCCGGGGTGCGGCGGCAGGTGGGCGCGCGAGATGTTCAGGCCGAGCTTCGGCACGGCGATGCCGAACGAGCCCGGGCCGAGGGCGCGGATGCCGGCGGCGCGGGCTGCCTCGGCGACGCCATCGGCCATGCACAGGACGATGGCCGAGCGGGTGCCCAATTCGGCCAGTTGGCGGAACACTGCCGCGATCGGCGATGACAGGGCGCAGATAGCGGCGATGTCTGGCGGTGCGGTCAGTGCGGCCACGTCCTCGACCGGCATGACCTGCCCGTTGAAGCCGGCGGTGGCGAGGTTGGCCAGCACCTGGGCACCGATCGGCGACGCGGCGCCGATGATGGCGACTGAACGCGGCTGGAACAGCAATTCCGGGCGGAACTTGCCGGCGGGCGGGGGGAGGATGGCCATGGCCCGATGCTACACCGGCAATGGCAGGTTTGCGCGATCTCGCAGCCTTGGCATGATGGCGGTTGCAGAAGGACACGACCATGACCGACACGTCACGATGGGACCCCGAGATGCTGGCTGCCCGCCAGCGCCTGGATGCCGAGGCGGCCAAGTATCCGCCGGTGGTGGCGCGCGAGCCGTTCGACCTGTCGCGCGAGGTCACCGAGATCATGGGCGAGGTGTTCGGCAGCGGCGGGCCGGTGATGGCGCTGAGCGAGGAGCGCTGGGTGATGGCGCGCGGGCGGCGGGTGTTCACCAAGTTCCACCACCCGGCACCGGGCGAGCAGCGGCCGTTGCTGATCTGGTTTCATGGCGGCGGCTGGGTTTGGAGCAGCGTCGATACGCATGACCGGCTGGTGCGCGAGTTGGCCACGGCCAGCGGCTTTGCGGCGTTGAACGTGGATTACTCGCTGTCGCCGGAAGCGAAGTTTCCGACCGCGCTGCTGGAATGCGCCGAGGTAGTGCGCTGTGTGGCCGAGACGGCGGAGGCGTGGGATGTGGATCCGCGCTACATCGTGGTGGGCGGCGACAGTGCCGGCGGGAACCTGGCGATCGGGGCCGCGATTGCCCTGCGCGACCAGGGCGGGCCGGCGCTGGCGGGGATGCACCTGGTCTATCCGGTGGCAGACGCCAACTTCGAGACCAATTCGTACCGTGAGTTCGCCGAGGGCCACGGGCTGACGCGGGCGGGGATGATGGCCTACTGGGACCTTTATACCCGCGACCCGGCCGACCGGCTGAACCCGCTGGCCGCCCCGTTGCGCGATCATCTGCGCGGGCTGCCGCCGGCGCTGGTGCAGCTGGCGGAGCTGGATGTTCTCAGCAGCGAGGGCGGGATGCTGGGCAGCAAGCTGAACCTGGTTGGCACGCGGGCGGCGGTGATCACCTATCCCGGCATGTTGCATGGCTTCATGCGGCTGGGCGAGGCGGTGGGCCAGGCGCGCGAGGCGGTGAAGCATGCGGCGAGCTGGCTGCAGGAAGTGGGTGGGATGCTACCGCCGGAGGGGTGAGGGCCGCGGCGCTGCCTAGTCGAGCGCGAAATAGCGGCGCCGGGCGGTTTCGTCGGATGGCACGTCGGGGCCACATCCGATGAGATCCGGCACACGCGCCGGGTCGGCGCGCCATGCCTGCTGGGCGCGGACACGATCGGCGTCAGCCTGCGGACCCCGTGCAAATCCCATGTAGGACCGCCAGTCGATGACGCGCTTGAGGGCCGCAAAATACGCGTTGTGCTCGGCTGCATAGCTGGATGCAGCGCGCGGCCAGTCGGCATCGCCCAGCAGATGGTCGCGCAGCACCCGCACGTCGCGCAGCGTCAGTGCCAGCCCGCTGCCAAAGGACGGGTCGCTCGCACCCGCGGCATCGCCGATCAGCACCACGCCATTGCGATACGGATGCTCGACCCAACTGGACGCGCCTTCGAACGAGGCCAGCAGGCCGATCTGCTGGGCGCGGTCATACCATCCCTGGCGCCCGCCAATCCCCTGACAGGCCGCCAGGAACGCCGGTGCCGACCGGGCGCCGCTGAACCGCGGGCCGGCTTCCTCGCTCCGGTGGATCAGGTAGGTGCGCACGCGCTCGCCGTCGAGCGGATAGACCAGCATCGCCCGCCCCTGCACGACGTTCGGCACGACATGGATGCTGTCGGGGTCGCACGCCACACCCTCGTGCAACGTGCTCGCCACCACGAGGAAATCGGGCGCGCGAAGCTCCTCGAACCCGCCCCAGCCCCGCACGCGCGACGCGCGGCCATCCGCGCCCACCACCAGGCGGGCAGCGCTCGTCTCGTCGCCCTGCGTGGTCCGATAGGTGACGGATGGGCACGCGCCAACTGTCACCCCCGTGACCTCCACCCCGCGCCGCACCTCCGCACCGGCCTCGGCGGCCAGCGCGATCAGCGCTTCCTGCATCGCCTCATGGTGAAAGTTCAGCATCCCCAGGCCAGAGGGCAAGGTCGCCGCAAGGTCGCGATGCATGCTCTGGCCGCCGGGTAAATGTATTGTCCACCCGGGCAACTCGCGACCGCATGTGGTCCGCAAGGCATCCAGCAGGCCGAGGCGTCGCGCTTCCTCGCAGCCCCAGGGGAAGATGCCCTCGCCACGCACCCGGTCGCGAAACCGCACTTCGCGCTCCAGCACCAGCACCCGCGCTCCGGCGCGCGCCATCACCACCCCAAGCGCCGCACCGCCAAGGCCGCCGCCGACAATGGCGAGATCATAACTCATACCGCACCCCTCCGAATGCCAACGCGACCCTGCCGCCCCGCAACGGCAGCCAGCAAGCGACGCTGCGTCAGACCGGCCGATCCCCCAGCACCGTCACCCGATTGCCGCTGCGCGTATGCGGCCAGTAATCCCACATCGCCCGGTGCTGCACGCAGCGATTGTCCCAGAACGCCACCGCCCGCTCGCTCCACCGGAACCGGCACTGCCACAGCGGGCTTTCCATATGCTCGTACAGATACCCCAGGATCGCCGCGCTCTCATCGCCGGGAATCCCCACGATATTCCGCGTGAACCCGCGATTGACATACAGCGCGCGCCGCCCGGTCACCGGATGCGTCCGCACCACCGGATGTTCCGACCGCGGATAAACCGGCCGGTCCGCCACCCCGAGATTGGCATAGGTCCCGCGATACACCTGCTCGCCGTCATGCACCGCCACCAGCCCGTCCAGATACGCCTTCATCCGGTCGGACAGCGCCTCGTACGCCGCGTACATGCTGGCAAACAGCGTATCCCCGCCATGCGGTGGACACTGCTTGAGATACAGGATCGACCCCATCGGCGGCAGCTCATCGCACGAAACGTCGCTGTGCCAGCCTTCACCATTGGCGCGCGAAGAATTCTTGTCGGCATGGATCTTCATCAGCGCCGGCAGCCCCGGCTCATGCGGCGCCGCGGGATGAATATGCAATTCGCCAAACCGCCGCCCGAAATCCAGATGCTGCTCCGGCGTCAGCGTCTGGTCGCGAAAGAAGATCACCGAGTTCTCCGCCAGCGCCCGATGGATCTCATCGAATTGCTGGTTGCCCAACGGCCGCGACAGATCCACCCCGGCAATCTCCGCCCCGATGATCGGGGTCAGCTTGTCCACCGTGATCGTCTCATACGGCGCCGACTCACCGGCGTCGTGGCGATAGCGAGGCCCCTGGTTGCCGCGCAGCGTGTTCATGGTGCTCTCCCTCGTCGGCTTTGCGCGAGCCTATCACGGGTCGGACGACAGGTCGCCCCATTGCGTGGCGCGGTAGATGCGCAGCGCGATCACCGGCAGGGCGCCGAGGGCCATGGCACGGTATTGCGGGTAGCGCGCGCGCAGCAGTTCCTGGGCGGCGTCATGCTCCGCGCCGTCGGCCAGGATGTCGGCTCGGCCGTGCAGCATGACCCAGCCGAGGCGGGTCCAGTCCTCGTCGTAGCGGTCGGCGATCAGGCAGCAGACTGGGTTGGCGGCGAGATTGGCCAGGCGGCGCAGTGGGCGGCCGGATTTGGGCTTGGCGTCGATGGTGATGTAGGCGGTTGCGGCCGCGAGCGCGAAGCAGACGGGCACGACATGCGGCACGGCTTGGGCGTCGGCGGTGGCCAGATGCGCCACGCGGCGGGCCAGCAGGAATTCGCGCGCGCCAGGGGTCAGCATCGATGCCTCTCGCAGAGTTCGCCAGAGGCTGTATCATGGGGCAACACCAAAGGGGGAATGACCATGGATTTCGGCGCATCGATGTTCTTCACGGATTACTCCATGACGCCGGTGGCCCTCGGCCTGGCGCTGGAGGAGCGCGGCTTCGAGTCCGTCTGGGCGCCCGAGCACTCGCACATCCCGGTCTCGCGCCGCACGCCGTTCCCGGGCGGCGGGGACCTGCCGAAGCGCTATTACGACGCCATGGACCCGTTCGTCACCCTCGCCGCGGCAGCGGCGGCCACCAAGCATCTCAAGATCGGCACCGGCGTCTGCCTGGTCAACCAGCGCGACCCGATCCAGACGGCAAAGTTGGTGGCCTCGATCGACCAGATCAGCGAGGGGCGCTTCCTGTTCGGCATCGGCATCGGCTGGAACCAAGACGAGATGGAGAACCACGGCACCGTCTACGCAACCCGCGCCAAGCTTTCACGCGAGCGGATCGAGGCGATGAAGGAGATCTGGACCAAGTCCAAGGCCGAGTACCACGGCGAATTCGTCAACTTCGACCCGATAATGGCGTGGCCGAAGCCGTTCGCCAAGCCGCATCCGCCGATCATTGTCGGCGGCGCCTTTCCGCAAGGAGCGCGCCGTGCGCTGCGCTACGGCAATGGCTGGATCCCGGTCGCCGGGCGCGCGCCGATCGACGACGGGCTGCGGGCTTTCAAGCAAATGGCCGCCGAAGCCGGGCGCGACCCGGCCGAGGTGCCGATCTCGGCGTTCGGCGCCAAGGAGGACTTTGATGTCATCCGCCGCCAGGGCGATCTCGGTGTCAGCCGGACGGTGGTGATGCTGGACTCGGAAAAGGAGGACAAGATCCTGCCCGTGCTCGACCGCTGGGCGGAGATCATCCGCAAGTCGAAGGCCGGGTAGCCCGGGCACCGGTCACGGCGGCGGTTCCCATGACGAACCGCCGGCCGTGGGTTTCCTGCGCGCCGAGCCGGTCCAGAGAACGCCGGGGTAGCCCTTGAACGAGCCGAGCTTCTCGCCGCGATAGGCCCATTCCGGCGCCTCGTCGGGGGCGATGTGGTAGCGCGGTTCGCGGCCGGTGCGCAGGTCGAACAGGGCGCGGGGGATGTTGACCATGCGCGCGGAACTGGCGCGCTCGTAGATCAGCGGGGTGCCGCAGCGGCGGCAGAAGCTGCGGGCCGATTTCGTCGCCGGGTCCTCGAAGCGGGTGATCTCGTCCTTGCCCTGGGTGATGCGGAGGCGGCTGCGCCAGGTGCCGACATAGGTGGCGCTGGCGGCGCCGTGTGCGCGCTGGGTGATGCGCGAGTGGTCGTGCCAGGCCCAGAATGCCGGAACCTGCATCTCCAGCCGGACCGCGCCGCACACGCATTGCGCTGTCACCGCCGAGACGTCGCCGCGCCGGCTTCGGTTCATTGTCCTGCCGTCGTCGTCCATTGTTGCGCCTCCTGCGCGATCGTCGAATACTCGCGGCTCTACGCCGGCGCGCAATAGCCGATGAGCGAATTTCCGGGAGGACGACCAATGGCATTCTACCGCGACATGACATGCGAGAACGTGACCATCCACGGCCATGGCGGCACGCCGATCACCGCCTATGTGGCGCGGCCATCGGGACCGGGGCCGCATCCCGGGGTGGTGCTGATCCACCATCTGCCGGGCTGGAGCGAGCTTTATATCGAGACGACCCGGCGGTTCGCGCATCACGGCTACATCGCGATCTGCGCCAATTTGTATGAGCGGGCGGGCGGGGGCGACCCGGACGATGTCGCCGCAAAGGTACGCGCCGATGGAGGCATCGCTGACGCCCAGATGGTCGGCGATACCGCAGCCGCGGTGGCGTGGATGCGCGCGCAGGGGGATCACAATGGCCGCGTCGGGCTGTTCGGCTCGTGCTCCGGCGGGCGGCACGCGGTGATCTATGCCAGCCAGCGGCACGATATCGATGCTTGCGTCGATCTGTGGGGCGGACGCGTGGTGATGGGCGCCGAGGAGCTGAACGCCAAGATGCCGGCCGCGCCGATCGACATGACCCGCGATCTCGGCTGCCCGCTGCTCGGGATTTTCGGCAATGATGACCGCGCGCCGAGCCCTGAACAGGTCAACCAGCACGAGGCGGCGTTGCGGCAGCACGGCAAGGCCCACGAGTTCCACCGCTATGACGGCGCCGGCCATGGGTTCTTCTACTGGCACCGCCCGCTGTACCGGCCGGAACAGGCGATGGATGCCTGGCGCAAGGTTTTCGCCTTCCTGGGCAAGCATCTCGCCAAGTAGGGGGCCCACGCATGTGCACGTCGATTGTCGAGATCGCTCGCGCGGAGGGCATGGCCAAGCGGGGCGATGCCTGGTTCCCGCTATCCCTGGCGGTGGTGGCCTACGACCACGCCCGCCATGCGCCGTTGGGCGATGTCATTACGCTGGACTTCCTCAATTCGGCGCTGGGACCCGAGGCGCGGGCCGGGATCGAGCTGACGCTGGACTCGGCCAAAGAGCTGCGCGCGGCGCTCGACCGGGCGATTGCCGCCGCCGAGTTCGAGGAGGCGGAAGTGCGCGGCAAGGGGGCGGCCGCGCCCTGCCAGGAGGCGGCATAAACAACGGCAAGCGGGGCGCGCTTGGGCGGCGCGCCGTTTTGGCGGGGCTCGGCAGCACCGGTTGCCGCCCAGACCGGCCTCAGCCCGGCGGAGCTGCTCGCCGCCGCCAGCAAAGAGGGGACCGCCGTCTGGCACACCTCGATCGACCTGCCGGTGGCGCAGAACGTGGCCGGGCTGTTCAACGCGCGGTTTCCGCAGGTGCGCATCCAGCTTGAACGTTCCGGCGCAGAACGGGTGTTGCAGCGCATCACCCAGGAATACGCCAGTGGCATCAAGGTCGCCGATGTGGTCGAAAGTTCCGACGCCGCGATGTTCGTGGACTTCAAGCAGGTGAAGCCCGAGGACGCACCAACAAGTTTCGTCGACCTGCTGCACCCGCGCTGGCGCTTGCGCATGGTCAAAGCCTATCTCGGCTATAGCGGCACCATCATCAACGCGACCTTCACCACCGCGGCTGGACCTACTTCGAGCACTGGCCAAACAGCGGGTGCTGCAGGTGCAGTCGGCGACCGATCCGCCGAAGATGCGGGCGGCCTCTTCGAGTTCCACATGCAGGCCGCGCATTGCGCCTGGACCTGTAGGAAGCCGGCCGGCATCTCAAGAGGGACGATGGCGATCGCCAGGATCCACAGCGTGCCGTAAAGCAGGAAGGGCGGACGAGAGTAGACCAGGAATAGCCCGACGCCCATTACGATGCCGGGCACCGCGATCGGCGCCATCGCCAGCGCCGGCAGGAAGCGGGCGCCGGCAGGAAGCGGGCGCCGGGCGGAGGGTGGCGTGCCGCTCATCGCGGCGGGGCGCGGCAGGAGTTCGGCGGCAGGTGCAGCGTCACCGTGTCGCCCTGCGCGGCCACAGCCCCCAGCCTCGTGCTCACCCGCATCAGCGGCCCGCCGTCCAGTTCGACCAGGTAGTCGCGTGCAGCACCGAGATAGGTATGCCGCACTACCGGCCGGTGAAGTGGTTGGTGGCCCCGTTCGGCTGCTGGCCCGCCAACATCTCGATCTCATGTGGCCGGATCGATAGCCGCGTCTCGGCGCCGGTGCCGAGGTCAGCGGACCCATAGGCAATGGTGAGCGGCCCGGACCGCACCAGCACGTGGTCGCGCCGGCCGGCCCGCCAGGATGTTGGTGCCGCCGATGAAGCGAGCAACAAAATCGATCTCCGGCCGCAGGAACACACCCTTCGGCGCGTCGATCTGCTCGATGCGGCCGCCATTCATCACCACGATGCGATCCGCCGTCGTCATCGCCTCCAGCTGCTCGTGCGTCACATAGACGGTGGTGTGGCGAAATTCGTCGTGCAGGTTGGTGTCCAGGTTGGAGAGCGGCTCGTCCAGCAGCAGCGTTTCCGGCTCGACGATCAGGGCGCCAGCCACCGCCACGCGCTGCTGCTGTCCGCCAGACAGCTCGCCGGGATAGCGCCCGCGCAACGCTTCGAGCTTGGCAATCCCCAGGATCAGCGCCAGCCGCCGCTCCACCTCAGCAGCTGAGGTCCGGCGTAGGCGCAACCCATGACGGATGGCCAAGTCCAAGCCGTCGGCAACCACATTCGACCCATAGGATTTGCGGATGCCGCGCAGTTCAACCCCTGTCCTCGGAGCTTTGCCGAGGCCGACACTACAGGCTGGACTGCGGGTTCAGCCAGCGCGGCTACTGGCAGGTTTCGCCTTGGGCGATGGCGTTACCGCTGCGGGCGACCGGGCCGCGCAGATTATCCACGCCAGTAAAGCCGGAAATGCGATTGCCCGACACCGTGGCCTCGGCCGCCGGTGAACCGGGGTTGTGATACATCGCCATGCCCGGCGCGTTGTTGCAGATGCGGTTGCCGGTGATGCGCAGTTCCTTCACCCCCGGGCTGTCCGGGCCCTCGCCGATCTCCAGCGCGGTCACCAGCTTGCTGGGGTTGCAATTGCCGCAATTGGCGCCGGCGAAGACATTGCCCTCGACCGTCATCCGCGTGCCCTGGCCCAGCAGCAACTGGCCGCCGGGCGTGATACCGCCGGGCACATTCGGCACCGGCCAAAGTCCATGCCAATGATTGCCTTCGAACCGGTTGCGCCGCACCACTGCATCATCCACCCCTTGCAGCGCCACGCCATTGGCGCGCGCGCGGACAAAGCGCGAATCCTCCAGCACCAGGCGGTGCGAGGCGCCGTAGCGGAAATGCCCGGCGTAGAAGGCGATGATGCCAGCATCGGCGACCTCGGAGCGACGGAAGGTGAAATCGTCGACGGTCCAAAGCTTGATGACATAGCCTTTGCCCGACAGCACCCGCACCCGATCCATAAGCACACCCTTGGTGTTGCCGATGTCGAAGGTGCTGGCGCAGGGCTTGTCCTTCAGCTCACACGGCGCCGCCCTGGCGTCCTCGTCGAAAGTGAGGTTGGCGACGGTAAGGTTCGGTGAGTTGCGCACCACCATCACGGCACAGCTCTTCTGGGCGGCTTCCCGGCGCAGGGTGTGGCCCTTGCCATCGATGGTCAGCCCGGCGATGCCCATGACCCGCAACAGTGCCAGCCCGCCCGGACAGCACTCGCCGGCCGACCGGCACACGACATCCCTGGCGAAGTCGATCCGCCCGCCGGCGGCAGCGGCGCCCATGCAAGTCCGCAACGTGGCCACGTCGCTGACGCTGCAGGCCGCGCCCTGGGCCGCAGCCTGGCTCGACAAACAAGCCAGCACTATCGCGGCAAAGGCAACCAGGAAGCGCATCCGCCCTGCCCTACAACGAAATGCGCAACCGCGCCGCGATCTCGCCAATAATGCCACGGCGGAACGCCAGCACACAGACCACGAACACCACCCCCTGGGTCACCGTCACCCAGGCCCCGAACGGCGAAAGATAGTTCTGCATCGCAATCACGATCGCCGCCCCCACCACCGGCCCGAAGATCGTCCCCATGCCGCCCACCAGCGCCATCAGGATGACCTCGCCGGACATCGGGTAGTTCACATCCGTCAGGGTCGCGATGCCGAACACCAAAGACTTGGTCCCGCCGGCCACCCCGGCCAGCGCCGCCGACAGCACGAACACCATCAGCTTGTAGTCATCGGTCCGATACCCCAGCGACATCGCCCGCGGCTCGTTCTCGCGGATCGCCTTCAACACCTGGCCGAACGGCGAATGGACAATCCGATGGATCAACAGGAACCCGCCCAGGAAGATCGTTGCCACCACCCAGTAGAGCGACATGTCCGAATTCATCGAGATTACCCCGAACAGCTCCCCGCGCGGCACCTGCTGGATGCCATCCTCGCCGCCGGTGAAGTCCATCTGGGTGCAAACGAAATATGCCATCTGCGCCAAGGCCAAGGTGATCATCGCGAAGTAGATCCCCTGCCGCCGGATCGCCAGCCAGCCGAACACCAGCCCCAGCATCGCCCCGCCGACACCGCCCAGGATGATCGCCAACTCCGGCGTCAGGCCCCAGACCTTGGCACTATGGGCGGTGATGTACCCACCCATGCCGAAGAACGCCGCATGACCGAAACTGCCGAGCCCGACATAGCCGATCAAAAGATTGAAGGCACAGGCGAACAGCGCGAAGCACATCACCTTCATCAGAAAGACGGGATACAGCACCATGGGGGCGATCACGATCACCGCCGCCATCACCAGGAAGGCATAGGACTGGGCCCGCGAGAAACCGAGGAAACCACCGCTCATGTCAGTGCGCCCGTCCAAAGAGACCGGCTGGTCTGACCAGCAACACAATCACCATCACCACGAAGATCACCACCGCCGAACCTTCGGGATAGAACACCTTGGTCAACCCCTCGATGACCCCCAACCCAAACCCGGTCACGATCGAGCCCATGATCGAGCCCATGCCGCCGATCACCACCACCGCAAACACCACGATGATCAGGTTGGCCCCCATGTTCGGGTTCACCGAATAGATCGGTGCCGCCAACACCCCGGCAAACGCCGCCAGCGCGGCACCCGCGGCATAGGTCAGGGTGATCATCAGCGGCACGTTGATGCCGAAGGACTGCACCAGCGGCGCATTCTCCGTCGCCGCCCGCAGCTTGGCCCCCAGCGAGGTCTTCTCGATCACCAGCCAGACCGCGATGCACATGAACAACGAGGCCACCACAACCCAGGCGCGGTAGTTCGGCAGGATCATGAAGCCCAGATTGGTCGCGCCCTGGAACGCCGACGGGATCCGGTATGGCATGCCGGAACTGCCGAACTCGTTGCGCGCCAGCCCCTCGATGATCAGCGCCAGGCCAAAGGTCAGCAGCAAGCCATACAGATGGTCCAGCTTGTATAGTTTGTTGATGAAGAACTTCTCCAACAACACCCCGAACGCCCCCACGATCAGCGGCGCCAGCAGCAAGGCCCACCAATAGCCGATGCCCAGGAACTGCAGCAGCGCCCACGCCACGAAGGCCCCCAGCATGAACAGCGCGCCATGCGCGAAGTTCACGATGTTCAGCATGCCGAAGATGATCGCCAGCCCCAGCGACAACAGCGCATAGAACGCGCCATTGATCAGCCCAAGCAGAAGCTGGCCGAACAGCAGCGGTGCGGGAATTCCCAGGATCATCATCATGGCGCGGGTCTCTCGTCCTCGGCGATCAGGCCTTGACCAGCGGGCAGTTGCCCTGGCCGATCGGGCGGAACGCCTCCTCGGCGGGGGTGGTGCCGATCAGGTTGTAGTAGTCCCAGGCCCCCTTGCTCTCGCTCGGCTTCTTGACGCGGAACAGATAGGACGGATGGATCTTGCGGCCATCGGCGCGGATCAGGCCGGGGCCGAACGCATCGTCATCCGTCGGCATCTTCTTCAGCGCCTCGATCGCCGCCCGGCCATCCGCCTTCATCTGCGCCACACCCACGGTCGCCGCAGTCTTGAGGTAGTGCATCGTCGCCGAATACGGCCCGGCCTGTTGCATCGTCGCCCGGCGGGCCGGCATCCGCGGCTTGAGGCGCTCCGAGAACGCACGGGTGCGCGGGTTCAGGTCCCAATAGAACGCTTCCGTCAGCACCAGCCCCTCGCACACGTCCAGCCCCAGCGAATGAATGTCGGAAATCACCACCAGCAGGCCGCCGAGGGTGGCCTTGATACCGAATTCCTTGGCCTGCTTGATGCAGTTGGTGGCATCGGTTCCGGCATTGGCCAGGCCGATCACCTTGGCGCCGCTGGCCTGGGCCTGCAGCAGGAAGGACGAGAAATCGCTGGTGCCCGGGAACGGCGTGCGAACGCCCCCTAGCACCTTGCCGCCCGCCTGTTCGACGAAACTGCCGGTGTCGCGCGCCAAAGCGTGGCCGAAGGCATAGTCCGCGGTAATGAAGAACCAGCGATCACCGCCCGCCTTGACCATCGCCCCGCCGGTCGACTTGGCGAGCATGTAGGTGTCGTAGACCCAGTGGATGGTGTTGGCGTTGCAAGCCGGACCCGTGAGATCCGAGGTGGCCGGCCCGGTGGCGAGATACGCCTTGTTCTTGTCGCGCGACACGCCGGACACGGCCAGCGCCACCGCCGAGCTGCCGCCCTCGGTGATCATGTCCACGCCGTCGCGATCATACCATTGGCGGGTGATGTTGGAGCCGACATCGGCCTTGTTCTGATGGTCACCGACGACGATCTCGACATCGATGCCGCGTGCCGCGACGCCGGAATCCACTACCGCCTGGCGCACCGCCTCGACCGCGAGGGGGCCCACGATGTCCTGGTAAAGCCCGGCAAGGTCGGTCAGCACACCAATCTTGAGCGAGGAGCGCTGGGCGCGGGCGCGCGACAGCGGCACGGCGGTGGCGACGGCGGCGGTGCCCAACAGGGCGCGGCGGGATAGGGACATTTCGATCTCCAACGAGCGGTCTGTTGCCGCGTTCGGGCGGGGAAGCAGGCGATCGCCCGGCCGGGGTGCCCGGCCGGGCGATGCAGGGTCAGGCCTTGACCAGCGGGCAAAGGCCGGCGCTGATCGGCCGGAAGGCTTCCTCGGCCGGGGTGCTGGCCAGCACCTTGTAGTAGTCGTAGGGGGCCTTGCTCTCGGAGGGCTTCTTGACCTCGAACAGGTAGGACGGGTGGAGCTTGCGGCCGTCCTCGCGGATGATGCCGCTGCCGAAGCAGTCGTCATCGGCCGGCATCTTCTTCATCTGCGCGATCGCGGCGGCACCATCGGCCTTGGCGGCGGCATAGCCCATCTCCTTGGCCGCCTTCAGGTAGTGCAGCACGCTGGAGTAGTTGCCGGCCTGGACCATCGACGGCCGCTTGCCCTGCATGCGCGGGCTGTAGCGGCTGGAGAAGGCGCGGGTCCGGTCGTTCAGATCCCAGTAGAAGCTCTCCGACAGGATCAGGCCCTGGCACACATCCAGCCCCAGCGCGTGGACGTCGGACAGGAAGACCAGCAGGCCGGCGACCTTCATGGTGATGCCGAACTCCTTGGCCTGCTTGATGCAGTTGATGGTGTCGGTGCCGGCATTGGCCAGGCCGAGCACCTTGGCGCGCGAGGCCTGGGCCTGGATCAGGAAGGAGGAGAAATCGGTGGTGCCGGGAAACGGCGTGCGCACCGCGCCGGCGACACGGCCGCCAGCGTTCTTCACGAAGTCGCTGACGTCGCGTTCGAGGGCGTGGCCGAAGGCGTAGTCGGCGGTGAGGAAGAACCAGCTGTCGCCGCCGGCCTTCACCATGGCGCCGCCGGTGGACTTGGCCAGCATGTAGGTGTCGTACACCCAGTGGATGGTGTTGGCGTTGCAGGCCTTGCCGGAGATGTCGGAGCTTGCGGCGCCGGTGGCGATGACCGCCTTGTTCTTCTCGCGGCCGATGCCGGAGACGGCGAGCGCCACAGCGGAGTTCGACAGGTCGATGATCAGGTCGACGCCGTCGCGGTCGAACCACTGGCGCGCGGTGCCGGCGGCGATGTCGGCCTTGTTCTGGTGGTCGGCCGAGACGATTTCGACGCGGGCGCCGGGGTTGGCGGCCATGAACTCGCTGGCGACCAGGTTGGTGGCGGAAATCGAGCCGGGGCCGGCGAGATCCTGGTACGGGCCGGACATGTCGGTCAGCACACCGATCTTGATGGTGCTGGCCTGGGCGCGCGCCGTGGCGAAGGGAAGGGCGGTGGCGGAACCGACGACGGCGGCGGTGCCGAGAAGCGAACGACGTGAAAGGCGCATGATGTCACAGTCTCCCTGATGATGGAGGCGGCCGCTTGTGGTGGCGGCTTCGCCGGGGGGGTGGGCACGATGGCGCTGGCGGATCAGGCGCCGCGGTGTCGGCTAGACACCGAGGTAGTCATGGAGCTTGTCCATGTTTCGATCGAGCTCGGCATTGGGGATCATGTCGATCACGCGGCCATGCTCCATCACATAGTGCCGATCCGCCACGGTGGCGGCGAAGCGGAAATTCTGTTCCACCAGCAGCACGGTGAAGCCGAGCGCCTTGATCTCGCGGATGGTGCGGCCAATCTGCTGCACGATCACCGGGGCCAGGCCCTCGGTGGGTTCATCCAGCAACAGGAGGCGGGCGCCGGTGCGCAGGATACGGGCAATCGCCAGCATCTGCTGCTCGCCGCCGGACAGCTTGGTGCCCTGGCTGCGCGCGCGTTCCTTGAGGTTGGGGAACAGGGTGTAGATCCGGTCGAGATCGAGCCCGCCCTCGGCGATCTTCGGCGGCAGCATCATGTTCTCGGTCACGTCGAGCGAGGCGAAGATGCCGCGCTCCTCGGGACAGAAGGCGATGCCGCGACGGGCGATGAGGTCCGGGCGGAGCTGGCCGATCTCGTCGCCGCGAAACCTGATCGAGCCGGCGCGGCGGCCTACCAGGCCCATGATGGATTTCATCGTGGTAGTCTTGCCGGCGCCGTTGCGGCCCAGCAGGGTCACCACCTCACCCTCGGCGACGTCGAAGGATACGCCGTGCAGGATATGGCTCTCGCCGTACCAGGCATTCAGGTCGGAGATCTGGAGCATCGGCGCGTCAGCCATCGGCGGTTCCCAGATAGGCCGCGATCACATCGGGGTTGCGCGACACGGTGGCATAGTCGCCCTCGGCCAGCACGCGGCCGCGGGTGAGCACGGTGATGGTATCGCACAGCCCCTCCACCACCGACAGATTGTGCTCGACCATCAGGATGGTGCGCCCGGTGCGGATGCGCTGGATCAGCGCCACGGTGCGGTCCACGTCCTCATGCGTCATGCCGGCGGTGGGCTCGTCCAGCAGCATCATCTCGGGGTCGAGCGCCAGGGTGGTGGCGATCTCAAGCGCGCGCTTGCGACCATAGGGCAGTTCGACCGCGGTCCGCTCGATGTAGTCGGAGAGGCCGACATCCTCCAGCAATTCGCGGGCGCGCTCGTCATAGACCGCCAGCACGGCTTCGGAGCGCCAGAAATCGAAGCTGGCGCCGCGGGCGCGCTGGAGGGCGAGACGGACATTCTCCAGCACGGTCAGATGCGGAAACACCGCCGAGATCTGGAAGCTGCGCACCAGGCCGAGCCGGGCGATATCGGCGGGCTTGCGGCCGGTGATGTCCTGACCCTTGAAGCGGATGGAGCCGCGCGTGGGTTCCAGGAAATGGGTGAGGAGATTGAAGCAGGTGGTCTTGCCGGCACCGTTGGGGCCGATCAGGGCGTGGATCGAGCCCTTCTCGACGCGCAGCGATACCTCGTCCACGGCGACGAAGCCTCGGAACTCCTTGGTCAGACCCACGGTCTCAAGGATGGTGTCGCTCAAGCTCGGTTGCCTCCCCATACCTCAATCGGGCTGCTGAGTTGCATATCGCACGCAGCAGCGCAAGATTGTTTCAACGATTACCTAGGATGCGAGGCGGGAAATGCCAGGGCTGTGGTTCGAGGATCTGACGGAAGGAAAGGTAGTGGATGCGGAGTGGAGCCGCACCGTCACCGAATCCGACAATGTGATGTTCTGTGCGATGACGATGAACGTGCAGAAATTGCATCTGGATGCGGAGTTCGCGGCGGCCACGGAGTACGGCCGGCCGCTGGTGAATTCGATCTTCACGTTGGGGCTAATGATCGGGATGAGCGTGCACAATCTCACCGACGGCACGACGCTGGGCAATCTCGGCATGACGGACACGATCTTTCCGAATCCGGTCTTCGCCGGCGACACTATCCGCGCCCTCAGCACGGTGGTGGCGGCGCGTGCCAGCAAGTCGCGGCCTGATGCCGGCATCGTCACCTTCCGCCACGAGGCGTTCAACCAGAAGGGCCAGCTGGTGGCGAAATGCGAGCGGCAAGCCTTGATGAAGCGCCGCCCTGCCCCGGGTGCCCCAACCCTGGTTCCCCGGGCATGAAAATCCGTAGCCTGTTGTTCGCCCCCGGCGATTCCGCCCGCAAGATCGACAAGGCGTTGGGCATCGGCGCCGACGGCGTGATCCTCGACCTCGAGGACTCGGTCGCCGCCGCCGCCAAGGACGCCGCCCGCGCACAGGTCGCCGACCGCCTGCCGGGGCTGGCCGCGCGCGGCGACATCGTGGTGCGGGTGAACCCGCGCGGCACCCAATGGTATCTAGGCGACCTCGCCGCCGTGGTCGCCGGCCGCCCAGCGGCGATCCTGCTGCCGAAATGCACGGGACCAGAGGATCTTGCCGCCTTGGATCATCACCTGGAAATCCTGGAGGTCGCGGCTGGCCATCCAGTGGGCGGCATCAAGGTGCTGGCCCTGGTCACCGAGACGGCGGCCTCGCTGCTCGCCATGCCTGGGCCGGGTGCGGCCGGCATGGCCCGCGTACTGGCCTTCTGCTTCGGCGCCGAGGACTTGTCCTCGGACCTCGGCATCCCGCCGCGCCTGCCCGATCAGTCCTATCCCGCCGCCATCGCCCATGCGCGCGCCGCCATGCTGGTCGCCGCCGCCGCCGCCGGAGTGGCCGCCCTGGACACGCCCTGGCCCGACCATCGCGACCCCATCGGCCTGGTCCGTGAAGCCGCCAGCGCCGCCGCCGACGGTTTCACCGGCAAAGTCTGCATCCACCCGGACCAGGTCGGCCCGATCAACGCCGCCTTCACCCCCGACCCCGCCCGCATCGATTGGGCGCAGAAGGTCCGCGACGGCTTCGCCGCCAATCCACAAGCCGGCGTCTTCGCGCTCGACGGCAAGATGATCGACCGGCCGCATCTGCGCCTGGCCGAACGCATCTTGGCGGCAGCGGGAGCCTAGCCACATGGCGTTCTCCTTCATCCAGATCACCGACCACCACATCATGGCCAGCGAGGCCATGCTGTCGCGCGGCTATTCCCCGTCGCACGCCCTGCGCTGCGTGTTGCGCCACATCGCAAACCACCACGCCGACGCCGACTTCATCGTCAGCACCGGCGACCTCGTCGATCGCGGCATCGATGCGGAATACGACACTTTTCGCGCGATGCTGGGCCTGCGCGAGGCCTCAGCCGCCCCTGGGCCGCAGCGTGCAACGGGCGAGGGGCTGCGCGAAATGCCATGCTACTTCCTGCCGGGCAACCACGATCCGCGCGCGGCGTTCTTCCGCAACATGTTCCCCTGGTCGGTCGAGGGCGTCGGCGAGGCCCCGGCGATGAACGTCGCCTTCGTCCACAAGGGCATCCAGTTCGTCACCGTCGACTGGGGCGCTGCCAACAAGGCCGTGTCGTCTCCGGCCATGCTGGAGCATTTGCGCCGGTCGCTGGCCACCGGCCTGCCGAGCATCATCCTGAGCCACCACAACGTGACACCGGTCGGCATGCCGCGGCTCGACGCCTTGGCCGCCGACGATGTCGCCGATTTCACCGCAATCGCGGCCAGCGGGAACGTGCTGGCGATCCTCGCCGGCCATACGCACATGACTTACGAGGCAGAAATGGCTGGTATCCCGGTGCACGGCCTGCGCTCCACCCATTTCTCCTTCGCCCAGGCCGGCGACGAATGGCTCTACGTCCTGCGCCCGCCACAATACCGCGTGGTGACGTTTGCCGACGGCGCGCTGACGACGGAGATCGTCGAGGTCGCGCTCTGACGCCTGTCCGCCGGGTTGCCCGGGTTTCACTTCGCGCGACCCGCCCGGGTGCGCTAGAACGCGGCGCCGGCAGTGTTCGGCCCGTATGGAGCCCCATGCCGAAACCGCTCGCCCCCCTCGTCCTGGTGCTGCTCGCCGGCTGTGCGGTAGGGCCGGCCTATCAGGCGCCGGTCACCGACATCCCTGCCGCCTATCGGGCCGGCACCGAGACCGGTGGCACCTGGCCCGCGGCCGAATGGTGGCGCGGTTTCGCCTCGGCCGAACTCGACGCGCTGATCGCCGACGCCCGCATCAACAGCCCCGACATCCAGGCCGCCCTGGCCCGCATCCGCCAGGCCGACGCCCAATTGCGCCTCGCCGGCGCCTCGTTCTGGCCGACCGTCGGCCTGTCCGCCGACGCACAATGGGCGCGCAGCCCGCAATCCCGCCGCTCCGGCACCCAATTCGTCCCCACCGACCGCTACAGCGAAAGCCGCAGCTACGGCGTCGGACCCAGCATCTCGTGGGAAGCCGACCTATGGGGTCGCCTCGCCGCCGGCCGTGAAGCTGCCTCCAGCGCCGCCCTGGCCACCCGCTTCGACGAGCGCAGCATCGCACTCAGCGTCGTCACCGCGGTTGCCAGCACCTGGTTCCAGGCCCTGGCACTCCAGGACCGGATCGACGTCGCCACGCGCAACCTTACCGACGCCGAACAGGTACTGGCCGCCGTCACCGCCCGCGCCCAGGTCGGAACCGCGAGCGAACTCGACGTAGCGCAACAGGGCGCGCTGGTCGCCGGCGTGCGCGCGCGCATCCCCGGCCTGCGCAGCCAACTGGAACAGCAGGTCAACGCCCTCGGCGTGCTGACCGGGCGCACCCCCGCCGCATTGACCGTTCGCCCCGGCACATTGGCCACCCTGGCCCTGCCGCCGGTCGCCGCCGGCCTGCCCTCCGAATTGCTCGCCCGCCGGCCCGACATCGCCGCCGCCGAGGCCGATCTGCGCGGCGCCAACGCCAATATCCGCGCTGCCCGGGCAGCCTTCTTCCCCTCCGTCACCCTGTCCGGCCGGGCGGGCTTCGAGAACATCGCACTCGCCACCCTGTTCGGCCCCGGCTCGCTCGCCGTCTCGGCACTTGCCTCAGTCAGCCAGGCGATCTTCGACGGCGGCACCCGCAGCGCCAACCTGGAACGCAACCGCGGCCGCTACGACGAGCTGCTGGCCACCTACCGCCGCGTGGTGATCGAGGCCTTCACCGATGTCGAGGACGGCGTCCAGGCCTGGCGCTACACGACCGAACAGGAATCCCTGACCCGCATCGCCGTCGCCACCAGCCAGCGCGCCGCCGATATCGCCCGCGCCCAACTCCTGGCGGGCACCATCGACCTGATCGCGGTGCTGAACGCCCAGAACACCCTGTTCTCCAACCTGGACACCCTGGCGCAGGTGCGGCTCGCCCGGTTCCAGGCGCTGCTGTCGCTCTACAAGGCGCTCGGCGGCGGCTGGAGTGCGGCGGAACTGGCCGTGGCGATGCCGTGACCCCATATTGCCGAACATGAGTACGCCATGCGCCGCCTGATCCTCATCCTGATTGTGCTGGCTGCTGCCGGCGGCGGCGGTGCGTATTGGTGGTACTACCTGCGCGCGCCGTCCGAAACCGCAGCTTCCCCCGCCGGCCGCCGCCGTTTCACCCCGCCCGACAACATCCCCGTCCTGCTCGCCGCCGCCGAGAAGAAAGACGTGCCGATCTGGCTCGACGGCCTCGGCAGCGTCCAGGCCTCGGCCAGCGTGGTGATCCGCCCGATGGTCGATGGGCCGCTCCTCGAAGTGCGCTTCCGCGAAGGCCAGGAAGTCGCGATCGGCGACATCCTCGCCCGCATCGACAGCCGCACCTACCAGGCCGCGTTGGACCAGACCGTGGCCCGCAAGCAACAAAACGAGGCCACCCTGGCCAACGCCCGCCTCGACGCCGCGCGCTACGCCAAGCTCGCCGCCACAGCCTACACCTCCGCCCAACAGGCCGATACGTCGCGCGCCCTGGTCGCCCAGCTCGAAGCCCAGGTCGCCAGCGACCAGGCCCAGATCGACAACGCCCGCACCCTGTTGAGCTTCACCACCATCGCCGCCCCGATCGCCGGCCGCGTCGGTATGCGCGCCATCGACCCCGGCAACATCGTCCGCGCCGGCGACCCCGCGGGCCTGGTCACCATCGCCACGCTGCGCCCGATCAACGTCCAGTTCACCCTGCCGCAGCAATCCCTGCGCGCGGTCACCGAAGCGATGGCCGCCGGCACCGTCGAGGTGATCGCCCTGCCCCAGGCCAACACCCCGGTTTCCGAGCGCGAAGCCCTCGACCGCGGCCAGCTCACCGTGCTCGACAACCAGGTCGATCCCGCCACCGGCACCATCCGCATGAAAGCAACCTTCGCCAACGAACGCCTGCAACTCTGGCCCGGCGCCTTCGTCACCGTCCGCCTGCGCGCCCGCATCTGGAAAGACGCCACCACCGTGCCCCCGGTGGCAATCCAGCGCGGCCCGCGCGGCGCCTTCGTCTTCGTCGTCGGCGACGACCTCAAGGCCAGCCGCCGCCCGGTCACCGTGGGCCACGAGGACCTGACCGTGGCGATCATCTCGGACGGCGTGCAGCCCGGCGAGCGCGTGGTGATCGATGGCGCCTCCCGCCTGTCGGACGGCACCAAGGTCAACATCACCGCACCGCCCCCGCCGCAACAGCGCCCCAGGCCGGTGGCCGGCGGGCGCGAGCGGGCGCCGGGATGAAGGGAGAAAGGAAGACTTCTTTTTGTGAACAAAAAGAAGCAAAAAAACTTCATCCATTTGCTTCATGAACATCTCCGCCCCCTTCATCGCGCGACCTATCGCCACCACGTTGCTGGCGATCGCGGTGCTGCTCGGCGGCGCGCTGGGGTATCGGGTGCTACCGGTCTCCGCCCTGCCGCAGGTCGACTTCCCTACCATCCAGATCACCACCCAGATGCCCGGCGCCTCGCCCGAGGTGATCTCCAACCTGATCACCGCCCCACTGGAGCGCCAGTTCGGCCAGATCCAGGGCCTGGCTGCGATGACCTCGACCAGCTCCGAGCGCACCAGCCAAATCACCCTGACCTTCAGCCTGGGGCGGAGCATCGACGCCGCCGCGCAGGACGTGCAGGCCGCAATCAACGCCGCTACCGGCACCCTGCCCGCCAACCTCCCCTACCCGCCGGTCTACGCCAAGGTGAACCCGGCCGACACGCCGATCATGACCCTGGCGCTGTTTTCGGAGTCCATGACCACCGACCGCGTCAGCGACGCCGCGGACACCCTGCTGCAACCCAAACTCTCCGAAATCTCCGGCGTCGGTCGCGTCGCCGTGCTCGGCAACATGCGCCCGGCGGTGCGGGTGCGCGTCGACCCGTCCCGCATGTCCGCCTACGGCCTGTCGATGGAGGATGTCCGCATCGCCATCGCCGCCGCCAACGTCAACGGCGCCAAGGGCGGCTTCGACGGTCCGCGGCAGGCCATCGCGCTCGGTGCCAATGACCAGCTGATGTCGCCCGACGCCTATCGCGACCTGGTGGTATCGTGGCGCGGCGGCGCGCCCGTCCGGCTGTCCGATATCGGCACCGTCGTCGGCGGCCTGGAAAACATCCGCGCCGGCGCCTGGTATTTCGGCAATCGGCCAGCCGGCGCTGAAGGCGCCACTGCTGAGGGCAATCGCACCCCAACCCCCGCCATCCCCTCGGTTGTCGTCGATATCCAGCGCCAACCCGGCGCCAACATCGTCGAGACCGTCGAGCGCATCCGCGCCGCCCTGCCGCAACTGCGCCGCACCCTGCCCGCGCAATTGCGCATGGTGGTTGTCACCGACCGCACCGAAACCATCCGCGCCAGCGTCAACGATGTCCAGTTCACCCTGCTGCTGTCGATCGGCCTCGTCGTCGCGGTGATCTTCCTGTTCCTGCGCTCGGCCCGCGCCACCCTGATCCCCGCCGTCGCCCTGCCGCTGTCGCTGGTCGCCACCTTCGGGGCGATGCACCTGCTGGGCTATTCGCTCGACAACCTCTCGCTGATGGCGCTGACCATCGCCACCGGCTTCGTGGTCGACGATGCCATCGTCATGATCGAAAACGTTGTCCGCCACATCGAACAGGGCGAACACCCGCTCGCCGCCGCCTACAAGGGCGCCGCCCAGATCGGATTCACCATCATCTCGCTCACCGTCTCGCTGATAGCCGTGTTTATTCCCCTGTTGTTCATGACCGGCGTGATCGGCCGGCTGTTCAGCGAATTCGCCGTCACCCTCTCGATTGCCGTCATCGTCTCCGCCATCGTCTCGCTGACCGTCACCCCGATGATGTGCGCCCGCCTGCTCAAGCCGCACAGCGAGGCAAAGCCCGGCGCCATCAGCCGCGCCTTCGAACGCGGCTTCGAGGCCACGCTAGGCTGGTATCGTGTCACTTTGGGCTGGGCCATGCGCCGCCAGGGCTTCGTCCTGGCCATTTTCGCCGCCACCCTGGTCGGCACCACCTGGCTCTACCTGATCGTGCCCAAGGGCTTCCTGCCGGCCCAGGACACTGGCGTCATCGTCGCCGTCAGCGAAGCCGCGCAATCCATCAGCTTCACCCGCATGTCCCAGCTCCAGGGCCAGGCCGCCCAGATCATCCGCCGCGACCCCGATGTCGCCAGCATCGTCGCCTTCGTCGGCGCCGGCAGCGTAAACGCCACCGCCAATGCCGGCCGCCTGACCATCGTCCTCAAACCTCGCCGCGACCGCACCGCCACCGCCCAGCAGATCGCCGCCCGCCTACAGGCCGCGATGCACGACATCCCCGGCCTGGTCACCTACATGCAGCCGGTCCAGGACATTCAGATCGGCACACGCATCAGCCGCACCCAGTTCCAGTACACCCTGGTCGATACCGACGCCGCCTCGCTCGCGCTCTGGACCCCCCGCCTGCTCGACCGCCTCCGGGCCGAACCCGGCCTGCGCGAAGTCAACTCCGACCAGCAGAACGAAGGCTTCCGCATCCAGGTCAACGTCGACCGCGACGCCGCCATGCGCCTCGGCGTCAGCATGCAGGCGGTCCAGGACACGCTCTACAACAGCTTCGGCCAACGCCAGATCTCCACCATCTTCGCCCAGGCCAACCAGTACCGCGTCATCCTGGAAGCCGAACCGTCCTGGCAGGCCGACCCCAACTCCCTCCTCCAACTCCGCGTCCCCGGCACCAGTGTTACAGGCGGGGGCAACGCCCAGGTCCCACTGGCCGGCTTCGCCACCATCGAACGCACCACAGCCCCCCTGGCCATCACCCGAGAAGACCAATTCCCCTCCGCCACCATCAGCTTCAACCTCGCCCCCGGCTACGCGCTGGGACAGGCGGTCCAAGCCATCGCCCGCGCCCAGGACGAAATCGCCCTGCCCGCCACCATCACCGGCAGCTACTCCGGCGACGCCGCAGAATTCGCCCGCTCGCTCGAAGCCGAACCCTGGCTGATCCTGGCCGCCATCGTGGTGATCTACATCGTCCTCGGCGTGCTCTACGAAAGCTTCATCCACCCCATCACCATCCTCTCCACCCTGCCCTCCGCCGGCATCGGCGCGCTCCTGGCCCTGATGCTCACCGGTCAGGACCTCTCCCTGGTCGCCCTGGTCGGCATCGTCCTGCTGATGGGGATCGTGAAGAAAAACGCAATCATGATGATCGACTTCGCGCTGGACGCCGAGCGCACCCGCGGCCTCTCGCCCGAAGCCGCAATCACCGAAGCCTGCCTGCTGCGCTACCGCCCAATCATGATGACCACCGCCGCCGCCCTGCTCGGCGCCCTGCCCCTGGCCCTGGAAAGCGGCAGCGGCTCCGAACTCCGCTTCCCCCTCGGCGTCACCATCATCGGCGGCCTGCTGCTGAGCCAGTTGCTGACCCTCTATACCACCCCCGTCATCTACCTGGCCTTCGAGCGCATGCGCCTGCGGTGGTCCGCCCAGCCGGCGCCCGCCGAATGAGAAAGCAGTAAGAATCTTCTTTTTGTGAACAAAAAGAAGTCTTCCTCATGACCTTCTCCGCCGCCTTCATCGCCCGCCCCGTCGGCACCATCCTGATGGCGCTCGGCCTGATGATTGCCGGCATCGTCGCCTACGCCTTCCTCCCCGTCGCCCCGCTGCCCCAGGTCGAAATCCCCACCATCGTGGTCTTCGCCGGCCGCCCCGGCGCGGACCCGGAGACGATGGCCAATTCCGTTGCCGCCCCGCTGGAACGTCGCTTGAGCGAGATCGCCGGCGTCACCGAGCTGACCTCCACCAGCTCCGTCGGCGCCACCGCGATCGTCATCCAGTTCGACCTGTCGCGAAAGATCGACAGCGCTGCCAAGGACGTCCAGGCCGCGATCAACGCCGCCACCCCCGACCTCCCGCCCGACCTGCCGCTGCGGCCCTATTTCCGGAAGTTCAACCCCGCCGCCGCCCCGATCATGAGCCTGGCGCTCACCTCGACCAGCCTGTCGATGGCCCAGCTTTACGACCTCGCCGACTCCATCCTGGCCCAGCGCCTGTCCCAGCTCGACGGCGTGTCCCAGGTCCAGGTCAACGGCGCCGAAAAGCCCGCTGTCCGCGTCCGCCTCGACCCCGCCGCCCTCGCCGCCGCCGGCCTGTCGAGCCAGGACGTCTACAACGCCATCCGCCGCAGCAACGTCAACGGCCCCACCGGCGGCTTCGACGGCGACGACCAGGCCGCCCAGATCCGCCTCAACGGCCAACTCGCCCAGGCCAGCGAATACCGCCCGCTGGTGCTAAAAACCGTCCCCGGCGGCGGCGTGGTCCGCCTCGGCGACGTCGCCGACGTGATCGATGGCGTCGCCAACATCCGCCTCGCCGCCTGGCTCGGCACACGCCCGGCGATCCTGCTCCAGGTCAGCAAGACCGGTGACGCCAACGTCATCGACACCGTCGACCGCATCAAGGCGGTCCTCCCGCTCCTGCGCAGCTGGATGCCGCCGGATGTCGAGCTGACCATCCTGTCCGACCGCACCCAGACCATTCGCGCCAGCGTGGCCGAGGTCCAGGCCTCGCTCCTGATATCCTGCGCCCTGGTGCTGCTGGTGGTGATGGTGTTCATGCGCCGCCTGGTCCCCACCATCGCGGCTGCCGTCACCGTGCCGCTATCGCTCGCCGGCAGTCTGGCGGCGATGTGGCTGTTCGGCTTCTCGGTGAACAACTTTTCGCTGATGGCGCTGACAATCGCCGTCGGCTTCGTGGTCGACGACGCCATCGTCATGATCGAAAACGTCATGCGCCACCTCGAGGAAGGCAAGTCGCCCCTGCGCGCCGCCCTGGATGGAGCATCCCAGATCGGCTTCACGGTGATCTCGATCAGTATCTCGCTGGTCGCCGTGTTCATCCCGATCCTGTTCATGGGCGGCATTCTCGGCCGGCTGTTCCACGAATTCGCCGCCGTCCTGACCATCGCGATCGCCATCTCCGCCCTGGTCTCGCTGACCCTCACCCCGATGCTGCTCGGCCGCTTCATGCGCGCCCGCCCCGCGCCCCCCACCGGCCTATGGGGCGCCATCGATCGCACCACCGACCGCGCCCTGGCCGCCCTCCAGCGCGGCTACGCAAGCTCGCTGGACGTCGCCTTGCGCTTCCGCTGGTTGATGCTGGCCGCCACAATCGCCACGGCGGGCCTGTCGGTCTGGCTCTACACCCTGGTGCCGAAAGGCTTCCTGCCAATCCAGGACACCGGCCTGCTCCAGGGCGGCACCGTCGCCGGCCCGGAAATCTCCTTCGCCGCCATGACCGAGCGCCAGCGCATGGTTGTGGAGGTACTCTTGCGCGACCCCGCCATCGCAGGCGTCGGCTCCACCATCGGCGTCACCTCCGGCTGGGCCTCGATGAACCGCGGCCAGCTCATCATCGGCCTGAAACCCGTCGCCGAACGCGGCGTCACCGCGCAACAGGTGGTCGACCGCCTGCGCCCGCAACTGGAGAAAATCCCCGGCGTCCAGGCCTTCACCTGGGCCGCCCAGGAATTCCGCGGCGGCGGCCGCCAGGGCAACGCCAACCAGTTCGTCCTGCTCAGCGAGGACCTCGGCCTCCTGCGCGACTGGTCCACCCGCCTGGTCGACCGCCTGCGCGAGGAACCGGGGATCACCGACGTCACCTCCGACCAGGACCGCGCGGGCCCGCAAGCCAACGTCATCATCGACCGCGAAGCCGCCGCCCGCCTCGGCGTCTCCGTCGGCGCCATCAGCAACGCGCTCAACAACGCCTTCGCCCAGCGCCAGATCTCGATCATCTACGGCACCCGCAACCAATACCGCGTCATCGAGGAAATCGACCCCGCCCTGCAAGCCGACCCCGAAAGCCTCTACCGCCTCTACGTCGGTGCCACCGGCGGCCGGCAAGTCCCGCTCGCCAGCGTCGTCCGCATCGAACGCGGCGGCGCCCCCCTCGCCGTCCGCCACCAGGGCCAGTCGCCCGCCGCCACGATCAGCTTCTCCACCGCCCCGGGCACCCCCGCCGGCACCGGCCTCGCCCTGGTCGCCCGCGTCGCCTGGGACCTGCGCATGCCCGACACCGTGCGCACCAGCTTCGCCGGCAATTCGCGCTGGCTTGCCGACAGCCTGTCCACCCAACCCATGCTGATCGGCGCCGCCATCCTGGCGATCTACATCGTGCTCGGCGTGCTCTACGAAAGCCTGACCCAGCCGATCACCATCCTGTCCACCCTGCCCTCCGCCGGCCTCGGCGCGCTGTTGGTCCTGTGGGCCACCGACACCGAACTCTCGGTGATGGGCATCATCGGCATCCTGCTGCTGATGGGCATCGTCAAGAAGAACGCCATCATGATGGTCGACTTCGCCCTCGAACTCGAACGCCACCACGGCGCCACCCCAACGGACGCCATCCGCCAAGCCGCCGTCGAACGCTTCCGCCCAATCCTGATGACCACCCTGGCCGCCCTGCTCGGCGCCATCCCCCTGGCGCTGGCCACCGGCACCGGCGCCGAACTGCGCCAACCCCTCGGCCTGACCGTCGTCGGCGGCCTGGCGCTGTCCCAGCTGCTGACGCTCTACACCACCCCGGTCGTCTACCTCGCCCTCCAGCGCCGCCGCCGTGTTGCCCGCAAGCCGTCGGATTTGTTGCCCGCACAGAAGCGCCGGCCAACGTCAAGTCCAACCTGTTCTTCCGGCCCGGCTCCACCCGCGACGGCAATCCCCCCTCGCTGACAACTTTCTCCAACAACGACAACGGCAACTTCGTCGACCTGGAGGGCACCGGCTTCGCCTATGATGGCGACACCAACGTCGCCACCGCCGGCACCGTCACCGCCATCACCCTGTATGCCCCGGACTTCACCGTCCAATGGGCCGCCTTCAGCAACCTCTCTGTCTCCCTCGTCGACCTGATGAATGTCTGGATCGGCCCCACCCCCGACGACGTCTTCGCCTTCCTCGACGTCTTCGCCTTCCTGCTCGCCGGCAACGACGTCGTCCAGGGCGAGGCCCAGAACGACCGGCTCGAGGGCAATGACGGCAACGACACCATCCTCGGTGGCGCCGGCAACGACGTCATCGAGCCCGGCAGCGGCCAAGACAGCGTCAATGGTGGCACCGGCTACGACCAGCTGCGCTACGACACCGAAGCCCAGGCCGGCGGCACCATGGGCGTCACCGTCGACCTCGCCGCCGGCACCGCGATCGACGGCTTTGGCGACACCGACACCCTCACCAGTATCGAAAGCGCCCGCGGCACCAACGTCGCCGACCTCCTGCAAGGCGACTTCAATGACAACAGCTTCCAGGGCTTCGGCGGCGACGACACCCTGGACGGCCGCGCCGGCTTCGACACCGCCGACTACATCGCCGACAGCTTCGCCATCGGCATCACCGGCATCGTCGTCAACCTCGCCACCGGCACCGCCACCGACGGTCAGGGCGCCACAGACACCCTGATCTCCATCGAGGGGGCGCGCGGCTCCACCGGCAACGACACCCTGTTCGGCGGCAACGGCATCCTGGCCAACAACGACTCCTGGGGCCTTTACGGCGGCACCGGCAACGACACCATCACCGGCGGCACCGGCGACATCTATGTCGAACCCGGCGCCGGCAACGACACCATCACCGCCGGCACCGCCTTCGACCAGGTCAGCTACTCCGAATACACCGGCACCAAGGGCATGGACGCCAACCTCGCCACCGGCATCATCCTCGACCCATACGGCGACAAGGACACCCTGGTAGGTGCCTTCGAATCCCTGCGCGGCACCCGCAACGCCGACACCCTGATCGGCAACGCCGCCGCCAACCAGTTCCGCGGCTTGAACGGCAGCGACTTCATCAGCGGCGGCGCCGGCATCGACCGCGTCCGCTACGACCGCGACGCCGCAAACGGCGGCAGCAAGGGCGTCACCGTCAACCTCGCCGCCGGCACCGCGATCGACGGCTTCGGCAACGCCGACACCCTGGTCTCCATCGAGGCAGTCGAGGGCACCGGCGTCGCCGACACCCTGACCGGCGGCAATACCCCAATCCCGTTCCAATCGTACAGCCTGTTCGGCCGCGGCGGCGACGACACCATCACCGGCGGCACCGGCGACATCTATGTCGAACCCGGCGCCGGCAACGACACCCTGACCGGCAGCAGCGCCTTCGACCAGATCAGCTACGCCGACTACACCGGCGCCCTCGGCGTCACCATCGACCTCACCAAGAACACCGTGGCCGACCCATTCGGCGGCACCGACAAATTCTCCGGCATCGAAGGCGCCCGCGGCACCAAGAACGCCGACACCCTGATCGGCGACACCGGCAATAATCAATTCACCGGCCTGGCCGGCGCCGATGCGATCAACGGCGGCGCCGGCATCGACACTATGCGCTACGACCGCGATGTGGCGTACGGCGGCGCCGCCGCGATCAAGGCCGACCTCACAACCGGCAAAGCCATCGACGGCTTCGGCAACACCGACACCCTGTCCGGCATCGAGAACCTGCGCGGCACCAACGCTGCCAACGGCGACACCCTGTTCGGCGACGGCCTCGCCAACAGCTTCCAGGGCCTGAACGGCGCCGACACCATCGACGGCAAAGCCGGCCTCGACACCGCCGACTACAGCCGCGACGAGGCCGAGTACGCCCTGCTCGGCGTCGTCGTCAATCTCGGCGCCAACGGCCTGGGCAACGGCACCGCCACCGACGGCTTCGGCGACATCGACACCCTGCTGAGCATCGAAAACGCCACCGGCACCAACTTCATCGACAGCCTAACCGGCGATGCCGGCAACAACGTCCTGCGCGGCGGCCTCGGCGACGACGCCATCAACGGCGCCGGCGGCACCGACACCGCGATCTTCTCCGGCAACCTCGCCGCCTACACCATCACCCAAGGCGCCGGCGCAACGCTGATCGTCACCGGCACCGACGGCACTGACACAATCACCGACATCGACACGCTGAGCTTCGACAACGCCCAGGTCCAGACCGGCGCCTCGATCTATGCCATCAGCGCCCTCGCCGCCTCCAAGGCCGAGGGCACCGGCCCCGGCGTCACCCCCTTCACCTTCAAGGTCGCCCGCACCGGCGGCACCGTGTTCGCGCAAACACTGTCCTACAGCGTCATCGGCGCCGTCGGCGGCGGCACCGCGCCGGCCACCGCCGAGGATTTCGAAAACGCCGCCTTCCCCTCCGGCATCGTCTCCTTCGCCCTCGGCGAAAGCGAGCGCACCATCACCATCAACGTCCGCGCCGACAGCCTCGGCGAGGGCAACGACCGCTTCGCCGTCACCCTCGGCGCCGCCCCCGCCTTCGCGTCGATCGCCACCGCCAGCGCCCAGGGCATCATCCTCAACGACGACACCAGCTTCCGCGTGCTCGCCACCAGCCCCAACCAGGCCGAGGGTAGCACCGGCACCCGCGCCTTCGTCTTCACCGTCCAGCGCCAGGGCAGCACCGCCGGCACCAACGCCGTCGACTTCGCCGCAACCGGCTTCGGCGCCACCCCGGCCGATGCCGCCGATTTCGCCGGCTCCGTCCTGCCCACCGGCACGCTGACCTTCCTGCCCGGCGAGACCAGCAAGACCGTCACCGTCAACGCCGCCGGCGACACCGCCAGCGAAGCCAACGAGATCTTTCAGCTGCTGCTCACCAACCCCACCGGCGGCGCCGCCATCACCGGCGCGAGCGACAGCCGCATCATCCTCAATGACGACACCACCCTGTCCATCGCCGCCACCAGCGCCAACAAGCCCGAGGGCACCGGCGCCCCGGGTGCCACCACCCCCTACACCTTCACCGTCACCCGCATCGGCGCCCCCAGCGTTGCCCAATCGGACGCCTGGTCGGTCGCCGGAGCCACCGGCGGCGGCACAGCCCCCGCCGATGCCGCCGATTTCGTGGGCGGCGTGCTGCCCTCCGGCGTCGTGAACTTCGCCGCCGGCGAAACCACCAAACCGATCACCGTGAACGTCCTGGCCGACACGCTGGGCGAATTCGCCGACCGCTTCGCCGTCACCCTGTCCGCCCCCACCAACGGCGCCATCCTCGGCACCGCCTCCGCCCAGGGCATCATCCAGAACGACGACACCAGCCTGCGCGTCGTCGCCGGCGGCGCCATGACCCAGACCGAGGGCAATACCGGCCTGCGCGCCTACAGCTTCACCGTCCAGCGCCAGGGCACCACAACCGGCACCAGCAAGGTCGACTACGCCGTCACCGGCATCACCGCCGCCCCCGCCACCGCGGCCGATTTCGACGGCGCCGTGCTACCGGCGGGCACCCTGACCTTCCTGCCCGGCCAGACCAGCCAGAGCGTCACCGTCAACGTCGCCGGCGACACCGCCTTCGAAGCCGACGAGGCCTTCCGCCTCACCCTGTCCAACCCCACCGGGGCCGCGATCTCCACCGCCATCCTGAACGCCGTGATCACCAGCGACGACTCCCTGCTCTCCATCGGGTCGACCTCCGCCAACAAGCCCGAAGGCACTGGTGGCACAACCGCCTTCACCTTCACCGTCACCCGCACCGGCGCCCTCGGGGTCACCCAAGGCGTCAGCTTCACCACCGCCGGAGCGGCTGGCGGCGGCACCGTCCCGGCCACAGCCCCCGACTTCGCCACCGGCGTCTTCCCCGCCGGCAGCTTCAACTTCGCGCCGGGCCAGACCACCCGCGTCATCACCATCAATGTTGGCGCCGACCAGTCCGCCGAGCTGAACGACCGCTTCGCCGTCATCCTGGCCAGCCCCACCGGCGGGGCCCTGCTCGGCACCGCGGTGGCCACCGGCATCATCCTCAACGACGATTTCGTCAGCACCGCCGCCAATCAGGCCCTGGTCGGCACCAACAACGCGGACTTCTTCCAACTCGGCGGCGGCCTGGACACGGTCGCCGGCCTCGCCGGCCTCGACCGCTTCATCTACCGCCCGGCGGCCCTCGGCCCGGCCGCCACCAACGCCACCACCCTGTCCGATTTCAGCCCCGCCGCCGGCGAAAAGCTCGACCTGTCGCAGATCGACGCCATCGCCGGCGGGACCGACGACGCCTTCAGCTTCCTGCCCGTCGCCGGCGCCCCCTTCACCAACGTCGCCGGCCAGTTGCGCTGGGACGACCTCGGCGCCCAACGCGGCATCCAGGGCGACGTCGACGGCAACGGCGTCGCCGACCTGACAATTCGCGTCTCCACCCCCGGCCCGGTCGACGCCACTTGGTTCGTACTCTGAGCGGGCACAATGTTTTGTGAACGAAAGGTGCTAGAAATGACCCGGTCGGTTCTCTAGCCTGACGCCAATCGAAATCGTCCCGTGAAGCGGACCCCGCCATGGCCGCCTTGTCGATCTATAGCGCCGCGCCTGCCAACCTGCGGTCCAACACCTTCTTCCAGCCCGGTGCGGCGCGCACCGCCAACAGCCCGACCAGCGCCATCTACACCAATCCGGACGGCACCATCGTCTCGGTGGAGGCCATCGGCGCCACCTTCGACGGGTCGGGCCGGCCGACCGGCGGCACCATCCAGGCGGCCGCGCTCTACGCCGCCGACTTCACCACCCAGCTTGCCGCATTCGGCGGCCTGTCGGCCGCCTTCGTCGCCTTCGACACCGCCTGGCTTGGCCCCGGCCCGACCGACGTCTTCGCCCTGTTGCTCGCCGGCGACGACCAACTCCGCGGCGACGATGCCGACGACCTGCTCGTCGGCCATCTCGGGGCCGATGCGATCAATGGCGGCGGCGGGGTGAACACCGCGGTATTCGCCGGCGACTCCTCCCTCTACACCGTCGGCCCCGCCGTCGGCGGCATTTCCGGCATCGCAGGCCCGGACGGCAGCGACACGCTGGAGAACATCCAGTTCCTGTCCTTCGACGACGGCATCTATGCCCTGGCCCCGCTGGGCCTCGGCCCGGTCTTCTCGATCGAGGCCGCCAAGACCACTGAATTCGAAGGCACCGGCACCACCAGCACCGCAACCTTCACCGTGCTCAACACCGGCGGCACCGCCGGCACCTTCACCGTCGACTGGACCCTGGCCGGCAGCGGCGCCAACGCCGCGGATGCCGCCGATTTCACGGGCGGCGTTCTCCCCTCCGGCAGCGTCACCTTCAATCCCGGCGACACCGCCAAAACCATCACCGTCGCAATCAACGGCGACACCGCGCTCGAAGCCAACGAGGACTTCGCCGTCACCCTCAACCAGCCGCTGCCCGGCGCCGTCTTCGCCACCGCCACCGCCACCGCCTTCGCCACCATCCTCAGCGACGACTCCCAGGTCTCGATCGCGGCACTCAAGGCAAGCCAGGCCGAGGGAAACGACCCCTTCCTCGCCTTCACCTTCAAAGTTACCATCTCCGGCAGCACCGCGGACTCCCGCACGGTCGCCTACACCGTCGCGGGCGCCACGGTGCCCGGCACCGTGGCCGCCAAGGCCAGCGATTTCGCCGGCGGCACCTTCCCCACCGGCACGGTCACCTTCACCCCCGGCCAAGTCAGCCAAACGCTCACGGTAAACGTCGCCGGTGACACACTGGCCGAACTCAACGAAGCCTTCGCCGTCACTCTGTCCAACCCGTCGCCCGGCACCCAGATCGACAAAGGCACCGCCACCGGCATCATCCTCAACGACGACACCAGCTTCCGCATCGGCACCCCCACCCCCACCAAGCTCGAGGGCACCGGGATCGGCGCGGCCTACGCCTTCACCATCCAGCGCGCCGGCACACTCACCGGCACCAATTCGGTCAGCTACGGAACCGTCGGCGCCGGCCTGGCTCCGGCAAATGCCGCGGACTTCACTGGCGCAGTCTTCCCCACCGGCACCGTCACCTTCGCGCCGGGCGAGACCAGCAAGACCATCATCATCCCGATCGCCGGCGACAGCCTCATCGAACCCAACGAACAGTTCCAGCTCGCCCTCTCCGCCCCCACCGGCGGCGCGGCCCTCATCCCGGGCGCCAGCACCGCCACCGGCACCATCGTTAACGACGACGCCCTGCTCTCCCTCTCCGCCACCTCGTCAAAGAAACCCGAGGCCAGCAGCGGCGGCACCACGCCGTTCACCTTCACCGTCTCCCGCACCGGCGACACCACCAAGGTGCACAGCGCGAATTTCGCCGTCACCGGCGCCATCGGCGGCGGCACGGTTCCCGCAACACCGGCGGATTTCGCGGGCGGAGTCTACCCCACGGGAACCGTCGCCTTTGCCCCCGGCGTCACCAAGCAGACCGTCACCATCAACGTCAACGCCGACAAATCCGCCGAATTCAACGAGCGCTTCGCTGTCACCCTCTCCGCCCCATCGTCCGGCGCCGCCCTGGGCACCAAGGCCGCCGAGGGCATCATCTTCAACGACGACACCAACCTGTCCATCGCGGCCACCTCGGCCAACAAGCCGGAAGGCACGTCCACGGTGCAGGTCATCGCAAGCTCCACCCCGTTCACCTTCACGGTCACGCGCTCCGGCATCACCACCGCGCAACACAGCGCCAAGTGGACGGTCGCCGGGGTGTCGCGCACCGGCACCACCGGCGCCACCGCAAACGACTTCATCTCCGGCGCCTTCCCTTCCGGCACCGTCACCTTCGCGCCGGGCGTGACCAAGCAGACCATCACCGTCAACGTCTCCGGCGACCTCGGCTACGAGACCAACGAAACCTTCAGCGTCACCCTGTCCGCGCCAACCGGTGGTGCCGTGATCAGCACCCCCTCCGCGATTGGCACGATCACGGACGACGACGCCATTCATGTCACCGGCACCGGCACCTTCGGCGGCTCGCTGATCTCGGACACCTTCCTGATCGGCGGCACCCTCCTCTCGACTCTCCTTCCGGGCCCCAGCACCGACAAGTTCCTGTTCCTGCCAGCGTTCGCGAGCGTCGTCAGCAAGACCACGATCATCGACTTCGCCCCGCTCAGCGGCGAGCGCCTCGACCTGACCCGCATCGACGCCAATCCGGCAACCCTGGCCAACGACGCCTTCACCTATCTAGGTGCCGGCCCGTTCACCGGCACGCCCGGCGAACTGCGTTGGGTCGTCAGCGCGTTCGGACCGATGTTCCTCGGCGACCGCAACGGCAACTTTGCAGCCGATTTCTTCATCACCGCCGACGCCAACGGCCTCGCGCCGACCAGCGCATGGTTCCTGCTGTAGTCCAACCCGTCGCGCCGGAGTCACTTTGTGAAATGTAACTGAAACTCTCTGCGACCATACTCAGCCTCGCACCAGATTTTAACCGGCGCGCGGCCCCCGGGTTCAGGGATTTCAGCACGTGGCGAGCTTCATCATCACCAACCGCGGCGGCGGCATCGACCGCATCAGCCCCGCCGAGGGCACCACCACCGGCGTCACCGTCAACCTCGGCGCGGATCCGTTCACCGGCATCGAGGAAGTCGAAGGCACCTTCCCTTCGCCGATACCCTGACCGGCGGCGATGGTGGCCTCGTCCGCCTCGCCTATGCCGCCTTCGGCCTGGCCGGCGACGACACCATATCCGCCGGCCAATGCGACCTCTACGCCGAACCCGGCGCCGGAAACGACACCCTGATCGCCGGCACCAGCTACGACCAGATCAGCTACCGCGAATACACCGGCACCAACAACGCAGACAGCTTCACCGGCAACGCCGCCCACAACGTCTTCCGCGGCTTCGGCGCCAACGACAACTTCGACGGCTCCGGCGCCACCGACACCCTCACCTCGATCGAAAGCGTCCGCGGCACCCAATACCAATCCGCCGACCAGCCCGAACTCTCCGACCTCCTGCTCGGCAACGACGCCGCCAACATTTTCCAGGGCCTGGCCGGCGCCGACTAAATCGACGGCCGCGCCGGCACCGACCGCGCCGACTATTCCGCCGATGACGCCTACGCCGAGACAAGCGGCATCTTCGTCTATCTCGCCATCGAACCGGATTACGGCGTCGCCCTCGACGGCTACGGCGACGTCGGCATCCTGCTCGACATCGAAGACATCACTGGCACCAACCAGCTACTCGGCCACGGCTTCGACGTCAGCGACATCCTGATCGGCTCCACCCGCGACAACAGCTTCCAAGGCCTCGGCGGCCGCGACATCCTGGACGGCGGCGCTGGCGACGACACCCTGATCGGCGGCGCCGGCTTCAACATCCTGATCGGCGGCCTCGGCGCCGACATCTTCGTCATCGACCCCGCCAGCCTCATCGGGGCCGGCATCTACGCCTTGAACGCCAAAACCACCGCCACCCCCGCCGAACTCCAGGCCTCAATCATCTACGTCTGAGCCGCCTGCAGCCGCCCCGCCGCCGCAATCAACGCGGCATGGCTGAACGCCTGCGGAAAATTCCCCAGCATCCGCCCGGCCACCGGATCATACTCTTCGGCCAGCAACCCCACGTCGTTGCACAACCCCGCCAGCCGCGCGAACAGCGCCCGCGCCTGGTCCACCCGCCCCTGCAACACATAAACCTCGACCAGCCAGAAGCTGCACGCCAAAAACGCCCCCTCTCCCCCCGCCAGCCCATCCGCCGCCAACCCATCCCCCCCTGCCCGCGTGTCATACCGCAGCACCAGCCCCTGCGGCATCAGCCCGCCCTCGATCGCCGCCACCGTCGCCACCACCCGCGCATCATCGGCCGGCGGAAACCCCACCAACGGTATCTGCAACAAACTCGCGTCCAGCGCCGCCCCCCCAAAACTCTGCACAAAACACCCGCGCCCGGGATCAATCCCCCCGGCACACACCGCGTCATGAATCCGCTGGCGCAATGCCCGCCACGCCAAGAGCGGCGCCTTCAACCCAAACCGCTCCGCCGCCGCAATGCTGCGATCCACCGCCACCCACGCCATCACCTTGGAAAAGGTGAAATGCCGCCGCCCGCCCCGCACCTCCCAAATCCCCTCATCCGGCAACGCCCAAGTCGCGCCGAGATGCTCAATCAACGCCAGCTGCAACCGCCAACTCTCGGGATCGGCCGACAACCCGCCCTCCCGGGCATCCAGCAACGCCTGCATCACCACGCCAAAAATATCGTGCTGCACCTGCCCCGCCGCCCCATTGCCCACCCTGACAGGCCGCGACCCGCCAAACCCCGGCAACCACTCAACCTCCCACTCCGCCAACCGCCGCTCACCGGCCACCCCATACATGATCCGCACCTGGCCGGGACTCCCCGCCAACGCCCGGTGCAGCCAGTCCCGCCACGCCCGCGCCTCGTCATAATACCCCGCCGGCATGAACGCCCGTAACGCCAGCGCCGCATCACGCAGCCAGCAATACCGGTAGTCCCAGTTCCGCCCGCCCCCCAACTGCTCCGGCAACGACGTCGTGGGTGCCGCCACCATCCCCCCCGTCGGCGCATAAGTCAGCGCCTTCAGCGTCAACAAAGACCGCCGCACCAGCCCCTCGTATTCCCCCCCAACCCGCCCATGCCCATGCCAGCGCCGCCAGAAATCCTCCGTCTCCTCCAGCGCCACGCTCGCCGGCCGCACCACCGGCCGCCCCGCATGGCTCGCCCCATGCGCCAGCGTGAACGCCAAAGTCTCCCCCGCCGCCACCTCAAACCGCGCCACCGTCGTAAGCCCAACCCCCCGCAGCCGCACCGGACTATGCAGCACCACCAGATCCGGCCCCGCCACCGCCTGGATCCCGTCCCCATCCGCCAACCGCGTCACCCACGGCACCACCGCGCCATAGTCGAACCGCAACACCAGCTCCATCCGCATCGCCACCCGCCCGCGCCGCCCCTCCACAATGCGAACAACCGACCCCCCACCGCCCCCAACCGGCATGAAATCCACCACCGCCACCTCCCCGGTCGGCGTGGCAAACACCGTCTCCAACACCAGCGACCCCTCGCGATACCCCCGCGTCGCCCGCGCCCCCGCCGACACCGGCGCCATCACCCAGCGCCCATGCGAGGCATCCCCCAGCAACGCCGCAAAACACGCCGGACTATCGAATCGCGGCCAGCACAACCAATCGATCGACCCCGCCCGCGACACCAGCGCCGCACTCCGGCAATCCCCGATCAGCGCATAATCGCCAATCTCCGCCGCCGCCCCCCTATCCCTAGCCCCCCTCGGCCTTGCCCCCTGCCGGCTCAGCGCGCCCGCCCCCAAGCAGGTCCTTGAACGGTCGGGCAAGAACACGGCATCCCCACCACCGACGGCGCCTCCAACGGACAGACATACGCCCCGGCGTAACACCCCTCGGACGCCGCCGGCCGGGAATAGTACGGCTCCGGCCCATAATACGGCCGCAAATACCCATACGGCGACACCACCACCGGCGGCACTCCGAAATAAACCCCGCCCGACCAATACCCCCGCGCCGCCGCCCCCCCACACCCCGCCAGCACGGCAACCGCCACAACCAGCCACCAAACCCGCCCCATAACCGCCTCCTATCCACCCGCCCAACCGCCACGCAGATCAGTCAAACCTTGACATCCTACCCCTATTTGCCGATACGGCGCACGGATGCGCGCGCCCCGCGCGCCGGTAGTGGCACGCCCATATGGCTGACATATGGCGCCACGATGGAAGCACAGAAATTTTGACCGATACCACCAAGCCGAACGAGACCACGCCAAGCCAGGCGGAGTCCCCCACCGCCACGCCGACCGAAGCCGCGGCCCAGCAAGCTGCGCCCCAACAGGTCGCGCCCGCCGGCGCAGACGACGACGCCCCCTACCCCGAAGAATACGATTACCCCGACGAACCCGAGGAAGAGCCGCAATCCGGCTTCGCCGCCCTCGGCCTGTCGCCCGAAATCGTCCGCGCCGTCGCGGAAAAGGGCTACACCATTCCCACGCCCATCCAGGCCCAGGCCATCCCCTACGTCCTGATGGGCCGCGACCTCCTCGGCACCGCCCAGACCGGCACCGGCAAGACCGCCGGCTTCACCCTGCCGATGATCGACATCCTCTCCGGCTCCCGCGCCCGCGCCCGCATGCCGCGTAGCCTCATCCTGGAACCCACCCGCGAACTCGCCCTGCAGGTCGCCGAGAACTTCGTCGAATACGGCAAGTACGGGAAACTCACCCACGCCCTGGTCATCGGCGGCGAAAGCATGTCCGACCAGAAGGAAATCCTCATGCGCGGGGTCGATGTCCTCATCGCCACCCCCGGCCGCCTGATGGACATGTTCGACCGCGGCAGCATCCTCCTCTCCGACGTCAAAGTCCTGGTCATCGACGAAGCCGACCGCATGCTCGACATGGGCTTCATCCCCGATATCGAGCGCATTTTCAAACTGACGCCGCCACGCCGCCAGACGCTGTTCTTTTCCGCGACGATGCCGCCCGAAATCACCCGGCTGACGACCCAGTTTCTCAAGGACCCGACGCGGCTGGAGGCCTCGCGCCCGGCCCAGACCGCCGACACCATCACCCAGTATCTGGTCCGCATCCCGACCAGCGACCCCAAGGCCAAACGGGCTGCCCTGCGAGCCCTGATCGGCCGTGCGGATGTGCGCAACGGTATCGTCTTCTGTAACCGCAAGACCGAGGTCGACGTCGTCGCCAAGTCGCTGAAGCAGCACGGCTTCGACGCCGCGCCGATCCACGGCGACCTCGACCAGTCGCTGCGCATGAAGACCCTGGCCGCCTTTCGCTCCGGCGAACTGAAGCTGCTGGTGGCCTCGGACGTCGCTGCGCGGGGGCTCGACATCCCGGACGTCAGCCACGTCTTCAACTATGATGTGTCCCACCACGCCGATGA
>CAMBRC010000004.1 GCA_945869965.1 Asaia bogorensis
CACCGGCGAAGTCCCCAGCGCCATGCGCCCGCCCCCAGGCTGCCGCTTCCACACCCGCTGCCCCCTGGCCATCGACCGCTGCAAAACCGACGAACCCACCCTGCGCGACCTCGGCGGCGGGCAGTTGGTATCCTGTCACCTGGTGTAGGCAGGAAGGCCAGGGCTCTGCCCTGGACCCGCTGGGGCCGGCGGCCCCAGACCCCATTCTGTAAGCGCCTTCGGCAAGGGGGGCATCGAGACCGTGATCAAGGCCTCGATGCCCCCCTTGCCGAAGGCGCTTAAAATTCGAGGTCCAGGGTCTCGGACCCTGGTGGCGTCCAGGGCAAAGCCCCAGCCTTGCTTTCCTACCAGCCAGCCGCCTCGAACTGGTAGCCGTTGCCTTGGGTTCGGATGTAGCCGCAATAGGGGTCGCCGAAGTGGAACGGCATGATCAGGGCGTTGCGGGCGGCGGCGTTTTTTAGGGTGCGGGCGCGGGCTTCGCGGGCCATGTCGGCGTTCAGGATGTAGCGGTCGTTCCAGTGCGGGTAGGCGATTTGGATGGGCGAGTGCATGGTGTCGGTGGTGAACATGCCTTCTTCGCCGTTTGAGCGCAGGCGCATCGAGAACATGCCGGGGGCGTGGCCGAAGACCGGTTCGGGGGCGAGGCAGCCGGCGAGTTCCTTGCGGCCGTCGTAGAAGTCGCCGAGGCCGGCATCCAGGATCGGCAGCACGGAGTCGGCGAAGGAGCCGGCCTGGACCAATTTGTCACCGCCGTCGTATTCGGCTTTCCAGTGATCGAATTCCGGCTTGGGGAAGAGGTAGCGGGCGTTCGGGAAGGTGGGGACCCAGCGCCCGTCCTGGAGGGTGGTGTTGTTGCCGACGTGGTCGGTATGCAGGTGGGTGTGGACGACGTGGGTGACCTGGTGCGGGGCGGCGCCGGCGGCTTCGAGCCAGGGCAGCAGCAGGGTGTTGAGGTTGTGCATGCGCGGGGCGGCACGGGTTTTGAAGCTGCCGACGCCGGTGTCGATCAGGACGACGTTGCCGCCGGCGTGCACGACCCAGCATTGGATGGTGACGATGAAGCGGTCCATGTGCGGCACGTAGTGGTGGGGTGCGAGCCAATGGCGCTGGGCGGCGATGCCGGCGTCGCGCTCGGCCTTGGCGACTTCGGGGAACAGGAAGTCCGGCGCGTGGGTGGGGCCGGTGTATTCGATGACGCTGCTGACGCGGGCGCCGCCGATCATGCGGGTATGCAGCATGTGTCTCAGCCCTCTTGCGGCATGTTGGCGGCAACCGATGGCCGGGCGTTGAAGCTGGCGTGCCAGGCTGCAAGTTTCGGGCGCGTGGCCTGCCAGGCCTCGGCGGCGAAGCGGAAGTCGAGGTAGCCGAGCGCCACGCCGATGGCGATGTGGCCGATGTTGAATGGGGTCGCGGCCAGGGTCGCTGCCTCGGCTTCCAGCGCATCGAGGCTGCATTCGATCTTGCCGTGCCACAGCGCGGCGTGCGGGGCGGAGCGCATCGCTTCGGGCTTGTTCCGCTCGGTCAGGCGCAGCAGCGAGATGTCGAGCATGCCGCTGCCCAGCGCTTGCCAGCGCAGCGCCACCAGCCGGGCATTCCAGTCGGCGGGAAACAGCGATCCGCCGGCCATGCGGTCGAGAAATTCGCAGACCACGGGCGAGTCGTAGATGATGGTGCCGTCGGCCAGGACGAGGGTCGGGATCTTGCCCAGCGGATTTTCGCGCATCAGCGCGGGGTGCGGATCGGTGCCGCCGACCACGGTGCGCACGGTGTCGATGCGGTCCTGCAGACCGAGTTCGTGGGCTGTTATCACCACCTTGCGCACATAGGGCGAGCGCGGCGACCAGTGCAGGATCATGCGACCCGTGACGTTCATGTTGTTTCCTCCGGAATGGCGCCATGTTGGCATCGCGCCCGCGCCTCGCCTAGACTCCCGCCAAGACGAACGAGGGGAAATGCGCGTGGCGATCGACAAACGCAGGATGACGGCGGCCGAAGCGGTGGCCGGGATAGGCGATGGTGCGACGGTCATGCTGTCCGGGTTCGCCGGAGCAGGATTTTCCAACCAGCTTGTGGCGGCTCTGCGCGATCTCGCTCCGCGCAACCTCACCCTGGTGGTCAATTCCGCCACCCACCGCTTGTCGAACACGCATGAGCTGATCGCGGCCGGCATGGTGCGAAAGGTGATCTGCTCGGCGGCGCGCGGGCATGACAAGAGCGGGCTGTCGGCGTTCGAGCAGCTCTACAAGGACGGAATGATCGAGCTGGAGGTGCTGCCGCAAGGCACGTTCGTGGAGAGCATCCGCGCTGGCGGGGCAGGGATCCCGGCCTATTTCACCCCGACTGGCTATGGTACCGATCTGGCGGCCGGCAAGGAGACGCGGCGCTTTGGCGAGCGCGACTATGTGCTGGAACAGGCGATCACCGGCGATGCCGCGCTGATCCGGGCGGACACCGCCGATCGCTGGGGCAACCTGACTTTCCGTCATGCCCAGCTGAATTTCGGCCCGGCGATGGCGACGGCGGCGAAGCTGGTGGTGGCCGAGGTGCGCGCCTTCAGCGAGACGGCGATCCCGCCGGAGCAGGTGCAGCTGTCGGGCGTTTATGTCGATCGGATTTTCGTCGCGGGAGTTGCAGGATGAAGCCGCTTAATCGCCTTCAGATGGCTTGGCGCGCCGGCCAGGACGTCGTGGACGGCACCGTGGTCAATCTCGGCCTCGGCATGCCGGTCAACGTGTCGGACTATGTGCCGGCCGATTTCGACGTGGTGGTGCAGTCGGAGAACGGCATCATCGGGGTGGGACCGCTGGCCTCGGCGAATGCGTCGGACGCCGACCTGGTCGATGCCGGCAGCCGGCGGGTGACCTTGCGGGCGGGAGCGACGGTGATCGATTCGGCCAACAGCTTCGCCATGATCCGCGGCGGGCATATCGACGTGACGATCCTGGGGGCGTTCGAGGTGGCCGCGAATGGCGATCTGGCCAATTGGGATAACCGGATTCCGGACAAGGGGCCGCTGGTTGGCGGCGCCATGGACCTGGCGGCCAGCGCGCGGGCCGTGTGGGTGCTGATGGAGCACAACACGCGCAAGGGTGGGCCGCGCTTGTTGGCGGCCTGCACCCTGCCGCTGACGGCGGTGCGGTGCGTGAAGCGGATTTATACCGATATCGCGGTGCTGTCGGTGACGGCCGAAGGTTTCCTGGTGCACCAGATCCTGCCCGGCATTTCGCGCGACGAACTGCAACAGCGCACCGGGGCGCCGCTCACTTTCGCCCCGGATTGCGGCGAGTTGATCGCCCCCGATATCGCCCTGCCGGAGGCGTGAGATGAAACAGTGGATCGAAGTGAACGGCACCGCGCTGCGTTACGAGGTCAGCGGTGCCGGGCCGAGCACGCTGGTGCTGGTGCACGAAATGGGCGGCACGCTGGATAGCTGGGACCACGTGCTGCCGGCGCTATCCGCCACGCGCCGGGTGGTGCGATACGACACGCGCGGGGCCGGGCAGTCGGAAAAGCTCGCGACCACGCCGAGCATGGCGCTGATGGCCGATGATGTCGCCGCCTTGCTGGACTCGCAGGGGATATCGGGCCCGGTGGCAATCGCCGGCTGTGCCGTGGGCGGCGGGATCGCCATGACCTTCGCGCTGCGCCATGCCGCGCGCTGTGCCGCCCTGATCGCCATGGGCCCGGCAACCGGCGTGGCACCGGACCGGCGGGCGGCGACCCTGGCGAGGGCCGAAGCGACGGTGCAATCCGGCATGGCCGCCGTGGTGGAGGAAAGCTTCGCCAACTCCTACCCGCCGGCGGTGCGCCATGACGCCGCGCGTTACCGGGAATTCCGCGCGCGCTGGATTGCCAATGATCCGCACAGCTACGGCCACATCTACCGCATGCTGGTGGACACGAACCTGGCGCCCTCCTATGGCCAGATCGCCTGTCCGGCGCTGCTGTTGGCTGGCATCCACGACAAGCTGCGTCCGCCCGCGCTGGTCGAACCGATCGCACAGGCGATCCCCGGCGCGCGGTTCCAGGCGCTGGAGAGCGGCCATTTCATGGCGGTGCAAACGCCGGCATTGGTCGCCGATGCGATCAACGGGTTTCTCGCCACGCTGAACCTCTGAGGCGCCGTCCCTGCAATCTCGGTCACCAGCTTGCGCAGCACCGCGGGCGCGAATTCCTCGAAACTGGCAACGGGGATCATGAAACTGCCTGGCCCGCCGATGACGTGGTCGCGATAGAAGCCGTCCAGGTTGTATTCCATCGCCAGGATCGGCAGCCCGTTGATCACCACGCCGGCGGCGACCGCGTCGTCGCGCGCATCTTCGGCCGGCCGCCCGCGATTATTGGCACCATCGCCGGACACATCGATCACCCGCCTTGCCGCGGTGAACGGCGCGAGCGCCAGCATGCGCATGCCATGGTCGATGGCCCCGCTGATCGAAGTGCCGCCGCTGAACAAGGCGCGCGGCGCCGTCTCGATCCCGCGCGCGAACGCCATGGCCGAGGCGGGGTCGGCAAGCCGGGTCCAGGCCACGCTGGGCACCTGCATCCCCGGGCCCGTCCACTGGAACATCATCACGGCCACCGCGCCGAGCGGACCCGAGCGGATCGCCTGGTGCAGCCGCGGCGCGCGAAAAGCGTCGGCATAGCCCTGGCGTTGCAAGTTGAAGCGCTGCTCGCTGACGCTGCCGGACGCATCGACGGCCAGCACCAGCAACAGGTCGGCCTCGGTCTCGGCGCGCACCGGCAGCGCCAACAGCAGCAGGGCGGCGAGGCCGGCCAGCCCGCGCCGCCACATCTCAGGCCCCGGCGGCTTCGGCGTCGCGCAGAATCTCCAGCGCCAGCGCGGTGAATTCCGCCGCGGCCTCATACGCCACCCAATGCCCCGCCCCCTCGATCACCCGCAACAGCGCATCCGGCCGCGTGCTGCGCAGCGCCCCGATCCGCGCCTCGATCGACGGAAACGAGGTGATGTCGCCATCGCCCCACACCGCGGTCAGCCGCGCCGTCGCCCGCCCGGCGGCATCGCGCAGCGAGGTGGAACCGGCAAACCCCTTGCTCTTGAAGCGGGCATGCACGGTGTTCCAGTCCTGGATCGCCACCGCCGCCTCGGTGATGCGTGCGGGGTCAGCATACATGAACATGCCGAGATTCTTGCGATTGGCCTCGTATCGCTCCTGGCCGTGCTTATTGCGCACTTTCTCCAGCGGCACCGCCGGGCGCGAGAAGCCCAGCGCCGCCGGGCCGACGATGGTCAGCGAGCGGGCGCGCGCGCCGTGCATCGCGGCCACATGGGTGGCCACCATGGCACCGAAGGAAAAGCCCATGATGTCGAACCGCGCACCCGCCGGCAGGATTTCCGACAGCCCATTGGCCACGATGGCTGACACGCTCTCGGGCGTGATCTCCGGCACCTCATGCATCATATCGGAATCGCCCAGCCCGGGCGCGTCGGCGGCATAAACCTGGTGATGCCGCGCAAGCTCGGCGATGTTGCCGGCCCAATGGCGCCACGACCCGGTGCCGCCATGCAGCAACACCAGCGGCGAGCCTTCGCCCCAGCGCCGCCAGACCATGTGGCCATCCCCGCACGGGGTGCGCAGCACGGTCGCCGCGGCGGCCAGTTCCGGCACCGGCTCCGCCACCACCGGGCGATGGACGATCGGGCGGTGGGCGGTCCTTGTTTCGTCCAAGTGTAAAAATCCACTCTGCTGGGCGGCCAGCGTGCCGCGCGTTTGGGTTGCCACTGAAAGCCATTCTATGCTGCGCGGCAAGATCACACGCGGAGGACCGCCCGATGGCTCGCCTGCCTTACCTGACCCAGGACGACCTGGCGCCCGACGACAAGAAGCTGCTGACCCGCGATATCGCCCTGATGCGCCTGATGGTGCACAGCCCCGGCGCCACCCGAGCCTTCCAGGGCCTGGGCGGCTATATCCGCAACAAATCCACCCTGGACGGCCGCCTGCGCGAGCTGGCGATCCTCCAGGTCGGCTGGCTCGCCCGCTCACCTTACGAATGGTCGCATCACGTCAAGATCGGCCACGATTTCGGCGTGACCGACGGTGACATCCAGGCCCTGATCGACGACACCGCCGGCAAGCCGACGACGCTCGGCCCGGTGGAATGCTGCGTGCTCCTGGCCGCGCGCGAAATGACGGTCCAGGGTGCGGCCAGCGACGCCACGTTCAAGGCGCTGCAGGGCCACTTCAGCACCGAGCACCTGACCGACTTGGTGGTGACCATCGCCTTCTACTGCGCCGTCGTGCGCTTCCTGGCCACGATGCAGGTCGATGTCGAGCCCGACTACCAAGCCTATCTCGATCGCTGGCCGTTGCCCAGGGATTGACGTAAGACGGCACCCCCCAGCCTCACGGAGCCCGCCATGCAGAACTCGGACATCATCTGGCAACTCGTCGACGCCAAGCGGGAAGCCTTCGAGGCGCTGAGCGACCGCGTCTTCGACATGCCTGAGATCGCCTACACCGAGTACCGCTCGGTCGCCGAGCACAAGGCCGAGCTGGAACGCCAGGGCTTCCGCATCACCGAAAACCTCGCCGGCATCCCCACCGCCATCATGGGCGAAGCAGGCGAGGACGGCCCGGTCATCGCCATCCTCGGCGAGTACGACGCGCTGCCCGGCCTCAGCCAGGAAGCCGGCGCCACCACGGCGACTCCCTTGCCCGGCGACGGCATGGGCCATGGCTGCGGCCACAACCTGCTCGGCTCCGGCGCCCTGCTGGCCGCCACCGCCGTAAAGGACTGGCTGGCATCCCAGGGCATCAAGGGTCGCGTGCGCTATTACGGCTGCCCCGCCGAAGAAGGGGGTGCCGCCAAAGGCTTCATGGTGCGCGAAGGCTGCTTCGACGACGTCGACATCGCCATCACCTGGCACTCCATGCCCTTCGCCGGCGTCAACGACGCGCTCAGCCTCGCCAATACCCGAATCGACTTCACCTTCACCGGCCGCCCGTCCCATGCCGCCGCCTCGCCCCATCTCGGCCGCTCGGCACTCGACGCCGTCGAGCTGATGAACGTCGGCGTGAACTACATGCGCGAGCACATGCCCAGCGACGCGCGCATCCACTACGCCTATCTCGACACCGGCGGCATCGCGCCAAACGTCGTGCAGGGTACAGCGAAAATCCGCTACGCCGTCCGCGCCCGCGACCTGGCGGAGATGCAGCAGCTCAACGACCGCGTCCGCAAAATCGCCCAGGGCGCCGCCCTGATGACCGAAACCACCGTCGAGGAAAAGGTGATCAGCGCGGTCTCCAACCTGATGGCCAACACGCCCCTGGAGCGCGCGATGCACGCCGAGTTCGAACGCCTCGGCCCGCCGCCCTTCGACGACGCCGACCGCGCCTTCGCAGACGAAATCCGCGCCACCCTCTCGCCGGACGACATCGCCTATCCCTACCGTCGCCACGGCGTGCCGCACCGAACCGACCAGCCACTGGCGGATTTCATCACCACGCTGGGCCAGACCGGCGCCCCCATGCTCGGCTCCACCGATGTCGGCGACGTCAGCTGGAAAGTCCCGTTGGTCCAGGCCGATGGCGCCACGGTGGCCGTGGGCACCCCGTTCCACTCCTGGCAGATGACCGCCCAGGGCAAGTCGCCGCTGGCCAAGAAAGGCATGATCCACGTCGCCAAGGTCATGGCCGCCACCGCCGTCGAAGCCATCCGCAACCCCGCGCTGCTGGCCGCCGCCAAGGCCGACCACGCGGCACGCATCGCGGCTACGCCATATGTGTGCCCCATTCCGGCCGACGTGAAGCCGAATGTGCAACCTCGGCCCAAGTAAGGCTGGGCTCTGCCCAGACCCGCCAAGGGCCAAGCCCCTGGACCTTAAAATTCAAGGTCCAGGGGCTTGGCCCCTGGTGGGTCCAGGGCAAAGCCCTGGCCTTATTTCCGAGACTCAGTGATCCCGATGCGCACCCAGGTGGCGATCATCGGCGGCGGCCCCTCCGGCCTGCTGCTATCGCACCTGCTGCATCTCGAAGGCATCCACAGCGTCGTGCTCGAACGCCAAAGCCGCGCCTACGTCGAAGCCCGCATCCGCGCCGGCGTCCTCGAACCCGGCACGGTGGCCCTGCTGCGCCAGGCCGGCCTCGCCGAACGCCTGGATCGGGACGGGCTCATCCATGAAGGTGCCAGCTTCGCCGTTGGCGACCAACAGGTGCGTGTCGACTTCGTCGCCCTGACCGGCCACCACGTCACGGTCTACGGACAGACCGAAATCCAGAAAGACCTAGGCGACGCCCGAGCCCGCGGCACCATCCTGCACGAAGCCCGCGACGTCGCGCTGCACGACATCGAAACCGCCCCGCTGGTCCGCTTCACCCACAACGGCGCGGCGCACGAACTGCACTGCGACTTCATCGCCGGCTGCGACGGCTTCCATGGCCCCAGCCGCGCCGCCATCCCCGCCGCCGTGCTGAAGACCTGGGAACGCAGCTGGCCCTTCGCCTGGCTCGGCATTCTGGCCGACGCCAAACCCGCCGCCGACGAGCTGATCTACGCCGCCCACCCAAACGGCTTCGCCCTGGCCAGCATGCGCTCCCCCACCCGCAGCCGCTATTACATCCAGTGCGCACCTGACGACTTGCTCGACAACTGGCCCGACGAACGCCTGTGGGACGAACTCCGCCTGCGCCTCGGCCCCACCGTGACCAGCGCGCCCGCGATCGAGAAAAGCATCACCCCGCTGCGCAGCTTCGTCGCCGAGCCGATGCGCCATGGCCGGCTGTTCCTGGCCGGCGACGCAGCCCACATCGTGCCCCCCACCGGCGCCAAGGGCCTGAACCTGGCACTCGCCGACATCAGCGCGCTGCACCGGGCGCTGACCGCCTGGTATCATCGCGGCGACACGGCGGCGATCGAGGCCTATTCCGCCACCTGCCTGCGCCGGGTCTGGCGCGCCGTGCGGTTCTCCTGGTGGATGACAAACCTGCTGCACCGCGTGCACGATCCGGCCAGCTTCGAGCACCGCCTGCAACGGGCCGAACAGGACCAGTTGGCGACATCCGAGCGCGCGCGCGCGATGTTGGCCGAGAACTACGTCGGCCTGCCGGACTGAACGAGGAGCACGCCATGAACGAACCCCCTCTGATCCACGATGGCTGGACCGCCCGCGACTGGAAAACCCAACCGCCGCTGATCCACCCGGAGTATCGCTCCAGCGTGCTGCGCGGCCCAACCCAGCCCATGGTCAAAATCGCGCCAACCCTGACCGAACACACCGGCCCGATCCACGGCCCCGCCAGCGTCGACACCCTGGACTACGACCTCACCCGAAACGGCCGGCGCAACGGCGAGCCACTCGGCGAACGCATCATCGTCACCGGTCGCGTGCTCGGCGATGACGGTCGCCCGGTACCAAACACTGTGCTGGAACTCTGGCAGGCAAACGCCGCCGGCCGCTATATCCACGCCACCGACCAGCACGACGCGCCGATCGATCCGAACTTCTTCGGCGCCGGCCGCTGCATGACCGATGAAAACGGCGTCTACCGCTTCACCACGATCAAGCCCGGCGCCTACCCCTGGGGCAACCACCACAACGCCTGGCGCCCCGCACATATCCATTTCTCCCTGTTCGGACCAAGCTTCTCCACGCGGCTCGTCACCCAGATGTATTTCCCCGGTGACCCCCTGCTGGCGCTGGACCCGATCTTTCATGCCGTCCCCGAAACCTCCCGCCCGGCCCTGATCGCGGATTTCTCGCTCGACCACAGCCAGCCCGGCATGGCTCTCGGCTACCTCTGGGACATCATCCTGCGCGGCCGCAAAGCCACGCCGATGGAGGCCTGATATGACCAGGCGCCAAACCCCTTCCCAAACCATCGGCCCATTCTTCGCCTACGGCCTGACCCCCCGCCAATACAACTACCCCCTGCGCGACATCGCCGGCCCGACCATCGCCACCGACGAAACCCCCGGCAACCGCATCCGTATCGAAGGCCGCGTGCTGGACGGCGCCGGCGCCCCGGTCGACGACGCCATGATCGAACTATGGCAAGCAGACAGCCAAGGCCGCTACCCCACCCCCGCCACCAACCAAAGCTTCACCGGCTTCGGCCGCGCCGGCACCGGGCCCGACCCGAAAAAACGCTTCATATTCGATACAATAAAGCCCGGCCGCGTCGACCCCCGCCAGGCGCCGCACATCGGCGTCATCCTGTTCATGCGCGGCCTGCTCGTCCATCTCTACACCCGCATCTACTTCGACGACGAAGCCACCGCCAACGCCACCGATCCCGCCCTGTCCGCGGTTCCTCCCGAACGCCGCCACACCCTGATCGCGGCGCGAACGGACACGCCCAGCGGCGTGGTCTACCGCTTCGACATCCGCATGCAGGGTCCTGACGAGACGGTCTTCTTCGACGCTTGATCCGCAGAAAGCATTAGAAAAGGTCTTCTTTTTGTGAACAAAAAGAAGCAAAAAAACTTTATTCGATTTGCGTTCGCCAGCACGGAAGCCTTGAAGTCACCCGTCGTGACAGAGAACCGCGGTCGAAAACCTTGCCCAGCCCAAAGCGGATAAAGTTTTTTTGCTTCTTTTTGTTCACAAAAAGAAGACTCCCTTACCCCTCGATCGCCTCCACCGCCCCGCTCGCCAGCCGCCGGTCATACCCCAGGCTCGCCGCCAGCAACTGCCGCGTATAAGGATGCGAAGGGCTGTCATCCTCCAGCGCCGCCACAGGCAACTCTTCCAGCAGGTGCCCGGCATTCATCACCCCCAGCCGGTCGCACATATGCGCCACCACCGCCAGGTCGTGACTGACCAGAATACAAGTCAGCCCCAGCCGCTCCCGCAAATCCACCAGCAGGTTCAGGATCTCCGCCTGCACCGAGACGTCCAGCGCCGAAGTCGGCTCATCCAGCAGCAACACCTGCGGCTCGAGGATCAACGCCCGCGCAATCGCCAACCGCTGCCGCTGCCCGCCGGACAATTGATGCGGATAGCGATACCGAAACGAAGGCCCCAGCCCGACCTGCACCAGCACCCGGGCAATGCGTTCGTCGGTGTCGCCGATGTCGTGAATGGCCAGGGGTTCGGACAGCGTCGTGTTGACGGTATGACGCGGATGCAGCGATCCATACGGGTCCTGGAACACCATCTGCACCCGCCGGTAGAAGCTGCGGCTGCGCACCGGGGTCATCGCCTCGCCACCAATGGTGACGGCCCCGGACCAGTTGGGATTCAAGCCGCAAAGGGCGCGCAGGATGGTGGATTTGCCGCACCCGGACTCGCCGACCAGCCCATAGGTTTCGCCCTGCCCGACATCGAATGAAACGCCGTCAACGGCATGGACCAGATTGCTGCAGGTGCCGAAGGTGACGCGAAGGTCTTTGACGGTGATCACCGTATCACCCCTCCAACCAAGCGGGATCGCGACTAAGCACCGCGAGCTTCTGATGCCGCGACCCGATGCGGGGCAGGGAGGCCAGCAACCCCTGGGTATACGGATGCTGCGCATTTGCCAGTTCGGCGGCCGCACACTCCTCGACAATCCGCCCGGCGTACATGATCAGCACCCGATCACAGAACGTCGCCACCAGGTTGAGATCATGACTGATAAAGATCAGCCCCAGCCCGCGCCGCGTGACCAGGTCGTCCAGGATCGCCAGCACCTGCATCCGCACGGTCACATCCAGCGCCGAAGTCGGTTCATCGGCAATCAGCAGATCGGGTTCGGCCATCAGCATCATCGCGATCATGACGCGCTGCCCCATCCCGCCGGAAACCTCGTGCGGATACAGCGCGAACACCCGTGCGGGATTGCGGATGTGGACGGCCTCCAGCATCGCCATCACCCGATCGCGCTTTTCCGCCTTGGACAGGCGCAGGTCTTGCGGAATCGCCTCAGCGATCTGCGCCCCCACGCGCATCACCGGGTCAAGTGCATGCTTCGGGTCCTGCATGATCATGGAGATGCGCCGCCCGCGCACCTTCAGCATCTCGCGCTCACTGGCCGCCGCGAGGTCGACTTCCTGGAACTGCAGCCGCCGCGCCGTCAGCGTGCCGTTGGGCGGCGTCAGCTTCATGATCGCGCGTCCGGTTTGTGACTTGCCAGAGCCGGACTCACCCACGATGCCGATCTTCTCGCGCCCAACCTGGAACGACACGCCGCGCACCGCATGGACCATGCGCTGCGGGGTACGAAACCGGACATGCAGGTCTTCGACGACAAGCTGGGGAGGTGCCAGATCGGTGTTCATTCGGAACGCGGGTCCAAAACGTCGCGCAACCCGTCGCCGAACAGGTTGAAGGCGAGCGAGGTGAGCAGGATCGCCAGGCCGGGGATGGCGGCAATCCACCAGGCCCCCAGCATGTATTGCCGCCCGGTCGACAGGATCGCCCCCCATTCCGGCATTGGCGGCTGCGCGCCCAAGCCCAGAAACCCAAGCCCGGCAGCAGTCAAAATGATCCCCGCCATGTTCAGCGTGATCCGCACCACCACCGACGGCACGCACATCGGCACGATATGCTTCAGGATGATCCGCCGCGGCGATGCCCCCTGGACCCGCACCGCGGCGATATAATCCGACGCCCGGATGGTCAGCGTCTCCGCCCGCGCCAGCCGCGCAATCGGCGGCCAGGCCGTCAGCGAAATCGCAATCACCGCATTCTCAATCCCCGAGCCCAACGCCGCCACAAACCCAAGTGCCAGGATCAACGGCGGAAACGACAGGAAGATATCGTTGATCCGCATCAGCACGGTGTCGGTCCAGCCGCCGAAATACCCCGCCGTGGTCCCCACCGCCAACCCGATCGGGGCGGCAATGACCGCCACCAGACATGACATATACAGCGTGATCCGCGAGCCATAGACCACCCGGGCAAACAGGTCGCGCCCCAGCTCATCGGTGCCGAACCAATGCGCGCCGCTCGGCGGCAGCAACCGCCGGGTAAGGTCCTGGTCATTCGGCCCAACCGGCGCAATCACCGGCGCCAGGATCGCCACAACCACCAGCGACAACAGGATCCCCAGCCCGATCAGTGCCAGCGGATTGGCCCGCAGCCGCAGCCAGCCGAAATAGAACCGCTGCACATTGGCATGGCGCGGCGAGGTGGTGACCTCCGCCGTCAACCAGGAGTGCAAGGACCCGCTCATCGCGTGCGCGGGTCCAACAGCCGATACAGCACGTCACTCAACAGGTTCAGCCCCACAAAGATGATTCCGATGATCAGCACACAGGCCAGCACCGCGTTCATATCCCCGGCCAACAGCCCGGACGTCAGATAGCGCCCAAACCCCGGCCATGCGAACACCGTCTCCGTCAGCACCGCGCCTTCCAACAAAAACGCATAGGCCAGCGCGATCACCGTGATGAGCTGCACCAGGATGTTGCGAAATGCGTGCCGCCAAACCACCCGCCAACGCGACATCCCCTTGACCCGCGCTGCAACAATGTATTCCTGGCTCAACTGCTCCAGCATGAAGCTGCGCGTCATCCGGCTGATATACGCCATCGACGCATACCCCAGGATCGACGCCGGCAGGATGATGTGGCTGAACGCGTTCCAGAACACCTCTGCCTCGCCGGCCAGCAACGCATCCACCAGCAACAGCCCCGTCCGCGTATCCACCATGTCGAGATAAACCACATCCAGCCGCCCCGGCCCGCCGACCCAACCAAGGCTGGCATAGAACAGGATCAGCCCCATCAACCCAAGCCAGAAGGTCGGGCTCGAATACCCCAACAACCCGATGAACCGCGCGACATGGTCCAGCACGCTGCCGCGATACACCGCCGCCAGCATCCCGAACGGCACCCCAAGCCCAACCCCGAATATGATCGCCACAGTCGCCAGCTCGATCGTTGCCGGAAACACCCGCTTGATGTCATGCGCCACCGAGTTGCCGGTGAACAGCGCATTGCCGAACTCGCCGGTCATCATGTCGCGGATGAACACCCCGAACTGGACATAGATCGGCTTGTCCAGCCCAAGCTGCGCCTTGACCATGTCATAGGTCTCGGGCTCCGCCTGCTCGCCGATGATCGCAATCACCGGATCGATCGGCAGCATCCGCCCCATGAAGAAGGTCAGCGCCAGCAGGCCAAGCAACGTCACCAGAACCGAAACCACCTGGCCGGCTGCCGCCTTCATCCAGGGCGGCAGCCCAGTCCCCTTCGCCGGCGCCTTGCTATCGCTCACGCCGTTACTTGCCAGCAGTCGCGTAGACAACGTTGAACGGGGTAATGGCGAAGCCCTTGACGTCCTTGCGCAGCGCGATCGGCCGCACCGTCTGGTACATATACGCCATCGGCCCGTTCTTCATCATGTAGCGCTGGATCTCATGATACATCGCAATCCGCTTGGCCGGGTCCCGCTCCATCCGCGCCGTCTCGGCCATCTCGTTGATCTTTTCGTCCTGCCACGACGAGCGCCAGGACGGATACTGCGCCAGCCGCGCCTCCGCCCGGTTGTCCGGGTTCACCGCATGGCGCGAGATCATGCTGTCGGCATCGGGATACCCCGCACCCCAGCCAATCTGTAGCACCTCGAAATCGCGCGACCGTGCCCGGGTGAACAGGTTGGCGTCCGCCATCTGCTCCAGCTCCAGCTTGATGCCGATCTTGGCCGCATTCGCCTGGACATGCTGCGCGACCACCGGGGCGATGTTGTTGGCCGAGATGATGAACTTCTTGGTGAAGCCATTCGGAAAACCAGCTTCCGTGATCAGCGCCTTTGCCTTCTCCAGGTCCAGCTTGAACGGCTGCCCCTCCTTGGTGTCCAGCGCCCCGAACGCCCCCTCCGGCACCAGGCTGGCGCGCGGATTCCCCTGGTACTCCAGGATCGTCTTGCCCAACCCGTCATAGTCGATCAGATAGCGAAACGCCTCGCGCACCAGCGGCTTGCCAACAATCGGGTCGCTGCCGTTGAACGCCAGATAGCCATAGCCATGCATCACCGTGGTTTCGACATGGATCGCCGGATTCTGCGCCAGCGCCCTGAGATCGTCGGTGTTCAACAGCCGCGCCACATCGATGTCGCCCTTCTCCAGCAATAGCCGCTGCGCCCCGGATTCCGGCACATGACGAATGATCACCCGCTTCAGCTTGGCCTTCTCGCCGAAATAATTATCGTTGCGCTCCAGGATTACCACCTCGTTGGTATTCCATCGCGCCACCCGATACGCCCCAACACAGATCGGCGCCGTCTTGAAGAACGCATTGCCATAGTCGCTCTTGCCGTCGGTAACCTTGGCGTTCTTCTCGCCCTCCGCCTTGTCGAGAATCCCGGTCGACCCCGAGGCAAACATCGCCGACAGCAACAGCCCGATCGGATACGGCTTGGCCAGCTTCACCACCAGCGTGCTGTCATCCGTCGCCTTGATCGTCTCCGCCGCATTCTCCTTGGAAAAACCCCACTGGGTGAAGTTCGCCGAATTGCCAAACCCCAGATGGATCACCCGATGCATCGACCACTCGGCATCATACGCCGTCGCCTTTTTCCCCGACGGAAACTGCAAATCCGGCCGCAGCTTCAGCGTGATCGTCAGCCCGTCATCGGACACCGTCCAACCCTGCGCTGCACTCGGCAGGATCTTGGAAACATCCTTCAGGTCATAGTTGACCAGCGGCTCGCACACGTTGCGAATGATGTCGTTGCCGTTCACTTCGGCGATTTGTGCGGGATCAAACGTGATCAGCGCATCCAGGTTCCACGCCATCACCAAAGCGTCCCGCGGCGTCGCCGCCTGCGCGGCACCAGCCACCAGCCCAAGCGACAACAGCGGTGCGGCAAGCGCTACGCGAACCGAGATGGACATCATGGCCTCCTGCTACGGGGGAAATCCGCGAAGCGTCGCGGCGGTGCAGCAATCCTAGCGGAGGGATGGCGCGGGCAACAAGCGTGACGAAGAGAAGTGACAGCAAGCAAGCCTCGATTGCACCAACCGCATGCGGGAAACCTGTAGCCAGCCGCCGCGAACAATGCCTAATATTATATTAGCTGCCGCAGCCAAGTGCCACAAAGGCACAGCGCGGCAAGAATGCCGACCCGGCAAGCGCTGGTGCCAAGAAACGACAAACGAGGAGATGCCCCGATGCCCCTGGACCACAACAACAGCCGCGTAACGCGCCGCCGCGTCCTCGCCACCGCCGCCGCCACCCCCGCCCTGGCCACCCCCGCCATCGCCCAGGGCGTGCTGAAGGGCACCAAGCTCACCGTCCTTGCCGGCCAATGGTACGTGCCGCAGACCAACACCATGCTCGACGAACTCGCCGCCGAGCTCGGTCGCGATACCGGCATGGAGATCAGGATCGAGCGCTTCGCCGGTGACGAGCTGATGACCAAGACCGCCGCCGTCGTCGGCGCCGGCCGCGGCGCCGACCTCGCCGTCGGCGTCGAGTTCGACACGTACGTCTATGCCGCCAAGCTGAACGACGTCACCGACCTCGCCGACGAGATCGGTCGCACGTATGGCGGCTGGCTCGACTCAGCCAAGGCAGCTTCAGTGGTCGGCGGCCGCTGGAAGTCCCTGCCCATCGGCCAGGCCCCGGCCGCCTGGAACTGGCGCACCGACATGTTCCGCGCCGCCGGCCTCACCAAATTCCCCGACACCTTCGCCGACCTGCTCGCCGCCGCCAAGCTGCTGCACGCCAAGGGCACCCCGATCGGCATGACCCTCGGCCACGCCTCGGGCGATGGCCGCTCCACCAACTACCCGGTCCTCTGGGCCTTCGGCGGCAAGGAATTCGAAGCCGACGGCAAGACCGTCGCCATCAACTCCCCCGGCACCCTGGCCGCCGTCGAGTGGTACAAAGAGATCTACCAACACTTCATTCCCGGCACGACCGCCTGGCTCGACCCCGACAACAACCAGGCCTTCCTGGCCAGCAAGGTCTCCGCCACCGTCAACGTCAACACCATCTACCTCGCCTCGCGCGCCGCCGCCGCCACCGATCCGGCCCGCAAGGTGATCGTCGACAACATGGAACACGGCCAATGGCCGAGCGGCCCGGCCGGACGCTTCGCCTGCTACAACGTCAACGTCTGGCTGCCCTTCGCCTCCAGCCCCAACAAGGCCGGCCAGCGCGAGTTCCTCAAGGCCTGGTTCAGCCGCGGCTTCCTGCCAAAATGGACCAAGACCGGCCAGTCCTACTTCATCCCCCAGCTCGCCGGCTTCGACGCCGAGGATGTCTGGCCGACCGACCCCAAGCTGCGGATCTTCCGCGATCTGAACAAGATCAACCGCCTGCCCGGCTACGCAGGCCCCCCCAGCCCCGCCGCCGCCGAAGCCGTCAACAAGTACATCCTGGTCGACATGTTCGCCAAAGCCTGCACCGGCCAACTCACCCCGCGCGCCGCCGTCGACTGGGCCGAAAAGGAATACCAGCAGATCGCCCGCCGGCGCACCCGGACCTAGATGCCGGCCGGGGCACCATCGGGCGGTTGCGTCTTGTGGCAATGCCGCTGGGTATTGCCACCGCTGCTGCGCGGCCGCGGCGGGAAGGCAAGTGGAGAAAGGTCTTCTTTTTGTGAACAAAAAGAAGCAAAAAAACTTTACTCGCTTGCTTCCCGTCACCCTCGGCGCATCCAGGGCCACCCGCCAATGACGGCAAGACCGCCGCCATCGCCTCTCAAACGATTAAAGTTTTTTTGCTTCTTTTTGTTCACAAAAAGAAGACTTCCTTCCCCATGCCATGCCAAGCCTTCGCCCGGACAAGCCCTGACATGCCCAACGTGATCGCGCCGGCCCGGGTGGTCCGGCGCAGCCTCCTGACCGACCTGATCGACAACGAGAAATCGCTCGGCTACCTGCTGGTGGCCCCGGTTGTCATCCTGTTGCTGGCGCTGGTGGCCTATCCGTTCTGCGTCGCCATCGGCTACGCCCTGACCGACCGCACCCTGGCCGACCCCGGCGTCTTCGTCGGCCTGGAAAACTTCGAGCTGCTCTGGGAAAACCAGATCTACCGTCAAACGTTGCGCAACACCTTCATCTTCACCGCGGGATCGGTCACCCTCCGCCTCGTCCTCGGCGTCGGCCTCGCCCTGCTGCTGAACGAAAGCTTCCGCTTCCGCCGTGCCGTTCGCGCCGCCATCCTGCTCCCCTGGATCGTGCCGACGGTGCTGGGCACCATGGCCTGGCTCTGGCTGTTCAACCCGAACTTCTCGGTGCTGAATTACATGCTCGTCGAGTCCGGCCTGATGAAGGTCGGCTTCAACTGGCTGACCAACCCCGATCTGGCCCTGTTCTCCGTGCTGTTGGTCAATGCCTGGCGCGGCGTCCCGTTCATGGCCATCACCGTGCTGGCCGGGCTGCAGGCGATCCCGCAGGACCTCTACGACGCCTCCTCGATCGACGGTGCCGGCAAGCTGCAACGCTTCCTCTATGTGACCCTGCCGCTGGTCATGCCGGTCCTGCTGACCGCGCTGGTCCTCTCGATCATCTGGACCTTCTCGGATTTCGGCATCGTCTATGGCCTGACCAAGGGCGGCCCGATGAACGCCACCCATGTGCTGGCGACATTGAGCTACCAGACCGGCCTGGCCAGCGGCCAGATCGGCGAGGGTGCCGCGATCTCGCTCACCATGCTGCCGGTGCTGCTGGTGCTGATCATCTGGCAGTTGCGGCGCATCCGCCGCAGCACCGTGGTTTAGGGGCGGACGATGAGTGTGACACTCGGCTCCGGCGCACCGCGCTCGTACTACCCGCGGATGGAGCGGGCGCTCTTCATCTGGGCGCCGCTGGCCTTCTTCATGGTCTTCCTGGTGGGCCCGTTCTACTGGATGCTGATCACCGCGCTGAAGCCGGATTCCGAGCTGTACGACGGCAGCAAGAGCCCGCTCTACGTCGCCAACCCGTCGCTCGATCACTTCCTCTATCTGTTCCAGAAGACCGACTTCGTCACCTGGGTCAACAACACCATGCTGGTGGCCACCCTGTCGACCGCGATCGCGCTGGTCCTGGGGGTCCCCTGCGGCTACGCGCTGGCCCGGCTGCGCTTCCGCGGCTCGGAATTCGTCGGCACCGCCATCTTCGTGACCTACCTGGTGCCGAGCAGCCTGCTGTTCATCCCGATGGTCGAGGTGATGGGCAGCATCGGCATGGACGACAACATCTGGGCGCTGGTGATCGTCTATCCCACCTTCCTGGTCCCCTTCGTCGCCTGGCTGATGAGCGGCTATTTCCGCACCATCCCCACCGAACTGGAGGAATGCGCCCGCATCGACGGCCTCACCCGCCTGGGCGCCATGATCCGCATCGCCCTCCCGCTGGCCCGCCCCGGCATCCTCTCGGCGGGGATCTTCTCATTCACCCTGTCATGGAATGAATTCATCTACGCCCTGACCCTGGTCACCGCCAGCAGCGAACGAACCATCCCGGTCGGCGTGCTGGTCCAACTAACCCGGGCGGATTTCTACTTCTGGGGGCCGCTGATGGCCGGTGCCCTGCTCGGCTCGGTGCCGGTGGCGCTTGTCTACTCGTTCTTCGTCGACCAATACGCCTCCGGCCTCACTGCGGGCGGGGTCAAGGGCTGAAGCGAGCCTTCTTTTTGTGAACAAAAAGAAGCAAAAAAACTTCATCCGTTCGCCCTCGTAGGGTGAAATGCGCTTTGGCATTCCACCATTTCTCCCCCCCACCGTCATCCTGAGCAAAGCGAAGGACCCACGCTTTTTCCTTCCGCCATTCTCCGTAAAAAAACCTCGAAACTTAGATAAATTTCCTTGCGCCCTCATTCTCCGTCTGTTAGTATGCCGATGAATTAACGAGCAACCAACCCCTCTGGGCGCCCTACGCGCTCCCGGCGCCCCTTCGGGGGCAGGTCGGACACGCACGTCCGCCGCCCTGCACGCCTTGATCGCGGCCATCTTCGCCCGCATTTTCGCCCGCCTGGAACAGATCCTCCTGCTCTGGCAGGCCGGCACCCTTGTCCCGCTGCCCCCCGCCTCCTGCTTGGCAAAGCCCCCCCGCTCAGCAAAGCCCCCCCGCGTCCTGCCTCCCGCCGTTCACCGCGCCATCAGGCATCCGCGCGCCATCCCAGCGCCCGCAGCGCTCATCCGCGCGCTCAAACAGACCACCCCTGCCGCGCAACCCCGGCGCGCAACCAGCTTACGCCGCCACCCGCGCCCCAATCCCCGTCCGCGCCCGCAACCGGCGCATGACCCGCCGCCGGCGCCGCCGTCCCATCCCCACCGAACCTCCCAGCGAGGTTGCACAAGCATGTCCCTATAATTACGATATCGTATTAAACGTACCTCCCCATACGCCCCCTCGCCCAACTCCTGACACCCAGGTTACAGTTGACTAAACATAAGGTTGTCATAGCTGCGATTCGTGGTATGCGCAGCCAAGCGGCAATCGACACGCAGCGGTTGGGACCCGGGTGACATCATCCGGCGGAAAGGGGCTTATGGGTGAGCCAGCAGTGGCATCCGCAGCCGGCCGGGCGATCGGCCGGCCTGCTATAGTAGACGCCTGACGCGATGGATCGCCCGGGTCGTGCATTCCTGCGCTTGATCGGACTTGCGGCATTCGTGCTCCTGGTCTTTATCGTGCTCAGCTTCATGCTGCTCAAGCTGGGTGCCGCACCGACCGTCGTGCTGCTCGGCGGGCCCGACGGAGTCGGCGACGACCGCACCCTTCTGGCCATCGATTACGGCCTGAACCAGCCGGCGATCATCCAACTGGTCCGCTATGCCGCCCGCACCCTGACCGGCGAGTTCGGCCGCTCCTGGCTGTCCGGCGACCCTGTCCTCGGCGAGTTGCTCGCCCGCCTGCCCGCCACCCTGGAACTGATGATCTATGCCCTCCTGCTCGGCGCCTTGATCGGCGTGCCCCTCGGCGTCGCCGCCGCCTTTAACCGAGACGGCCCGGAGGACCGCACCGTCCGCGGCGCCGGCCTCCTGGGCGAGGCGATGCCGGCCTTCCTGATCGCCCTGCTGCTGCTGCTGGTGTTCTACCGCTGGCTCGACATCGCCCCGGCCCCGTCCGGCCGGATCAGCGTCGTGCTCACCCCGCCGCCTGCCTTCACCGGCAGCTACTTCATCGACGCCATCCTGACCCAGGACTCCATCGCCGCCCGCTCGGCCCTCGGCCAGTTGATCCTGCCGACACTCGCCCTCGCCCTTTTGGTTGCCAGCGCCCTGACCCTGCACGTCCGTGGCGCCATTCTGGCCCAGCTCCATACCGCCCATTTCGCCTATGCCCGGGCCCAGGGCATGTCGCGCGACATGCTGACCGCGATCGCCATGCGCGGTGCAGCGCCCACCATCTGGGCGGCGTTCTGCGCCCAGTTCACAACGCTGATCGGCACCACCGCCGTGGTCGAGCACGTCTTCGCCTGGGGCGGCGTCGGCCAGTACGGCATCGATGCCATGGTCAAGGCCGACTTCGCCGCGGTCCAGGGCTTCATCCTGCTATGCGGCGCCTTCGCCGTGCTGATCCACCTGCTGCACGGCGCCGCCCGCCGTGTGGCGCGCCTGCGGATTCGCCGCGCATGATGCGCCCCCTGCTCGCCGCCCTCCGCGCCCTGCCGCGGCGCAGCCTGGCGGTGACCTTCGGCCTGTTGATCCTGGCCGCCTTCGCCGTGGCTCTTCTCGCGCGCCCGGTCGCCTGGCCGTACGGGCCCGAAACGGTGGATGCCCAACGCATCCTGACCGCCCCGTCGCTAGTTCATCCGCTCGGCACCGATGCCGCCGGACGCGACGTCTTCGCCCGCGTGGTCGACGGCACCCGCTATGCCTTCGCCGTACCGCTGGCCGCCCTGCTGCTCGGCATCGGCCTCGGCGCGCCGGCGGGATTGCTGGCCGGGTTGTTCGGCGGCATTGCCGACCGGGCGCTGCGTCAGTTTCTCCTGGCAATTGGCTTCATCCCACCGCTGTTGCTCGCCCTCGCCCTGGTCGCCGCGATGGGCCCGTCCTTGCGCCATGTCGTGCTCACCCTCGGCCTGCTGGAGGCGGCCTTCTTCGCCCGTGCCATGCGCGACCAGGTACGCGCCATGCACGACAGCGGCTTCATCGAAGGCGCGGTGGCCGCCGGCAATTCGTTGCCGCGGCTGGTGCTGGCGCATCTGCTGCCCAACACCTTGGCCGGCATCGCCGCCGAACTGCCGCGCCGCGCCGCCTGGGCACTCGGCACGCTCGCGGTGATGGGCTTCGTCGGCATCGGCACCGCCGCCGATGCCACCGAGTGGGGAGCGATGGTGCGCGAAGGCGTCGAGCGGATGTATGCCGGCCAGTGGTGGCTGGCGATCTTCCCCGGCCTGGCGCTGCTGGCGCTCGGCTTCGGATTGCAACTGCTGGCCGCCGGAATCGCCGACCTGACCCGGCGCAACCCGGCCTTCCTCGCCGGTGCCCTGGCCGAGGGGCCACGCTGATGCTGCTGGACATCCAGGACCTGCGCGTCGATCGCTCCACCAACGCGAATGCCCAGGCTTTGGCAGGCGTGTCGTTCCGCGTCGTCAAGGGTCGCATCCTCGGCCTGGTGGGCGAGCACAAAGCGGGAAAATCGCTGACCGCCAGTGCCATCCTCGGCCTGTTGCAACCGCCGGCCCGGGTGGTCGGCGGCCGCGCCTTGTTCGAGGGCCAGGACCTGCTGCGCATGTCGGACGCCGACCTGACCCGGGTGCGCGGCGCCCGCATCGGCTTCGTGGTCCAGTCCGGCCACACCACGCTCGACCCCAACACCCGTGTCGGTGCCCAGTTGGTGCGCGCCCAGAGCGTCCACCGGCCCATCGTCGCTGCCGAGGCCGCCTGGCGGGCCGAGACCATCATGTCGTCCATGGGCATCCCCGAGCCCCGGCTGCGTGCCGAAGCCTGGCCGCACGAGCTGACCCCGGCCACCGTCCAACGAGTGGTCATCGCCCTCGCCTTGATCAACGAGCCGCAACTGCTGATCGCCGATGAACCGACCGCCGGGCTGGACATCACCACCCAGGTGCAGATCCTCGACCTGCTCTACATGGAACTGCGGCGCCGGCGCATCGGCGGCGTACTGATCACCCGCGACCTCGGCGTGGTCGCCCAGTACTGCGACGATGTCGGCGTGCTCTATGCCGGCCAGGTGGTGGAACAGGGCCCGGTGACCCAGGTTTTCGCCCGCCCGGCCCATCCCTTCACCCGCGCCATGCTGGCCACCATGCCCGAGCGCCTGGCGATCGCCGGCGATCGGAGTTTCGGCGGGGCGCTGCCGCCCGCCGCCCAGGGCTGTTCGTACCAGCCGCGCTGTGGCGAGGCCACCGAGCGCTGCGCCGTGGCGCCGCCGTTGGTGGGTGCCGGCGTGCATGCGGCGCGTTGCCATTTTGCGCGCTTTGGTGCCGCATGACGGTCGTCGCCGAACTGCGTCGCGCCTCGGTGCGACTGGGCCAAGGCGATGCCCAGGTGCCTGCGCTGACCTGGATCGACCTGCAAATCGCACAAGGCTAGATCGTCGGTGTGGTGGGGGAGGCTGGCGCCGGCAAGTCCACCCTGGCCCGCGCCCTGTTGCGCCTGGTCGCGATCGAGGACGGCGCGGTTCTGCTGGAAGGGGAGGACATCTCCACCCTGCCGGAGCGCCGGTTGCGCCGGCTGCGCGGCCGGATGACGATGGTGTTCCGCAATCCACTGGCGGTGCTGAACCCGCGCATGACCGTGCGGGCGTTGCTGGAAGAGCCGCTGCGGCTGCATACCAAGATGACAGCGGCGGAGCGGCGCACGGTGGTCGATGCCTTGGCCGAGCGGTTGCGGCTGCGCCCCGGCGAGGTCGCCTTGCGCCCAGCGGATCTTTCGATCGACCGGTTGCAGCTGGTGAGCCTCGGCCGGGCGATCGTCACCCGGCCGGCGTTGCTGGTGCTGGATGAGCCGACGCGGGAGATGGACATGGCCGCCGCGGCGCAGTTCCTGAGTCTGTTGGCCGAACTGCGCGATGCGTCCGACATGGCGATCGTGCTGATCAGCCACGATATCGCCGCGGTGCAGCCGGTGGCCGACCGTATCGCCGTGCTTTATCTCGGCGAAATCGTCGAGGAAGGCAGCACCGCCGACCTGCTGCGCGATGCCCTGCACCCCTATACCCAAGCCCTGCTCTCCGCCCACCTGCCGGCCGATCCAACCCGGCGCGGCCGCCGCATCCGCCTGCGCGGTGAAGCGCCGCAACCTGAAGACCGCACCCCCGGCTGCGGCTTTGCCCCACGCTGCCCAATCGCCGAAAATCGATGCCGCAGCGGAGCACCGACGCCAAACCAAGTGGGCGCAGACCGCCGTGTCGCCTGCTTGCGGGTACTCGAAGGCAGCAGCCGGATTCCGTTGTCGCGGTGAACGAAGCAAGGCCGAGGCTTTGCCCCAGACCCCACCAGGGTCCGAGACCCTGGACCTCGACCCTTAAGCGCCTTGGGCTAGGGGGCCATCGAGGCCGTGGGGAAGGCGTCGATGGCCCTCTAGCCCAAGGCGCCTCAACGGGTGGGGTCTGGGGCCGCCGGCCCCAGCGGGTCCAGGGCAGAGCCCTGGCCTTTCTTCCTATCCAGGCAATGCCAGCACGTTCTTGGCCAGCACGTTGCGTTGGATTTCGTTGCTGCCACCGTAGATCGTTGAGGGACGGGACTGGATGAACTGCCCCTGTGGGTTCAGTTCGCGGTTGCCGCCGATTGGCTCCAACAGCCCGGCGTTTTCGCCGGCCACGTCAAGCATGGCTTCGGTGATGCGCTGGTAGAGCTCGGTCTGGTTGATCTTCAGCATCGAGACGTCGGGCCCCAGCTGCTCGCCGCGCCGGACCTTTTCGGCAAAGGTTTCATACAGCGCCTTGTGGTCTTCCAAATCCATGCGCAGCCGCGTGTAGCGCTCGACGAACTGCGTGTCGTCATCCAGGCCCATGTGCTCGGCCAGCAGCTTGAGCCGGGCCAGCGCGTAGCCGGACTGCCGCGGCGAGCCGATGCCGATGCGCTCGAAGCTCAGCAGGTTCTTGGCCATGGTCCAGCCGCGGTCGACATCGCCGACCATCTGGCCTTTCGGCACCCGGACATTATCGAAGAAGACCTCGCAGAACTCGTCGCCCATATCGATGTTGCGGATCGGCCGGACGGTGATCCCCGGGCTGTCCATGCGCACCAGCAGGAACGAGATGCCGTCTTGCTTCTTGGCGATCTTGTTGGTGCGGACGAGAAGGAAAATCCAGTTGGCGTCCATCGCCAGCGAGGTCCAGATCTTCTGCCCGTTGACCACCCAGTCGTCGCCATCCAGCACCGCCTCAGTGCGCAGCGACGCCAGGTCGGAACCGGCATTGGGCTCGCTATAGCCCTGGCACCAGATATGCTCGCCGGCGATGATCTTCGGCAGGTAGAAGTCGCGTTGCTCCGGGGTGCCGTGGCGGATCAGCAGCGGGCCGATCATCGTCATGCCCATGTCGTTCAGACGGGTGCAGCCATGGCGCTGCAATTCCTCCAGCATAACCAGCTGCTTGCCGGCAGTCAGCCCCATGCCGCCGTACTGGGGCGGCCAGCCAGGCGCGAGCCAGCCCTTTTCGGAAAGCTTGTAGTACCAGACCTTGTTTTCCGAAAAATGCAGCCGCTTGGTCGGGTTGCGCAATTCGGGCGGATAATTCGCGCGGATCCAATTGCGCACCAGCATGCGAAAGCCGTCATCGTCGAGGCTGTTATAGTCCTCGGGCTCCGCCGGCGTAACTGCGTTCATCGTGGTGCTCCGCTTGGTCGATGCAGTTGCAGGTTAGGCCGCATCCGCGCCCTGTTCCAGTGGGGCGTGCGGCGATAGGGTGGCCGCCGGTTCGGGGGAGACGCGGCCATACGCAGCGCGCATGCAGGATTGCTGGTGATCGGCCTCGGCACATTGGTGGTGCCGCTGGATTCGATGGTCAACGTCGCCTTCCCCGACATCGTGCGCGATTTCGGGCTTGAGATCCCGATGATCCAATGGGTGGTGATCAGCTACGTGCTGACCCATGCCAGCTTGATGCTGGTGTTTGGCCGGCTCGGCGACATGCTGGGCCATCGCCGCATCTTCCTGATCGGCGCGGCGGTCAGCTTGTTGGCGTTTATCGGCTGCACCCTCGCCCCGGCCTATGGCTGGCTGTTGGCCGCGCGGGTGGCTCAGGGCATGGGGGCGGCACTACTGTTGAGTTGCGGCCCGGCGCTGGCGACGTTTTTGTTTCCAGAGAGCGAGCGCGCCCGGGCGCTCGGGCTGTACACCATGATCTTCGGCCTCGGCGGCGCGCTAGGCCCGCCGCTGGCGGGGTTGCTGGTGGAGCAATGGGGCTGGCGGGCGGTCTATGCGGTGCGGGTGCCGCTGTGCCTGGTGGCCTTCGCCTTCGCCATGCGCCTGCCGGTGGCGCCAGCCTCCGGCCAGCGCGAGCGCTTTGATGCCGTGGGCGCGATACTGCTGGCATTGACCATCACGGCCACCTTGCTGGCGGTGAACCAGTTGCGCGACTGGGCGGGCCAGGGGTTCCTGATCCTGGCGATGGCGGGCGTCGCGGTGGCCGCCGGCGCCGGTTTCGTGCGCCGCGAACTGCGCGTGGAGCGGCCGATCATCGATGTCAGGCTGTTCGGCGATGCAGGCTTTGCCGTGATCAACCTGGGCAACGTGCTGGTCAATCTCTCGGCCTTTGCCGTGATGCTGCTGGCGCCGTTCTACCTGGTGCAGGTGGTGGGCCTGTCGGTGACGATGCTGGGCCTGGTGCTGGCCTGCTCCGCGGTCGGCATGATGGTCTCCGCACCCCTGGCCGGGCGCCTGGCCGCACGCATCCCTGCCCGAAGACTGCTGGTCGCCGGCACCGCCATGGTGGCCGCCTCGCTCGCCCTGGTGAGCCAGACGGCCGGGCTGGCGGTGATGCTGCCCGCGCTGGTGCTGCAAGGGGTGGGGCTCGGACTGTACCAGGTCGCCTATACCGAAATCGTCACCCGCACCCTGCCCCGTCGTGCCCGCGGGGTGGCGGGGAGTTTGGCGATGATGACCCGCACCTTGGGAACGGTGACCGGCGCGGCCGTGTTGATGCTGGCCTTCACGTGGGTGCGCGGCATGGCGGACGCCGCGGGGCTCGGCGGCAACGAAGCACTGGCCGCCGGATTTCGCGCCGCCTTCATGCTGGCGGCGGCCATCACCGCGGCGACCACCATGCTGCTGCTGTGGCGGTCGCCGAAGTAACCGGACGCTAGAACTGGTAGGTCGCGCCGAACATCGCGATCGGCTGGGTACGGCGCTGCGTGATCGGGCTCTTGGCCGCGTCACCGAGCAGATGGACAACGCCGGCCGATCCATTGATGCGCCACTGCTGGGTGATCGCATAGGTCGCCGACAGCATGAACGTCACGTCGCGCATCCCTGACTCCGGCCGATATGCCTGGAACGATGTTCGTTGTGCCTGTAATCCGCTGATCCCAAACCATTCCTGCATATGGCTTTGATCGGCCCAGGTGCCATCGACCCGTGCCGCGAGCGAGAAATCCGCGGTCACCGGGATCCGATACGAAGCGCCAACGGCCGCGGTGGTGCCGCTCTGCCCGCCAAAGGCTTTTTCAGCCCGCGCGGAGAACCCCACGGGGCCAAAATCGGCGCGAACAAACAAGTTGCCGGCGGCCGCGGACGAAATATCGCCCATGCCATTCAGCCGGGCCGCGACATCCTGGTCCCGCCCGCGGGCATAGCCGACACCGCCGCCGACGGAAATGGCCCCGAAGCGCACCGCCACGATGCCCAAACCGTCGCGGGCATTGAGGAAGACGGTATCAAGGCCCGGCAATCCCGGACGATAGGCGAGATCAACCAGTGGTATCGGCGTGAAGCCCAGCGACCGGCTGCCGGGATAGATCGGCGCCAGGATGCCGCCCGCCCCGATCCGGACGGACCATTTGCCCGGCTCCGGCGGTGGTCCCCCCTGGGCGTGTGCCGGGGCGCCATGCAGCGCCAGGAAGCTCGCCACGCATACCGGCAACAACGCCGCGCGCATGGCGATAACGCCGGCCCTTCGTAGGGTGGCGGCGTTGAGCTTACGTGGTTGCATCGGCAACTCCCTTCCTTGTTACGCTCCCATCCCCCGGCAGAGTGGGTTCGGTCTCGGTAGGGCGCATGGACGCGCCTGCGTTGACGCGCGCCTTGCAGCGCCAGAGACGGGAAGTGGGGGGGAGTTGGAGTCTTACAAGGCCACCGGTGCGACGGCATGCCCGTGCTGTCGGCGCAACGCGTTGCCTCCCGGTCCCGTTGGTGAACCGGGAGGCGTTGAGCGCTTCTACTTCGCGGGCAGCACTTCGATGGCCATCGTCTCTTCGTCCTGGCGGGTGGTGTACATCACCTTGTCGGCCCGCCCGGCGCTGACGGTGCCGAAGGCCAGCACGGGGATGATCCAGTTGCGCTCCACCGTCAGTTCGGTGATCCGCTCGAGCGCCGCGCGGCGCTTGGGCAGGTCGAGCATCGGCCGCACATCCTGGATCAGGCGGTCGAGCTCGGGATCGCTGACGCCGGAGGTGTTGATGGCGCCCAGCCCCTTGTCCTTGTCAGGAGTGTGGACCACCAGACTGAGGAAGTACGAGGACTCACCGGTCAGGCTGCCCCAGCCGGCCATCGACACGCCGAACTCGCGCTTGGCGCGGCGCGGGAAGAACACGGCCGAGGGATAGGCCGACACCGTGACCTTGATGCCGATGCGCGAATACTGTTGTGCGACGGCCTCGCAGATCTTGGCGTCGTTGGGGAAGCGGTCGTTCGGGCAGGACAGCTCGATCTGGAAGCCGTCCTTGTAGCCGGCCTCGGCCATCAGCGCGCGGCCCCGTTCCACGTTGTAGGGCGCGGGCGGAATGCGCGGGCTGGCGCCGAACATGCTCTCGGGCACCGGCTGGGTCATCTTTACGGCCAAGCCCTCCATCACCCGATCCACCAGCGCCTCGCGGTTGATCGCCAGCGACATCGCCTGGCGCACGCGGGCGTCCTTGAACGGGTTCTTAGCCAGCGGGGCGCCGGCATTGTCCTTCACCCCCGGCGCCTGGTCGGAGCTGACATCGGGATAGACCATGTAGACATAGGCCGACGGGCCGGAGAACACCTTCATCTTCCGGTCGGTCTTGAGCTTCTCGACATCGGCGACCGGCACGCGGTTGATGAAATCGACATCGCCGGACAGCAGGGCGGCGACGCGGGCGGGGTTGTTGGAGATCGGTGCGATCTTCAGCGTGGCCCAATGCGGGCGGCCGCCCCAATACGCGTCGTTGCGCACCAGCAACTGCGGCGTGCCGGGGGCCCAGGACACCAGCTTGTACGGGCCTGTGCCGATCGAGGCCTTGGCGGTGTTGAAATCGGCGGTGGGCTGCACGCCCTTGGCGCCCGACATCATGAACACGTTGGACAGGTTGGTCGGCATCAGCGGCACCGGGCCATCGGTGATGAACCGAACGGTCAGGGGATCCACCACCACCACGTCCTTGATCTGGCTGGTGTAGGCGGAATAGGCGCTGGGATTGCCCTGGAGCGTCGGGATGCGGGCGAGGGTGAACTTCACATCCTCGGCGGTGAAGGGCGAGCCGTCATGGAAGGTGACGCCAGGCCGCAGCTTGAATTCCCAGGTGGTCTCGTCGATCACCTTCCAGGACAGCGCCAGGCTGGGCCGGTCCTGCAGGTTGACGTCGCGGCCGACCAGCGTGTCGTACTGGTTGCGCATGGCGGCGGTGTTGTTGCCGAGCAAATGCCATTGCGGGTCCATGGTATTCGGCTCGTTCTGGATGCCGATATTCAGGTTCTGGGCGCTCGCCATCGGGACGAGGGCAGTGGACGCCGCAAAGGCGAAGGCGAGAGTGGCAAGTTTGCGCACGCGGCGTCTCCTGGATGGAAGAGGGTTCAAGCGACAACGCCGCGCCCGGGAGGGGCACGGCGTTGCAGTAAACGTAATGCAGCGTTGCGTCCTGATCAAGCGCTCCGATCAAGCGACCTGATCGGCGAGCAGGCCGAGGTGATAGGCGCTGTCGCCCCACATGTGTTCGAACACCATCACCCGGCGGAAGTAGTGACCGACCTGGTATTCTTCGGTCATGCCGATGCCGCCGTGCAGCTGGACCGCGGCTTGCGTCACGAACCGGCCGGATTGGCCGACGCCGACCTTGGCCATCGAGATGTTGCGCGAACGTTCGGCGGCGTCGTCTTCGTCGACCATCATCGCGGCCAGCATGGCCATCGAGCGGGCCTGCTCGACCTCGATCAGCATGTCGGCAGCCTTGTGCTGCAGCACCTGGTTCTGGCCGATCGGGCGGCCGAACTGGACGCGGGTGCGCAGGTATTCCAGCGTCATGTTATGGGCGGCTTCACAGGCACCGACGGTTTCGGCCGCCATCGCGGCGATGCCGGCCTGGGTGACGCGCTCGATCACCCCCATCGCGTCGCCCACTGTACCCAAAACGGCGTCCGCGCCAAGTTTTACCCCGGACAACGAAATCTCCGCAGCCCTGGTGCCGTCACGCATCGCGTAGCCGCGACGTGCCAGGCCCGGGGTTCCCGCCGGAACGAGGAACAGGGTCAGGCCGGCCCTGTCCATGCGATCGCCCGAGGTTCGCGCACTGGTGACTAGCGTATCGGCGCAGTCGCCGTGGAAGACGACGCTCTTGGCGCCTTCGAGTATCCAGCCGCTGCCGTCCTTCGTCGCCGTGGTCATGACATCCGAGAGGTCGTAGCGCGCCTGTTGCTCGCTATGGGCGAAGGCCAGTTTCAGCGAGCCGTCGACGATCTGGGGCAGGAGTTCGCCCTTTTGCGCTTCGTTGCCGGCATACTTGATGGCGCTGCCGCCGAGGACGACGGTGGCGAGGTAGGGTTCGAGGACGAGGTTCCGGCCGAACGCCTCCATCACCATCATGATGTCGACGGCGTTGCCGCCGAAGCCGCCGTAATCCTCGGCGAAGGGCAGGCCGAGCAGGCCAAGCTCGGCATACTTGTCCCAGAGATCCTGGCTCCAGCCTTGGGGCGACTTGATGTAACCGCGCCGCGCATCGAAGGCGTAGCGGTCGGCGAGGAGGCGGCCAACAGAGTCGTTGAGCAGCCGTTGGTCTTCGGTGAGATCGAAATCCATCAGAGCCTCAGGATTGCTTTGTTCAGGATGTTCTTTTGGATCTCGTTGGTGCCGCCGTAGATCGAGGCGGCACGCAGCATGAGATACGGCGGAGCGGCGTAACCGGCCCAGTCCGGCCCGATCTTCGGTTCGTTGTCACCGGACTCCTGATTGAGGCTGTCCAGCTCCTTCGCCCAGTCCGGCATGGCCAGGGGGCCGGCGATGTCCATGACGAGTTCGGCGGTGTCTTGCAGCAGCTCGGTGCCCTTGATCTTGAGCAGGGAGGAGAACGGGTCGGGCTTGCCGTCGCTGGCCGCGGCGGCTTTGGACACGACGCGCAGCTGGGTCAGTTCGAGCGCCTTGGCCTGGACCTGGAGCTTGGCGACGCGGCTGCGGAAGCCGGGGTCCTCGATCAGGGGCTTGCCGTTCTGGCGGACGTCGCGGGCGAGTTCGCGGGCGTAGTTGATGCGCTCCATGGACTTGCCGAGGCGGGCGATGCCGGTGCGTTCGTTGCCGAGCAGGAATTTGGCGACATCCCAGCCTTTGTTCTCGTCGTAGATGCGGTTGGCGACCGGGACCTTTACGTCGTCGAAGAAGACTTCGTTCAGGTGATGGGCACCGTCGATCGAGATGATCGGGCGGACGGTGATGCCGGGGGTCTTCATGTCGACCAGCAGGAAGGAAATACCCTCCTGCGGCTTGCGGGCGTTCGGGTTGGTGCGCACCAGGACGAAGCACCAATCGGCCATGTGGGCCGTGCTGGTCCAGATCTTCTGGCCGTTGACGATGTAGTCGTCGCCGACCTGCTTGGCGGCGGTTTTCAGCGAAGCCAGGTCGGAGCCGGAGCCGGGCTCGGAGAAGCCCTGGCACCACCAATCGTCGAGGTTGGCGGCACGGGGCAGGATGTGGGCCTTCTGCTCGGGGGTGCCGAACTGGATGATCACCGGGCCGATCATGGTGATGTTGAAACCGTTCACCTCCGGCGCGTGGCAGATCTGGTTCTCTTCCTGGAAGATCATGCGCTGGGTCGGCGACCAGTCGGTGCCCCCGAACTCCTTGGGCCATTTGTAGGTGGCCCAGCCCTTCTTGTTCAGGATGCGCTGCCAGTCGACGATGTCCTGCTTGGTGGCGGAGTAGCCGAGGCGCAGGCGCTCGCGCGTCTTGGCCGGCAGGTTTTGCTGGATGAAGTCGCGGACTTCCTTGCGGAAGGCGACCTCCTGTTCCGTGAAGCGCAGATCCATTGGGTTCCCTCTCGCTCGGTCAATGCCGCTCGGCAGATAGTATGTGGGGCGGGCTGGCGGCAGGCAAGGGGTGGGTTGGTTAGTTAATTTTGATATCGTAACGTTTAGGGCATGCTTGGGCGATGGCGCTTGAGGGGCTGGGCTGGGGTCAGTGGGGCGGCGGCAGGCGGACGGCGCGGGCGCGCGACGGGGCGGTCGGGGTGGGAAAGCAGGCTGCCGCGGTGCGGTGCGGGATGGCGGGAGCGCGCGGGGGGATTCCGGGCGTGGCGGAGTCCCGGCGGGCGTTGCGCGTGCGGAGCCGGCGGGGTGCCTGGTGCGGCGACGTGGCGCGGGGATGGAAGGTGCGACGCGCGGCGGATTGCGGCAGGGGGAGCGCGTCGGATTGCCACAACAGGAGCATCTGCTCCAGGCGGCCGAAGATGCGGGCGAGGCAGGACATGATGAGGGCGTGCAGCGACGGCGGCAGCCAGCCCGAGGCGGAGTCCGCCTGGACCGAGGCGCGCAGTGTGCCGACCCGTTCGGCGAGGGTAGCCGGTGAAGTTTCCATGCATCGTATCTAACAGATGTTTGTTAGATATGCAAGGGATGACTTCTGGTTTTTGGGAAATTTTTTGAGAAAGAGGTGAGGGGTATTCAAGAGAGCGAGAGCCCCCCTCCGGCTCCCCCCGCCCAAGCGCGAGGGGAGAGAAGATTCTTGTGGATGAAGTTTTTTTGCTTCTTTTTGTTCACAAAAAGAAGGCTTCCTACAGTCTGAGGACTGCCTTGTTCAGGATGTTTTTTTGGATTTCGGTGGTTCCGCCGGCGATGGTGGAGGCGCGGTGCATGAGGTAGGGGGCGGCGGCGTAGCCGGCCCAGTCGGGGCCGATGCGGGATTCGTTGTTGCCTTCGCGGGTCAGGGTGTCGAGTTCCTTTGCCCAGTCGGGCATGGCGAGGGGGCCGACCGCGTCCATGATCATTTCCGAGGTGTCCTGGTTCAGCTCGCTGCCTTTGATTTTGAGCAGGGAGGAGAACGGGTCGGGTTTGCCGTCGGATTTCTGCATCATCTTGGAGACGACGCGGAGCTGGGTGATTTCCAGGGCTTTGGCGCGGATTTCCAGGGCGGCGACGCGTTCGCGGAACAGGGGGTCGTCGAGGAGTTCGCCGCCGTGGTTGCGCAGGCGGGGGCTGAGGTCGCGGACGTCGTGCAGGCGGGCGAGGGATTTGCCGAGGCGGGCGATGCCGGTGCGTTCGTTGCCGAGGAGGAACTTGGCGACGTCCCAGCCTTTGTTTTCCTCATAGACGCGCTGGGTCAGGGGGACGCGGACGTTGTCGAAGAAGACTTCGTTGAAGTGGTGGCTGCCGTCGATCGAGATGATGGGGCGGACGGTGATCCCTGGGGTTTTCATGTCGATCAGCAGGAAGGAGATGCCTTCCTGGGGTTTGCGCGCCTGCGGGTTGGTGCGGACCAGCGCGAAGATCCAGTCGGCGTGGTGGGCGGTCGAGGTCCAGATTTTCTGGCCGTTGACGACGTATTCGTCGCCATCGCGGACGGCGGCGGTTTTGAGCGAGGCGAGGTCAGAGCCGGCGCCGGGTTCGGAGAAGCCCTGGCACCACCAGATGTCCAGGTTGGCGGTGGGGGCGATGAAGCGTTCTTTCTGTTCGGGGGTGCCGAACTGGATCAGCACCGGGCCGATCATGGTGATGTTGTAGCCGGTCACCTCGGGCGCGTGGGCCAGGAGGTTTTCGTCCTGGAACATCATGCGCATGGTGGGCGACCAGTCGCGGCCGCCGTGGTCCTTGGGCCATTTGTAGGTGGCCCAGCCCTTTTTATTCAGCACGCGCTGCCAGGTGACGACGTCCTGCTTGGTGGGCGGGTATCCGAGGCGCAGGCGTTCGCTGATATGGGAGGGGAGGTTGGCGCGGATGAAGTCCCGCACTTCCTGGCGGAAGGCGTTCTCTTGCTCGGTGAAGCGCAGGTCCATCGTTACCTCCCGTATGCGGCTTAGCGTGCCGTGATGAGCACCAGTTCGCGGCGGACGTCGTCGGCCAGGCGCAGGCCGAGCGCGATCATGACTCCGCCGGCCAGCAGGTCAAGCCGCCGGGCGAGCCGGAGGTAGTGCTGGCGTGCCATGCCGGTGGAGAAGACCAGCGCGACCAGGCCGTACCACAGCCCCGACTGAAGGCCGATCACGGCGACGATGGCGGGGTAAAGCCAGGCATCGGGATGTGGCGGCACGGCGACCAGGAAGGCGCTGGTCCAGAACACCGCTGATTTCGGGTTGCTGAGCGTGGTCACCAGCCCGGCCCGAAACGGGTTTTGGCCGAACAGTCGGGGCGGCGCGGCGGCGCCAGTGGGGGTGGGGCCGGTGGGGGTGGGGCGGAGGCCGCTTCGCAGCATGCGGATGCCGATATGGAGCAGGTAGGCGGCGCCGGCGAGGCGCAGGAGGTGATAGAGCCAGCCCGCTTGCAGCAGCAGGGCGCCGACGCCCCACAGGCTGAGCACCACCCAGATCAGCGAGGCCAGCACGATGCCGGCGGTTGCCAGCAGGCCGTCGCGCCGCGAGACGGTGGCGGATAGCCAGCTGACCACCACGGTGTTCGGGCCGGGGATCATCGCCAGCAGGAGATGCATGCCGGCCAGGGTCAGCAGGCTGGTCCAGGCTTGCACGGTGTTGCCTTTCAAACGGCGGGCTAAAACGCAACAACCCCCGCCGCAGCCGCCGCGGCGCGTGGCGCCGGGACGGTCGCAGCGGGGGCGTCGCCGGTCAGGTTATTCGCGCCAGACGTCCCAGTTGCGCAGGGCGTACCAGGGTTTCCAGCCTTTGAGGCTCGACTTGAAGGTCACGGTGCGGCCGGCGTCGGCGATTTTCACCAGGTAGGCTTTGCTGCGGATCGCCGTCTCGGCTTCGAGCCAGGCCGCCTTGCGGGCGCCGACGTCCATCGAGGCGAAGAAGCGGTCATAGGGCGTGTTGACGTCGGGGTCGCTGATTTTGCCGAGGCCGGAATGGCCATAGATCAGCGGGCGCCATTGTTGCGGCCCGAGCAGCGGCTGTGAGCAGTAGCCGGTCATCGAGATATTCCAGCCGCCGTCGCCCGATGTCAGGGCATTGGCGTTGGTGATCCAGTCGGTGACGCGCATCTCGACGTTGACGCCGACCGCCTTCAGCGCCTGTTCCAGCACCAGCATCTGGGCGCGCATGTAGGCGTAGACCGAGTTGGTGTGGATGATGATCTTCTCGCCCTTGTAGCCGGCGGCGGCCAGCAGGGCCTTCGCCTTGGCCGGGTCTTTCTGGTTGTAGTACGGCTTCATCTGGTCGCCGGTGAAGTACGGGCTGTCCGAGTATAGCAGCGACGCGTTCTGGCGGGTGACCTGGCCGGAGACCTCGGCCATTTCCTCGGTGTCGACCACCGCCATGATGGCCTGGCGGATGCGAACATCGCGGGTGATCCCGTTATCGGCACGCAGGATGATGGTGTGCATGCAGCCGGGGAAGACTTTTTCGATGATGACGTCGTTGCGGCCCTTGAAGCGGTCGATCTGGTCGGCGTCGACTTCGGCCAGGTCAGCGCTGCCGGCCAGCATGGCGGCGACGCGGGTGCTGACTTCGGGCAGGAAGTTGTAGCGGATGGTGTCGAAATGCGCGGTCTTGCGGCCGGCAAAGCCGTTCGGGCCAGGGGCGGAGGTGTCGGCGGAGTAGCCGTCGAAGCGGCGCATGATCAGGTGGCTGTCCTTGACCAGCTCGCCCATCATAAAGGGGCCGGTGCCGATCACGGTGATTTCGCGCGGGCCCTTGGCGGCTTCCTCGGCGGGGATGATCGACAGCGGGAAGCAGGGGGTCTTCAGCACCTCGAGCAGGACGGCCGAGGTGTCCTTGAGGTTGATGATGAAGGTGTAGGGGTCGGGCGCGTCAAAGCTGGCGACGTTGGCGAAGGAGGCGGCGTTCGGGCTCTGCTTGGCGTAGCGCTGGTAGGTGGCGAGCACGTCGGCGGAGGTCATTTCCTTGCCGTTGTGGAACTTGACGCCGCGGCGCAGGGTGAAGGAGAACTTCTTGCCGTCCGGGGCGACTTCGGCCTTGCTGGCGAGCATGGGTGTCGACGAATAATCGTCGCCCATCATCATCAGGCCTTCGTACATGTGCATGCCGGTTTCGAGCTGAACCGTGGTGCAGAAATGTGCGGGGTCGAAGTGGTCCATGCCGGAGACGTGGGCGTGGATCAGCGTGCCGCCCTTTTTGGCCTGGGGGTTGGCGGTCTGGGCCGATACCGGCAGGGCGATCAGCAGCCCCGCGGCAGCCAGGCCCAAGGCGGCCAAAGTTGGGGCCCCCCACTTTGATGCAGCCGAGATCATGTTTTTTGCTCCCTGATGGGCCGCCCACGCGGCGTTCGGGGGAGCATAGAACAGGAGATGGGTTGTGGGAACCTCGTTTGGTGGGGAAGGGGACGGGAGGAGGGAGGAGGGAGGAAGCCTTCTTTTTGTGAACAAAAAGAAACAAAAAAACTTTATCCATTTAGCGAGGCTAGCGTTTCCAGAGAAAAAATCGCGGGTCCTACACTGCATTCCGTAAGATAAAACCCTAACGAATGAAGTTTTTTTGCTTCTTTTTGTTCACAAAAAGAAGATCTTTCTTTGACTTCCCGTCGGCCAGTTCAGACGCGTTCGACGCGGCAGAGCAGGCAGCCGGGTTTGGCGGTGTGGATGTTGACGAAGCTGGTGCGGGGGTCGGCGAGGGCGCGGGCCAGCGGGGCGTCGGCGTCTGGGCCTTCGGCGACCTGGCCGAGATCGTAGAGCACGATCTGTTCGGCGTTGTAGGCGCGGACGGAGATCAGGCTGGTGCGGATGATGTCGGCGATCTCGTCCTGGCCGGTGTAGGCGGGGCAGTCGCTGGCGTGCAGGAAGATCGGGCTGGGGGTCCAGTAGATGCCGGTGGGGCCGGGCAGGTGGTATGAGCCGAGGAGCATTTCCTCGCCCTTGGTGCCGTTGCGCAGGCAGTGGCGGCAGGGAGCGCCGGAGCCGGTGGAGATGGCGCGGCGGAGCGGGTTGCCGGCGTCATCCTGGTTGGTTTGGCGCCAGCGTTGGGCGGTTTCGGTGGGGATGGGGACGCAGCGGAAATGGGTCATGGGCGGCTCCTGTTGGTGGAGCCTTGGTAGGGCGGCGGCCGGGGGCGGACCATCCGGGTGTTGCGGTGGGTCGCGTGGGGCTATCCGCTCTCGCGCAGGCGGGCGGCGCTGCGGGGGGCGCGTTCGCTGGTTGGGATTGGGTGTTCGCCGATGATGCGGTCGGCTTCGAGGCGGTCGAGCTCGGCGGGGGGGAGGTTGAGGATGCGCGACAGGACTTCGCGGGTGGATTGGCCGAGGGTTGGGGCGGGAGAGCGGATGGGGTAGGGGGCGGCGTTTTCGCGGAAGGTTGGGGTGGATTGCCAGTGCCGGCCGAGGATGGGGCGGTCGATCTCCTGCCAGAAGCCGCGGGCGAGGAGGTGGGGCTCGGCGGCGATCAGCTCGTTGAAGCCGCGGGCGACACCGGCGGCGATGCCGGCGGCTTGCAGGGTGGCCATGGCGTCTTCCGGGGGCTGGGTCTCGGTCCAAAGGGTGATGGCGGCTTCCAGCTCGGCCTCGCGCAGGCGGCGGCCGGCGGCGGTGGCCAAAGTGGGGTCGTCGCCGAAGTCGGGGCGGCCGATGATGCGGCAGAGGCGGTGGAAGGCAGCGTCGTTGGTGATGGCGATGACGAGCCACTGGTCGCGGCCGGTGCAGCGGAAGGCGCCGTGTGGGACGAAAAGCGGGTGGCGGTTGCCCAAGCGCTTGGGCGGGGTGTTGTGGGCGGATTGGTGGATGATGCCGGTGGCGGCGAGGGGGAACATGCATTCGACCTGACTGAGGTCGATGAGTTGGCCACGGCCGGTGCGTTTTTTATGCAGGAGGGCGGCGATGAGGGCGGCGGCGGCGTTGAAGCCGCCATTGGGGTCGCCGCCGGCGACGTGGTTCATGGTGGGGGGCCAGCCTTCCTCGCCGGTGATGCTGGGCAGGCCGGAGCCTTGTTCGAGGGTGGAGCCGTAGGCGCGGGTTTCGGACCAGGCGGTGCCGGCGGCGTAGGCGGGCATGGTGACCATGACCAGGTCGAGTTTGATGCGGACCAGGTTTGGGTAGTCGAGGCCGAGCTTGGGCAGGACGCCTTGGGAGTAGTTTTCGACCACGGCGTCGGCGGTCATGACCAGCTGGCGGGCGAGGTCGGCGCCGGCGGGGCGGGTGAGGTCCAGCGTGATGCCGGTCTTGTTGCGGTTCAGGGCGTTGAAGTTGAGGCGGGTCTCGTAGACGTTGTCCTTGATCGCCTGGTCGGAATAATCGTGGCCGCGCCACCAGTCGGGATAGGCGCGGCCTTCGATCTTGATGACTTCGGCGCCGAGGTCGGCCATCTGGCGGGTGGTGAGCGGGCCGGCCCAGCCCATGGCCATGTCGACGATGCGCAGGCCGGCCAATGGGAGCCCGGTTGGGGCGGGGGCGGGCGTGCGCGGGCGGGGTTCGGGCAAGGGCATGGCGTTGTCGGCGCCGGCACGTGGGGCGGTGCCGGTGGCGGCGGGCGGGGTGTCGTTGAGGTGTTGGGGGAGGACGGGGGCGCGGAATTCGGCGGTGCCGATCTTGACTGTGCCGATGGCGCCGCGGGCCTGGTGGACCGGTTCGGCGAGCAGGTCGGCCATGGTGGGGACCATCACCAGGGGGATGCGGCGGCGCAGGCCCTCCTCGAACCATTCGCGGGTGGTGCGGGTCAGCAGGATCGGGCCGTGGATGGCCTCCAACTCGTCGGCGGCTTCCAGGCGCTGGGGCGAGGTCGCGAAGCGGGGGTCTTCGGCGAGGTCCGGGCGGCCGAGCAGGTGGCACCAGTTGCGCCACTGGTCGGGGGTCAGGACGGTGATGCCAAGCCAGCCGTCGCTGCATTTGTAGCAGCCCATCGGGAAGGTCGGGTACCAGCGGTTGACGCCGCGGCGCTGTTCCGGCGGGCCCGGGGCGAAGGTGATGACGGCCTGGTATTCGGCGATGACGGCGTTGGCGTCTTGGGCGGAGATTTCGAACATGCGGCCGGCGCTGCCGGACCACAGCGACGCGACGGCGGCGATGAAGGCGGTCAGGCCGTGGGGGGCGAAGCCTTGGTAGTCCGGCATCATGGCGGGGTGTTCGACCGGGCCGGTGTTTTTCACCAGGCCGGCGAGCGCGCGCATTGTGGAGTCGGTGGCGGCGTGGTCGCGGTAGGGGCCGCTGAGGCCGAACCAGGAGAGCGAGACGATGTGCAGTCCGGGATGGGCGGCGCGCAGGGCGGCGTGGCCGGTGGTGGGGTCGAGCTGTTCGGCGACCGGGCGGCCGTCGAGCAGGACGTCGCTGGCCGCGAGAATCGCGCGGGCGCGGGCAGGCGTGGCGGTCAGGCTGCGCTTGTTGGTGTTGAGCCAGGCGAACCAGCCGCTTTCCTGCTGACCGGGTGCTGCTTCGACCAAAGGCGGGAGGTGGCGCAGGGGGTCGCCGCCGGGCGCCTCCAGTTTGACGACCTCGGCGCCGAGATCGGCGAAGAGTTTGCCGGCGTAGGCCAGCCCTGCCCCTTCGCCGAGTTCGGCCACGCGGATGCCGGCCAATGCGCTGTTGGTTTGCGCAGCACTCATGGGCGCCTCCTGCCTCAGACGGGGTGGCTAGACCTCGAGGATGACGACCACCTGGTCTTCGGCCACGGCGTCTTCTTCCTTGACCAGGATCGCCTTGACGCGGCCGGCCTTGGGGGCGTCGATGGGGATTTCGGTCTTCATCGATTCCAGGATGAGCAGCGTGGCCTCGGCCTCCACCGTGTCACCGACGGCGACTTCGATCTTCCATACCTTGGCGTTGAGGTCTGAAAGCACCTTGAGCTCGGCCAAATCCACCACTCCCATATGTCGGCTCCCCTGCGGGGCCATTGTCGACATTGGAGAAGCGCGCGCCGGGGTCGTCAACCCCCGGGTACCCAGATGCGCCGGGCGCCAAGCGGATAAAAGTTTTTTGGTTCTTTTTTTCAAAAAAGAACGCGCTTTTCTAAAGCTTCAAGTGCTCCGGGATGACCAGGCCGAGGCGCAAAGGCACATGCCAATCCTCAGGCACATCGCGCACCCGGCGGAAGCCGACGCGCAGGTAGTTCGGCATGGCGCGCGGGTGGTCGGCGGTGCAGGTGTTGACCGTCACAGCGCGCGGCCCCATGCGCCAGCAGGCGTCAACGGCGTGGCGCAGGAAGGCGTGGCCCATGTTTTGGCCGACCGCCTGGGGCATCAGGCCGAAATAGCTGAGGTTGACGCCGGGCCAGGGGTTGCGGTCCAGCTCGTAGAAGCCGAGCAGCTCGCTGTCACGTTCCAGCACGTGGATCGAGATTTGCGGGTCGCGCAGCAGGGCGGCGAGCTGGCGGTCGGACAGGGTGCGGCGGAGCCACCAGACGTAGTCGGCGCCGACGGTGTGGTAGAGCGTGCGGTATAGTTCGACCGGGCAGTTCGCCACTTGGCGCACGGTGACGCCGGGGGGCAATACGGGTGCGGGCTCCGTTGGTGGGCGTTCCATGCGCAGGAACGTCACGACCACGCCGACACGGACAACAGGTTCCACAGCAGGCTCGGGACGGCTCAGTCGTCGAGGAAGCTGCGCAGCTTGCGGCTGCGGCTGGGGTGCTTGAGCTTGCGCAGCGCCTTGGCTTCGATCTGGCGGATGCGCTCGCGGGTGACGTTGAACTGCTGGCCGACTTCTTCCAGGGTGTGGTCGGTGTTCATGCCGATGCCGAAGCGCATGCGCAGGACGCGTTCCTCGCGCGGGGTGAGGCTGGAGAGGACGCGGGTGGTGGCCTCGCGCAGGTTCGCCTGGATGGCGGCGTCGAGCGGGATGACCGCGGCCTTGTCCTCGATGAAGTCGCCGAGATGGGAATCTTCCTCGTCGCCAATCGGGGTTTCGAGCGAGATCGGCTCCTTGGCGATCTTGAGGACTTTGCGAACCTTCTCCAGCGGCATGCCGAGTTTTTCGGCCAGCTCCTCCGGGGCGGGTTCGCGGCCGATCTCGTGCAACATTTGACGGCTGGTGCGGACCAGCTTGTTGATCGTCTCGATCATGTGCACGGGGATGCGGATGGTGCGGGCCTGGTCGGCGATGCTGCGGGTGATCGCCTGGCGGATCCACCAGGTGGCGTAGGTCGAGAACTTGTAGCCGCGGCGGTACTCGAATTTGTCGACCGCCTTCATCAGGCCGATATTGCCTTCCTGGATCAGGTCGAGGAATTGCAGGCCGCGGTTGGTGTATTTCTTGGCGATCGAGATCACCAGGCGCAAATTGGCCTCGATCATCTCCTTCTTGGCGCGCGCGCTGTCGCGTTCGCCGCGGCCGACGGTCATGTAGACGCGGCGGAATTCGGCGATCGGCAGGCTGGCGTCGGTGGCGACGGCGGCGATCTGGCCGCGCACCACCTGGATATCCGCGGGATGGCGCGCCACGAAGGTCTTCCACGACTTGCCGGGCAGCTTGCCGATGCGCTCGACCCAGTTCGGGTCAAGCTCGTGGCCGCGGTAATGGCCAAGAAAATCGTCGCGCGGCACCTTGGAGCCCTCGGCCATGCGCAGCAGCTGGCCTTCCAGGCCGGTCAGGCGCTGGTTGAGCTGTTTGAGCTGGGTGACCAGCTCCTCGATACGGTTGTTGTGCAGGCGGACCTGTTCGACCTTGGCGACCAGTTCCTCGCGCAGCTTCTCGTAGCTTTTTTCGCTGCGGACATTCACCTCTTCGCCGGAGGTCATGGTCTCCAGGCGCTTGGACTGCATCTTGTGCAGCTTTTTGTACAGCGCCTCGATTTCCTCGAAATTGGCGAGAACCTCGGGTTTCAGCTTCTCTTCCAGCGCGGATAGCGACAGCCCGCCGCCGCCCTCGCCTTCGTCGTCGTCGTCGTCGTTGCTGGCCTCGAAGGCCGGCGCCGGCGGCGCGACGGCCTCTTCGGCGGGGGCGCCCTCGACCGCGCCGGGGACGGCGGGGCTGCCCTGGGTTGCTTCCAGGTCGATGATGTCGCGCAGCAGCATGCGGCCGGCCTTCAGCGCGTCATGCCAGGCGATGATGGCGCGGAAGGTCAGCGGGCTTTCGCACAGCCCGCCGATCATCATGTCGCGCCCAGCCTCGATGCGCTTGGCGATCGCGATCTCGCCCTCGCGCGAGAGCAGCTCGACGCTGCCCATCTCGCGCAGGTACATGCGAACGGGGTCGTCGGTGCGGCCGAGGCTGGCCTCGTCGACATTGCCGGTGGGCTCGGCCTCGCTCTCGCCTTCCTCCTCGGCCTTCTCGGTCTTGACGGCGGGGGTCTCGCCGTCCTCGCCTTCCTCGCCTTCGACAACCTGGATGCCCATTTCGCTCAGGTTGGCCATCACGTCCTCGATCTGCTCGGAGGCGTTCTGGTCCGGCGGCAGCACCGCGTTCAGCTCGTCGAAGGTGATGTAGCCGCGCTCCTTGCCGTGCGCGATCAGCCGCTTGACCGCGACCGACTGGACGTCAAGCAGCGTGGTGTCGCCGTCCTGGTCGGGGGTGGTGGCTTCGGCGGTGGCGCTCGGCTTGGTGGCCATGGATTAGTTCACTCCAATGCGAGGGAGCCGCGGAAATAGGTCATAGGGCAGCAGCAGGCCGCGGAGGCAGGTCGGCGGGGTCGGCAGGTCGGCAGATGGCTATCGTCGCCAGTCTCAGTCATCAGTCTCAGTCATCAGTCTCGCCGGGTTCACCACGCAGCAGCGCCGCGCGGGTGGCGGTTAGCAGGATCAGGCGCCGTTGCGCGGGTTCGTCGGGCAGAAGCGCGAAGGCGGCCCGTGCGGCCTCGACCTCCTCGTCCAGCCTTCCCGGGTTCATCAGTCCGAAAAAATGCCACCAGCCCGCACCGGCCTCCGCCGGCATCGCGTCAGCGGCAGCACAGCCCGGCAGCGGCACAGGTGCCGCGGACAGGGCCTGGGCCGCCTCCGCCGCCAAACCGGAAAGGGTCAGGTGGGACATGAGCCCCTCTGTGTCAAGCATCTCTGCGGTCTGGGACCACTGCAGAATCGCATCGCGGAGTCGCGCCAGCGTCGGCGGCAGGTCCAGTGTGGCAAAAGCTTCCTCAACATCGGTTAACAGGCCGGGATGATGCAGCAGAATTGCCACCAGCGCGCGCCCCCGTTCGGCCCCGGCCGTCCCGGCGCCGACCGGGCTGCGCTGGATGCGGACGGGCGGGCGCAGTTTGGCCAATCCCGGCCGGCCGCCAACCCGTCCAGGCCCAGCCGGACGCGGGCCATCCGACCGCCGGGCGCGCATCCGCTCGCGGAAGTATCGCCGGAACTCCCACGCCAGCGGCTTGTCGCCCACGCGGTCGGCCACCGCGTCGAGCCGGCGTGTCAGCGCGGCGCGCGCCTCGACCGTGGCGGCGACGCCTTCGGACAGCAGGTCGAACAGCGCCTCGGCCAGCGGGCGCGCGGCCTCCAGCACCTTCTGGAATCCGCCTGCACCCTGGCGGCGGACCAGCGTATCCGGGTCCTCGCCGGCCGGCAGGGTGGCCAGGCGCAGGCTGCGCTCCGCCCCGAGCATCGGCAAAGCCAGTTCCGCCGCGCGCGCCGCCGCCCGGATGCCGGCGGCGTCGCCGTCGAAGCACAGCACCGGGGCGGGCGACAGGCGCCATAGCTCCTCCAGCTGCTCCTCGGTCAGCGCGGTGCCGAGCGGTGCCACCGCGCCCCCGAAGCCCGCCTGGTGCAGCGCGATCACGTCCATGTAGCCCTCGACCGCCACCACCGCGGCCCCGGTGCGAGCGGCCTCGCGGGCGAGATCCAGGCCAAACAGGGTGCGGCGCTTGGAGAATACCGGGGTTTCCGGGCCGTTGACGTATTTCGGCTGGCCGTCGCCCATGATGCGGCCGCCGAAGCTGATCACCCGGCCGCGGCGGTCGCGGATTGGGAACATCACCCGGTTGAAGAACAGGTCGTATGGCGGGCGGCCCTCATCGCCCTGGCGCATCAGCCCGGCTTCGAGCAGCAGGGCGGGCTCGATGCCCTTCTGGCCAAGCTCCGCGGCCAGGGCGCCGCGGCCCTCGCCCGTCCAGCCGAGGCCAAACCGGGCAATCGTCTCCTCCGACAAGCCACGCCCGCGCAGGTAATCCAGCGCACGCGCGCCCTCCGGCAGATACAGCTTGCGGCGATAGGCGTCCTCGGCCGCCGACAGCACGTCTTGCAGCGACAGGCGCACCCGCTCGGCCTCGGCGGCGGCCGGGGTGGGCTTGGGCACGTCGAGCCCGGCTTCGCCCGATAGCTGCTCGACCGCTTCCATGAAGCCGAGCCCCTGAGTCTGCATCACGAAGCTGATGGCGTCGCCATGCTGGCCGCAGCCGAAGCAGTGATAGCCGTTGTCGTAGACATAGAAGCTGGGTGATTTCTCGTTGTGGAACGGGCAGTTACCCTTCCAGTTGCGGCCCGAGCGCGCGAGCTTGACCCGCCGCCCCACCACGGAGGCCAAGGGCGTGCGGGCGCGCAGCTCGTCGAGAAACCCGGGCGGCAGCGCCAAGGGATCAGCCTCCCAGCTTTGCCTTTACCAACGGGCCAACCTTGCCCATGTCCAGGACGGCGCCGTGCGCGGCCCTGAGTGCGGCCATGACGCGGCCCATGTCCTTGATATTGGCCGCGCCGGTTTCCGCCACCGCCGCGGCGACGGCAGCTTCGATGGCCGCGTCGTCCATCTGTTGCGGCAGGAAGGCCTCGATCACCGCGATCTCGCTTTCCTCCTTTGCTGCCAGTTCGGCGCGGTTGCCTTGGCGGTAAAGGTCGACGCTCTCGCGGCGCGACTTGACCATGCCGCGCAGCATGGCGATGACCTCCTCGTCCGGCACCGCGGTGATGCCCTTCGGGCGCGCCGCGATGTCGACGTCCTTGAGCCTGGCGGTGATCATGCGGATGGCCGAGACGCGCGGTGCGTCCTTGGCCAGCATGGCGGTTTTGAGTTGGGCGGTGAAGTCATCACGCAAGCTCATGGCATCGGCCTCCAGATCAACAACCCTCTATACTATGTCATCGCCCGGACGGCACGAGGGGAGGCAACGGCGCCAAGCGGTTGAAAGTTTTTGCTTCTTTTTTCAAAAAGAAGTTCTTTTTTGGAAAAAAGAACCAAAAAACTTCTATTCATTGGCGCTCGGCTTTGCCGGGGAAGTTTTTTCCCAATCCGCCAAAAAACATTGAAGTGGGAAGTCTCTTCCCATATACCGCCCGCATGAGCACCGTGACCGTTGATAGCATCATTGAGACCATGGGCGGCGCCGATGCCGTTGCCCGGCGTTTGGGCGTAGGCACCGAGGCGGTGCGCAAGTGGCGCCAGAGCCGCAGCATCCCGTCCCGCCACTGGCCCAGCATCATCGCCGCGACCGGGCTGTCGCTCAGTGAAATCCCTGGTGCCGAGGAAAACCCACCCGCCATGCAAGACCCCTCCGCGGTGCCCGATGGGGCGACGGCTGCCCTGGTGCTCGCCGATGGCACGGTTTTTTGGGGCACCGGGTTTGGCGCCCATTCGTCCGGCACCGAGCCGGCGGAGATCTGCTTCAACACCGGCATGACCGGCTACCAGGAGACGCTGACCGACCCGTCCTATGCCGGGCAGGTGATCACCTTCACCTTTCCGCATATCGGCAATGTCGGCACCAATGGCGAGGACCTCGAAGCCGGCGGGATCGCCGCGCGCGGGGTGGTGGTGAAGCAGGACATCACCGAGCCGAGCAACTGGCGCTCGTTGCAGCATCTCGACCCCTGGTTGCGCGGCCAGGGGGTAACGGGGATCGCCGGGATCGACACCCGCGCGCTGACCATCCGCATCCGCGATGGCGGGGCACCGTCCGGGGTGTTGATCTTCCCCGCCGATGGCCGCTTCGACCTCGACGGCGCGATCGCCCGCGCCAAGGCGTGGCCGGGGCTGGAGGGCATGGACCTGGCGAAGACGGTCTCCTGCACGCAATCCTATGGCTGGGACGAAACCACCTGGGCCTGGCCCACCGGCTTTGGCCGTCAGACTGCGCCGAAACACCACGTCGTCGCCGTCGACTACGGCGCCAAGCGCAACATCCTGCGCTGCCTGGCCGCCGCCGGCTGCCGCGTCACCGTGGTGCCGGCCAGCGCCACCGCCGAGGACATCTTGGCGCACAACCCCGACGGAGTGTTTCTGTCGAATGGTCCCGGCGACCCGGCGGCGACCGGCGCCTATGCCGTGCCGGCGATCCAAGGCGTGCTGGCCGCCGGCAAGCCGGTGTTTGGCATCTGTCTCGGCCACCAGTTGCTGGCCCTGGCCCTGGGAGGGCGCACCTACAAGCTGGCGCGTGGCCATCGCGGCGCCAACCAGCCGGTCCAGGACCTGACCACTGGCGTGGTCGAGATCACCAGCCAAAACCACGGCTTTGCCGTCGACCCCGCCAGTCTGCCCGACGGTGTTTCAGTCACGCATGTCAGCCTGTTCGACCAGAGCAACGAGGGCATCGCCTGCCCGTCCAAGCGCGCCTTCTCCGTCCAATACCATCCGGAGGCGAGCCCCGGACCCAGCGACAGCCATTACCTGTTCAAGCGCTTCGTCGACCTCATCGAAGCCGGAGCCTGATCCATGCCCAAACGCACCGACCTCAAGAGCATCATGATCATCGGCGCCGGCCCGATCATCATCGGCCAGGCTTGCGAATTCGACTATTCCGGCGCCCAGGCCTGCAAGGCCCTGCGCGCCGAGGGCTATCGCGTCATTCTGGTGAACTCCAACCCCGCCACCATCATGACCGACCCCGGCCTGGCCGACGCCACCTATATCGAGCCGATCACCCCGGAAATGGTCGAGAAGATCATCGCCAAGGAGCGCCCGGACGCCCTGCTGCCCACCATGGGCGGCCAGACCGCGCTGAACACCGCGATGAAGCTAGACGCCAACGGCGTGCTGAAGAAGTACAACGTCGAACTGATCGGCGCCAAGGCGGACGTCATCGACCGCGCCGAAGACCGCCTCAAGTTCCGCGACGCCATGGCCGAGATCGGCATCGAAAGCCCACGCAGCGCAATCGCCCACAACATGGAAGAAGCCCGCGCCGCCCTCGCCGAAATCGGCCTGCCCGCCGTCATCCGCCCCAGCTTCACCCTCGGCGGCACCGGCGGCGGCATCGCCTACAACCGCGAGGAGTTCGAGCAGATCGTCGCCGGCGGACTGGACGCCTCGCCCACCACCGAGGTCCTGGTGGAGGAATCCGTGCTCGGCTGGAAGGAGTACGAGATGGAGGTGGTCCGCGACGTCAAGGACAACTGCATCATCGTCTGCGCCATCGAGAACGTCGATCCGATGGGGATCCACACTGGGGATTCAGTCACCGTCGCCCCCGCGCTCACTCTCACGGACAAAGAATACCAGGTGATGCGCGACGCCTCGATCGCCTGCCTCCGCAAGATCGGCGTCGAGACCGGCGGCTCCAACGTCCAGTTCGCGCTCAACCCCGCCGATGGCCGCCTGCTGGTCATCGAGATGAACCCGCGCGTCTCGCGTTCCTCCGCCCTGGCCTCGAAAGCTACCGGCTTCCCCATCGCCAAGGTCGCCGCTCGCCTGGCCGTCGGCTACACGCTGGACGAGCTGGCCAACGACATCACCATGGTCACCCCGGCCAGCTTCGAGCCGACCATCGACTATGTCGTGATCAAGATCCCGCGCTTCACCTTCGAGAAATTCCCCGGCACCCCGGCGCTGCTGTCCACCAGCATGAAGTCGGTGGGCGAAGCCATGGCGATCGGCCGCAGCTTCGCCGAAGCCCTGCAGAAGGGCCTGCGCAGCATGGAAACCGGCCTCTCCGGCCTCGACCCCGTCGAAGCCCCCGGCGATGGCGGCCCGGACGCCTTCCGCGCTGCCCTGTCCCAGCCCAAGCCCGATCGCATCCTGATGGCGGCACAAGCCCTGCGCGCCGGCCTGTCGGTCGAGGAGATCCACGAGGCCAGCAAGTTCGATCCCTGGTACCTCCGCGAGCTGGAAAAAATCGTCGCCGCTGAGCGCGAGGTCTCCGCCAACGGCCTGCCGCGCGACGCCACCAAGCTGCGCCGCCTGAAAGCGATGGGCTTCTCCGACAAGCGCCTCTCGGTGCTCGCCAACCTGCCGGAAACCGATATCGCCGCGCTGCGCCAGAAACTCGGCGTCCTGCCGGTCTACAAGCGCATCGACACCTGCGCCGCCGAATTCGCTGCCGCCACTCCCTACATGCATTCCACCTACGAGGGCGGCTTCGGCACGCCGATGTGCGAATCCGACCCGACCGATCGCCAGAAGATCATCATCCTCGGCGGCGGCCCCAACCGCATCGGCCAGGGCATCGAGTTCGACTATTGTTGCGTCCACGCCGCCTATGCGCTGAAGGAAGCCGGCTTCGAGACCATCATGGTCAATTGCAATCCCGAAACAGTTTCCACTGATTACGACACTTCCGACCGCCTCTATTTCGAACCGCTCACCGCCGAAGACGTCATCGCCCTGATCCGCCGCGAACAATCGAACGGCACAGTCCTGGGCTGCATCGTCCAATACGGTGGCCAAACGCCACTGAAATTGTCTCAGGCTTTGGCCAAGGCCGACATTCCCATTCTCGGCACCTCGGCAGACGCCATCGACCTCGCCGAGGATCGTGAGCGCTTCCAGCAATTGCTGCAAAAACTCGGCCTGCGCCAGCCCGAAAACGGCATCGCCCGATCCGCCGAAGAGGCGGAGAAAATCACCGACCGCATCGGCTACCCCATCGTCATCCGCCCGAGCTACGTCCTAGGCGGCCGCGCCATGGAAATCCTCTACGACATCAGAGGCCTGGCCCGTTACATGCGCGACAGCGGCGAGGCCGCCCTGTCCAGCGGTCCCCTGCTCATCGACCGCTACCTCAACGACGCCATCGAGGTCGATGTCGACTGCATCTGCGACGGCGAGGAAGTCTACGTCGCCGGCGTGATGGAACACATCGAGGAAGCCGGCATCCATTCCGGCGACAGCGCCTGTGCCCTGCCGCCCTATACCCTCTCGCCCGCCATGGTCACCGAGCTCAAGGCCGAGACCGAGCTGATGGCCAAGGCGCTCGGCGTCGTCGGCCTGATGAACGTGCAATACGCTATCCAGGGCAACCTGATCTACGTCCTCGAAGTGAACCCCCGCGCCTCCCGCACCGCCCCCTTCGTCGCCAAGGCCACCGGCGTGCCGATCGCCAAGATCGGCGCCCGCGTCATGGCCGGCGCCAAGCTGCGCGAGTTCAACCTGGACGACGACAGCATCGCCCCGCACGTCGCGGTCAAGGAAGCCGTCTTCCCGTTCAACCGCTTCCCCAATGTCGACACCATCCTCGGCCCCGAAATGAAGTCCACTGGCGAGGTCATGGGCCTGGACGTCAGCTTCGAGCGCGCCTTCGCCAAGGCCCAGCTCGGCGCCGGCGTCAAACTCCCCGAATCCGGCACCGCCTTCCTCTCCGTCCGCGACAGCGACAAGCCCGCGGCGATCGGCGTCGCCCGCCGCCTGATCGATAGCGGCTTCACCATCATGGCCACCCGCGGCACCGCCACCCGCCTGCGCGAAGCCGGCCTCGCCGTCACCGTTGTGAACAAAGTGCTCGAAGGCCGCCCGCATTGCGTGGACGCCATCAAGTCCGGCGAGATCCAGCTCGTCATCAACACCGCGGCCGGCGCGCAGTCGGTCACCGACAGCTTCGACATCCGCCGCAGCGCGCTGACCCACGGCGTTCCGCACTACACCACCATCGCCGGCGCACGCGCCGCGGCGCACGCCATTGCGGCCCTGAAATCGGGCACTCTTGAAGTAGCCCCGCTCCAGGCCTACTTTCGCGGTTCGTTCTGAAGCCCCGTCGTGACCCGGCCCTCGCCGCGTCGCGGCGGGGGCATTTGGGGCCTTGCGTACACGACCGCCTATAGCCACCTCGCTCCAACGCCGCCTTTCTCCACTTAGGGTTCACGCAGTGCAGAAATTTCCGATGACCGGGCCCGGTCTGAAGCGACTGGAGGACGAACTCCGGACGCTGAAAAGCGCTGAGCGTCCGGCCGTCATTCGCGCCATCGCCGAAGCCCGCAGCCATGGCGACCTCAGCGAGAACGCCGAGTACCACGCCGCGCGTGAACGCCAGTCTTTCATCGAGGGCCGCATCGACGAGCTCGAAGCCGTTATCTCGGCCGTCGAAGTGATAGACCCCGCCTCGCTGTCGGGCGACCACGTCAAGTTCGGCGCCCATGTCCGCCTGGTCGACGAAGAGACCGAAAAAGAAGCCACCTACCAGATCGTCGGCGTCCACGAGGCCGACATCAAGCAGGCGCGGCTGTCGATCTCCTCGCCGCTCGCCAAGGCGCTGATCGGCAAGAAAATCGGCGATACCATCTCAGTCCCGGCACCGGGCGGGGATCGCACGTACGAGATCCTCGCGCTGCGGTTCGGCTGAAGCGAGGAAGATTCTTCTTTTTGTGAACAAAAAGAAGCAAAAAAACTTCATCCATTTCGGCGGCACTCTCCCTGTGAAACACCCGGGGGCAGGCGAACGGCGCCGGTGAAGCTCAACTGCCAAACGAATAAAGTTTTTTTGCTTCTTTTTGTCCACAAAAAGAAGACTTCTCCTTCCTCCCCGGAGCCAAATGATCACCCTGGCCGACGTAAAACAAGCCGCCGCCCGCATCCAAGGCCGCGTCATCCGCACGCCTTCGCTGTTCAGCGACACACTCTCGCGCGCCACTGGTGCGATGGTGACGCTGAAGCTGGAAAACCTCCAGGCCACCGGCGCCTTCAAGGAACGCGGCGCCGCCAACCGCCTGGCCATGCTGACCGAGGCCGAGCGCCGGGCCGGCGTTATCGCCATGTCCGCTGGCAACCACGCCCAGGCCGTGGCTCGCCACGCCAGCCTGCTGGGCATCACCGCGGTCATCGTGATGCCGAAACACACGCCATCCACCAAGGTCACCCGCACCGCCGGCTGGGGCGCGCGCGTGGTGCTGCACGGCGACACCTTGGCCGAATCCGCCGAACACGCGCACGCGCTGGCCGCCGCCGAGGGCCTGGTCTTCGTCCACCCCTACGATGATCCCGCGGTGATGGCCGGCCAGGGCACGCTCGCGCTCGAATTGCTGGAAGACGCGCCCGATCTGGACATGCTGGTGATCCCGGTCGGTGGCGGCGGCCTGCTCGCCGGCTGCGCGGTCGCCGCCACCGGCCTCAAGCCGGGAATCGAGGTGATCGGTGTCGAAGTCGCCGCTTACGCCGCCCTCGCCCAGCGCCTCGCAGGCCAGCCGGTTTCGGTCGGCGGCGCCACCATCGCCGAGGGCATCGCGGTGCGAGACATCGGCGAAATTCCGCTGCGCCACATCCGCGCCCATGTCGCCGACGTCGTCGTGGTGCCCGAACGCACCGTCGAAGAGGCGATCGCGCTGCTCGCCGAGGGCGCCAAGGTCGTCGCCGAGGGGGCGGGTGCCGCAGGTATCGCCGCCCTTCTCGCCTTCCCTGACCGTTTCGCTGGCAAAAAAGTCGGCGTCGTCATCTGCGGCGGCAATATCGACGCGCGCATCCTGGCCAACGTGCTGCTGCGCAACCTGCTGCGCGACGGCCGCCTGGTCCGCCTGGTCCTGGAAATCCCCGACCGTCCCGGCGTCCTGGCCGACATCGCCGGGCGCATCGGCACCGCCGGCGGCAACATCATCGACGTCTCGCATCACCGCCTGTTCGCCTCGCCCAGCGTCCAGGCCGCCCAACTCGAAGTGATGTTCGAAGCCCGCGACCCCGCCCACGGCACCGAAATAGTTCGTTCACTGGAACAAATCTACATCATCCGTCGAATCTGAATGGATAAAAGTTTTTTTGTTTCTTTTTTAAAAAAAGAAAGCGCTTTCTTTTCTGAAAAAAAGAAACAAAAAACTTTTATTCATTGGTGCTCATCTTCAAGGGCGTTCCGCGCGCCAGCGCATAGCGCCCGCCAGTTCGGGCACGCGTTCAGGCGCCGCCGCCGGCCCGCTGAGGCGCAGCCCGATCTCCGGCGCATCCGGCACTGCCGGCACGATCGCCAGCCGCAACGCCATCAAAGCCCGGCCCAGGTCGATTGTCCCGCGCGCCGTCGCTGTCCCCGCCGGCCCCGACAGCACCGCCTCGGTCAATGCCACACCACCGCGATCGACATCAGCTTCCAGCACCAGTCGGGCAAAACCCGTGCTGCCGCCGGCCAGCGCCGCGCGCAGATCGTCCTCCGCCAGCCGCGTGCCCATCCGCGCCAGATCGATGCCCGTCAGCATCCCGTCGCGCACCACGATCGCCGCCCGCCCGCCCAGGCTCGCCAGCAACCCCGCCGGCGAAAAGCCCGACGCGCTCACCCGCACCGCGCCGTCCAGTATCCCTTCGGCCAGATCGAGTGCCGCATCGAACACCGGTGCTGCCACCGTCACTCCGGCCAATGTGACTGTTCCCGCCAGGGCCGGTGGCCGCGCGGCCGCATCGAGGCTCACCGCCCCGGTAAGGCTCCCGCCGCCGAGCTTCGCCGCCAGCCGGGCAAGTTCCAGACGCCCGGCCGCCAGGGTCACGGTGGCGCTCGCCTCCCGCAACAGCAGCCCCTGCGCCACCAGCACCTGTTTCGCCGTGATCTGCACCGCGGCCTCCCAGCCCATCAGGGCGGCAAGCGGCAGCGGATCGGCGCTGTGCGGATCGGCCCGCGGCACCGGCAGGCGCTCGGCCGCAACCTGCCCGGACAGCTTCGGAATCGCCCCCCGCTCTAAACGAAGCGCCCCGCCGGCGCGCAACCCGCCAGCGGTCAAATCGAAACTATCGGCCACGATCCGCTCCGGCCCCACCGCCAGGTGCGCCACCAACCCGAACGAGCCATCGCCCAGCCAGGCGCGTGTGCCAGCCACGCCCAGCATCTCCGCCAGGCGCGGCGCCCCGGGATGGTGCAACATCACATGCCCGGCCCAGCGGCCGCGCGGCAGGTCCGCCACCGGTGTCGCCTCGATCCGGAGATCGCCGAGATCGCCGGCCAGCTTCAGCCCCAGCGCATCCGGCGCACCGCCGCCCTGGACCTGCATCGCCCAAGGCCCGCGCAACAGCGGCGCCAGCCAGCCACTCGCCTCCGCGCCCATCCAGGCCGCCAGCTCCGGCGCCAGGCCGGCGCCGCGCAACTCCGCCTTGGCATCGGCCAGCCGCCCGCCCTCCAGCAACGTACCAGACGCCGACAGCATCGCCCCCAACCCGCTCGCCTCCAGCCGCCGCAGCATGACCCGCCCGGGCTCGGTCGCAAGGTCCAGCGCAACTGCCGCGAGCTCAACGCCGCGCCAACCCGCCCGCGCCGCCTCCAGCTTCAAGTCCAGCGATACTCCGCCAAGGCCCGCCCCCAGCAAGCCCGTCCACTGCCCCATCTGCCCAAAAGCCGGCTGCCCAAAGGCCGCCAGCCAGGGATCAAGCTCCAGCCGCTGCAGCGCCACCATCGCGCGCAATGCCGGCCGTGCTGCCGCCCCTTGGCCTGCCCCCTGGCCCGGACGCCACGAAAGGCTCGCCGCCACGCGCGCGCCATCCACCGTGCCGGCCACCTCCGACAGGACCAGCTGCCCGTCTTCCAGCACCACCTTCCCGGCCAGCACGCCGCGTTGCAACACGCCGGGCGGGAGGCTGTCTACCAGCCCCATGCCCGGCCCCCAGGCGCCCGCTGCCCAGACAAGCGTCGAGCGCAGCGCCGGCGCATCGAGCTGTGCCTCCCCCTCGAAGCGTCCCCCGCCCCCCGGCATCAGCCGCCCGGAAAGCCGTAACGCGGCATCCCCCGGCAGCACCGCCCGCGCCTCGCGCAAGCTCACTGCGCCGCCGGTGATATCGACCGCGCCGCGCAGCGCGCGCAGCGTCCCGCCCGCCAGCGTCGCCGCCTCGGCCGAGATATCGAGCCCAACCGGCAGGACCGGCCGCGCCCCGCCCTCGGCATATTTCTGCAACGCAACCACCCAGGCATCCCCGTCCAACCGGCTCGCCGTCACCGCCACATCCAGCCGCACCACTGGCGCCAGACGCAACGCCACCGCGCCCTGGACCGGCGAACCCGCCAGTTCGCCCAGCACCTCGTCCGCCGCGATCAGCCCGCCGCCCGACGACAAGCGCCCCTCGGCGCGAAACGCCACCGCCGGCGCCGGCAATAGCTGCGACAGGTCCGGCCCGCGCACCGCAACGCGCCCAAGCATCGTGCCATCGCCCTGCATCTGGCCCGACACCACCGCGCCGATGCCGCGCGATGCGCCTTGCCCGTCCAGCGTCAGATCGATGCCGACCGCGCCGTCGCCACCCGGCCGGCTCACCCGCGCGGTGAACATCCATTCCCGCCCGCCGCCCTGCACCCGCCCTGCACTGTAGAAACTGCCGGACAGATCGCTGGTCGCCAGGGTCGCCTCCAACCCGCTCAGCTCAACCTCGCCCAGCCAAAGCCGCCCGCGCTCAATCCGCGCCGATAACGCCGACAACCATGACGGCGTGCGCAGCGCCAGCGCCGAGGGCTCCATCGGCCAGGGCAGGCGGATCTCCGCCCCGCGCAGCACCAGCTCGCGCGCATCCACCCGCCCCGCCAGCAGCGGCCCGAGCCCGACGCGCAACACCAGCTGCTCCGCCGTAACATTCACTCCGCCCACCACCGACACGCGCTCGGCCACCAGCAACGGCTGCGGCAACACCCGCACGGTGATCGCACCATCGATCCGCACCGCCTGCCCCAGTGCGGCGGACGCCAGCTCGGCGACCTCATCGCGAAACCGGTCGCCGTCCAGCCACGGCGGCACGGCCCAGGCCGCCCCCAAAACCAGCGCCAGCAGCACCACAACCCCGACGGCAATGTGGCGCAGCATTGTCACCCCGGCTTAAGCGGCCGAACCGTAGCCGCCACCGCCCGGCGTCTCGATCACAAAACAATCGCCCGGCAGCAACTCGGCCTGGTCCGTCCCGGTCAGCATTTGCCGGGCACCACCCGCCCGCTCCACCCATTGCCGCCCCGCCGCCCCGTCCGCCCCACCGGCCAGCCCGAATGGCGCGACATTGCGTCGCGACGACACGATCACCGCCGTCATCGGCTCCAGGAAGCGGATGCGCCGCACCGCCCCATCCCCGCCATGCCACGTGCCCGCCCCGCCCGACCCGCGCCGGATGCCGAACAATTCCAGCCGCACGGGATAGCGCAGCTCCAGCACCTCGGGATCGGTCATCCGCGTGTTGGTCATATGCGTCTGCACCGCCGAGGTCCCGTCAAAACCGTCCCCGGCCCCCAACCCGCCACAGATCGTCTCGTAGTACTGCCGCGTCGCATCGCCGAACAAGAAATTATTCATCGTCGCCTGCGAACACGCCAGCGCCCCCAGCGCCCCAAACAGCGCATTGCAGGTCGCCTGCGACACCTCGGTATTCCCCGCCACCACCGCCGCCCCAGGATAGGGCGACAGGAACGTCCCAGGCGGGATCACGATCTCGATAGGCTTCAAACACCCATCATTCAACGGAATATCCGACCCCACCAAACACCGGAACACATACAACACCGCGGCCCGCGTCACCGCCGGCGGCGCATTGAAATTATCCCCCCGCATCGGCCCGGTGCCGGTGAAATCCACCACCGCCGACCGCGCCGCCTGGTTCACCGTCACCCGCACCCGCAACGGCGAGCCGTCATCCATCGTATAGTCGAACGACCCATTGCCAATCCGCGCCAGCACCCGCCGCACGCTCTCCTCGGCGTTATCCATCACATGGATCATGTAGGCCCGCACGGTCCCCCACCCGAACTGCCCAACCACGCGCTGCAACTCCTGCACGCCCTTCTCGTTCGCCGCCACCTGCGCCTTGATGTCGGCGACATTCACATCCGGCGAGCGGGCGGGATATTTCGCCCCCGCCAACACCGCGCGAAACTCGGCCTCGCGAAAACGCCCCTGTTCCACCAACAGGAAATCGTCGATGACGACCCCCTCCTCCTCCAGCGTCCGCGACACCGGCGGCGTCGATCCCGGCGTGATCCCGCCGATATCCGCGTGATGCCCGCGCGACCCGACGAAGAACAAGATCTCCCGCCCGGCAACATCAAACACCGGCGTAATCACGGTCACATCCGGCAGATGCGTCCCGCCATTGTACGGATTGTTCAGCGCCACCACATCCCCAGGCCGCAGCGTCTCCCCCCGCCACTTCAGCACCGTGCGCACGCTCTCGCCCATGGCACCAAGATGCACCGGCACATGCGGCGCATTGGCCACCAGCCCCCCCGTCGCATCAAAGATCGCACACGAAAAATCCAACCGCTCCTTGATGTTCACCGACATCGACGTGTTCTGCAAAACCGCCCCGGTCTGCTCCGCCACGTTCATGAACAGGTTGTTGAACAACTCCAGCAACACCGGATCCGCCCGCTCCGTCCCCGACGCCGCCACAAACCGCCGCGCCACCGTCCGCTTCAAGATCATATGATCCAACCCCGTCACCTCGGCCGTCCACCCCGGCTCCACCACCGTCGTCGCATTCGCCTCGCGCACCAGCGCCGGCCCCGAAACCCGATCCCCCGCCCGCAACGCCGTGCGCTCAAACACCGGCGTCTCGTGCGCCGCCCCCCCGCTCCACATGCTGACCGTATCCACCGCCGCCGGCAGCCCCACCGTCGCGGCAATCCCGGCCTCCGCCACCACCTCCCCGGCCGACGTCGCCTCCACCGCCACCGCCTCGACAATCAGCGTCCGCCCCGGCGTCGCAAACCCGAACCGCGCCCGATGCGCCGCGGTAAACGCCGCCTCCACCGCCTCAACCCCCGCGAAATCCACAATCAACGCCGCCTCGGTCCCCGCGTACCGAACATGCAGCTTCTTCACCAAAACCGCCCGCGCCGGGTCCCCCCCCTGCACCGCCAGCTCCGCCGTAGCCTCCCCCCCCAGCCGCTCCAACAACGCCGAAAGCTCCGCCATCACGCCGCCCGAGAGCACCACTTCCACCGCCTGCTCGCGCATCACCGTCTGGTCCGCCAGCCCCATCCCATACGCCGACAACACCCCGGCATACGGGTGAATGAACACCGTCTCCATCCCCAATTCATCCGCCACCAGGCAGGCATGCTGCCCCCCCGCCCCGCCAAAACACTGCAACGCAAACTTCGTCGCGTCATGCCCCTTCTGCACCGAAACCTGCTTGATCGCATTGGCCATGTTCGCCACCGCAATCCGCAGATACCCCTCCGCCACCTCCCGCGGACCGCGCGCAACCCCGGTCTCCGCCGCGATCTGCTCGGCAAGAGCCGAGAACTTCGCCGCCACGACATCGGCATCCAGCTTCTCATCCCCCCCGGGCCCAAAAATCGCCGGGAAATGATCCGGCTGGATCTTGCCCACGCAAACATTGGCATCCGTCACCGCCAACGGCCCGCCGCGCCGGTAACACGCCGGCCCCGGATTGGCCCCCGCACTATCCGGCCCCACCCGAAACCGCCCAGCCTCAAAATGGAGAATAGACCCCCCCCCAGCCGCCACCGTATTGATCGCCATCATCGGCGCCCGCATCCGCACGCCCGCCACCGCCGTCTCGAACGCCCGCTCGAACGCCCCGTCATACAGCGCCACATCCGTCGACGTGCCGCCCATATCAAATCCGATAATCCGCGAAATCCCGGCCATCGCCGCCGTCCGCGCCGCCCCCACGATCCCCCCCGCCGGCCCCGACAAAATCGCATCCTTGCCCTGGAACCGATGCGCCTCCGCCAGCCCGCCATGCGACTGCATGAAATACAGCTTCACGCCCGAAAGCTCGCTCGCCACCTGCTCCACATACCGCCGCAGGATCGGCGACAGATACGCGTCCACCACCGTCGTATCCCCGCGCGGCACCAGCCGCAGCAGCGGGCTCACCGTATGGCTCGTCGAAACCTGGCTGAACCCCGCCTCGCGCGCCAACTCCGCCAGCCGCGCCTCATGCGCCGGATATTTCCATGCGTGCATCAACACGATCGCCACCGCCTGGATGCCGCGCGCGCGCACCTCCCGAAACGACGCCCGGGCAGAATCCTCATCCAGCGCCTCGATCTCCGCCCCGTGCACATCCACCCGCCCGGCAACCTCGACCACGTCCTCGTACAACAGCGTCGGCAGCACCACATTCAAATCGAACAACCGCGGCCGCGCCTGGTTGCCAATCCGCAAAATATCGGTGAACCCCCGGTTCACCACCAGCAGCGTCCGCTCCCCCTGCCGCTCCAACAGCGCATTGGTCGCAACCGTCGTGCCCATCTTCACGCAGTCCACCAGCCCGGCGGGGATCGGCATCTCCAGCGGCACCCCGAGCACCGTCTTGATCCCCGCAATCGCCGCATCGCGATACCGTCCGGGATTCTCGCTCAACAGCTTATGCGTCGACAGCCGCCCCACGGGATCGCGCGCCACGATATCGGTGAAGGTGCCGCCACGGTCGACCCAGAACTGCCACATGATCCCGCAAAACCCCTTCTGCACGCGCCCGACAACAGAACGCACACGTTATCAATTACTTAGTCCTGACCTTATACAGACCCCAAGCCCCCCGGCCAAGCCACGCCGCTAAATCGGACAAAGTTTTTTTCTTCTTTTTGTTCACAAAAAGAAGAACCTTCCTGCGCTTTCCCGCAGACGGCGTGAAGAAGTAAAGCAAGTGCTTCTTTTTGAAAAAAGAAGCAAAAATTTTTATCCACAAGATTTTCCCGGCCAGCACTTATCGCCGCCGCGCCGCCGGGCCAGGATGACGCGAACAGCCGAAAGCGCCGCCATGATCCCCGAAACCGCCTGGCGCAGCACACCCGCCGGGTCCGGCCCGGGCGCCGAGACCTGTTCCATCCCGGCCATCCTTGACCGCGCCGCCCGGGAACATGGCGACGCGCCCGCCCTGGCCAGCCTCGGCGAAACCATCACCTTCACCGAACTGCGCAACCAGGTTCGCACCATCGGCCATGCGGTCGCCCAGGCCGTCCCGCCCAGCGCCACCGTGGCAACCCTGTTCCCCCACAGCCCCTCCGGCATCGCCGCCATCCTCGGCTGCCTGGTCTCCGGCCGCCTCTGTATCCCGCTGAATGCAGGCGAACCGCCCGACCGCCTCGCCCTGCTGCTCGAAGACGCCGCCCCCGCCCTCGTCCTGGCCGCGCACAACCCCGGCACCATCCGCTTCCTCAACCCGGCCGCCCTGGCCCCGGCCGCCCTGGCCCCGGCCGCCCTGGCCCCGGCCGCCCTGGCCCCAGCCCCCGCCGCCTGGCAGCCGCCCGGCCGCGATCCTGACAGCCCCTGCGTGGTCCACTTCACCTCCGGCAGCTCGGGCCGCCCCAAGGGCATCGTCATGTCGCAGTACTCCGTGCTGCACCGTGCCCTGCACTGCGTCGACGACATCGGCCTGCGCCGCGGCGACCGCCTGTTGGCGACAACCACCGCCAGCGTCGGCTCCGGCCTCAGCTTCGTCTTGGCCGCCCTGGCCGCCGGCGCCACCCTGGCCGTCGTCGACATCGCCACCGAGGGCGCCAACGCCTTGCTCCGCCTGGCCGCGCGCGAGCGGATCACCGTGCTCATCGCCAACGCCAACATCTCCCGCAGCCTGACCGGACTGCCGGCCGCGCCGCGCGCCTTCGCCGCCTTGCGTCTCCTGCGTTGCGGCGCCATGTCGCTGCCGGCGGCCGACATCCGCCGCTTCCGCGCCCGGCTGCCAATGGACTGCGCCATCAGCCATACCTACGCCTCCACCGAGGCGTCGGTGATCGCCGCCGCGATCGTCCCGCACGGTGCCGAAGACCTCACGCCTGCCAGCAGCGAAGCGCCCAACGTCGCCGCCGGCACCATCGCGCCCGGCCAGCAATACGCCCTGCTCGACCAGGACGATCGCCCGGTGCCCGACGGCACGCCTGGCGAAATGGTCCTGCGCGGCCGCCATATAGCGCTCGGCGAATGGCGCCTCGGCACGCTCCACCCGGGCCGCATGACCCCCGACCCCGCCCGACCGCACAGCCGCATCTTCCGCACCGGCGACATCATGCGCCTGGACCGCGCCGGCCTGCTCCATTTCGTCGGCCGCGCCGACCGGCAGGTGAAAAACAACGGCGTCCGCATCGAACCGGCCGAGATCGAAGCCGTGCTGCGCAGCGCCGCGGGTGTCAGCGACGCCGCCGTGGTCACCGACGAAGCCGGCCGCCTGCACGCCTTCGTCGCCGGCCCCGACACAGTGCGCCCCACCCTCGCCGAGCACCTCCGCGCCCGCCTGCCCCCCACCCTCCGCCCGGCCCGCATCACCATGCTGCCCGCCCTGCCGCTGCTGCCCAGCGGCGAGACCGACCTGCAAGCCCTGCGCACCCGCACCGCCCAATAGCCCCGCCATGAAAGGGGTTCCAAGCGCCCCCGGCCCTGCGCCACCGGAGGCTCGCTTGCTCACCTGCCTGCCCCATCCCCCCAACACGCGTTTTGCGAAAATTCACCGCTCCATGGTATTGCCCCCCATGCGTTGAATGGGTGACCGCTTCGTGTGGGGCAAGATTATCGGCGGGGTGGCCGGCTTCGCCATCGGTGGCCCGGTTGGCGCAATCGCCGGCGTCGCACTCGGCCACGCGGCCGATAGCGGCGGCGCCGGCCGTATCGGCATAGCCGGGCGCAACGCCGCCGCCGGCCTGTTCGCCCCGTCGGGCCCGAGCGGCCGGACCTCCCCCTTTGCCGCCCCCAAAGCACTCGGCCGCGAACAGGTCTTCGCCATCGGCGTGGTGGTCATCTCGGCCAAGCTCGCCAAATGCGACGGCCCGGTGAACCGGGCGGAAATCGACGAGTTCAAGCGCCACTTCCGCGTCCCGGCAACCGCCGCGCGCGACGTCGGCCGGCTGTTCGACCAGGCCCGCGAAAGCCCCGAAAGCGCCGATGGCTATGCCTTGCACATGGGCGAGGCCTTCAGCGACAACCTCGGCGTGCTCGATGACGTGCTCGCCGCCCTGTTCACCATCGCCCGTGCCGACAAGCCGCTGAACGGCGCCGAACAGGCCTTCCTGGAAGGCATCTGGCGCAATTTCGGCCTCGGCCAGGACTCCTGGGCGCGGGCCATCGGCCGCACCCGCCCCACCCGCGCCGTGCCGGAAGACGACCCCTACGCCGTCCTCGGCGTCCCCCCGGACATCGACGACAACGCCCTGCGCGCCGCCTGGCGCCAGCTGATGCGCGAAAACCACCCGGACACCCTGGCCAGCCGCGGCGTCCCCGCCGAATTCATCGCCCGCGCCAGCGACAAAGTGGCCAAAATCAACGCCGCCTGGGACATCATCAAGCGGCGGCGCGGGCTTTAGGCAAGCGAGCAAGCCTTCTTTTTGTGAACAAAAAGAAGCAAAAAAACTTTATCCATCAGACTCGTAGGTCGGATAAGTGCCGCGCCATCCGATTCCTGCCCGCGGCCGGGTGGAAATATTTTTTCCGCAATACGCCAATTTTTCCTTGTTATCCCACCGTCTGTCCTATATTCTATCCACACATGTCAATCCAACCACCCCCGCTGGCCACCCGCTTCGCCAGCCTCCACGCCACCATCGCAGCCTGCCCCTACCGGGGTTGGCTGCCCCGGTCTCTGCACGCCCTGATTTTGGCCGCCCTCGCGCGCGTCTTCGGCCGTCTGGAACAACTTCTCCTGCTCTGGCAAGCAGGCCAGCTCCCCACCCCAAAATCCCGTCCTCCCGAACGACGTGAAGGACCCACGCTTCCTTCCTCCCCCCGCCAGCCCAAAGCCACCGGGATCACGCGCCGTGCCCACACCCGCCACAACGCCACCTGCCACAGCGCCGCCCGCGCGCCCTTTGGCTTGGCAGCCATACCCGCGTCCAACCCCAGCGCCGCGCCATCCGCCGCCATCAAACCCGGCCCCCATTCGCGCCCCGCCCCCATCCGCGCCCCAGCCGGCCGATGTCCAAGCCCCCGCCAAAAGCGCCCCATCGCGGGGACGCCGATCCGCGCCTATATTGTTACGATATCGAATTAACTAACCACGCCATCCCTTGACGCCCCCAACCGAACGGCGCATCTCCGGCCCCTGCCAGACGGCTGGACGGCCGCTGCCGGGGGCAACCCCGGTGGAGGAAAGTCCGGGCTCCACGGAAATACGGTGCCGGCTAACCGCCGGCGGGGGCGACCCCAGGGAAAGTGCCACAGAAAACAAACCTCCCGCGCAAGGGCTCGCCCCCCGCGGGCAAGGGCGAAACGGTGCGGTAAGAGCGCACCGCGCCCCTGGCAACAGGGGCGGCAGGGCAAACCCCACCGGGAGCAAGACCGAATAGGGGCGACCGGCGTGGTGCCAAAAGGCACGGACGCAGGGGCATTTCCGCCCCGCCGCCCGGGTTGGTCGCGCGAGGCGCGCAGCAATGCGCGTCCCAGAGGAATGGCCGTCCAACTGCCCGCAAGGGCGGCGGACAGAACCCGGCTTACAGGCCGTCTGGCAGACTGGCCTAAATAAAGCGAGCGGCCCTAAATTTAAGTTGACACAACCCGACTCGCCGTTGCCAACATGTTCTCGCAACCCGACGCAAAGGCTTGAATCCGCACTGAATCCACTTCCGTCACAGCCCGCCCCGCATAGCGCGACGCGCCTCTGACCCACGAAGTGGGGCAATTTCCCATAAATTGCCATGGACTCACCGCCCGCACCCGGCGATACTGCCGACGGTCCGGCGACGCGCGCGCAATGCCGGTTCCGGCCGTGCCGCACGATCGTTTGAACCCCGGGCACAAGGACAGCACAGCAGGGATGACCCAGTTCAAGGGCACCCATCTGGTTCGCCGGGACGGAAAGGGCCGCGTGTCCATTCCGTCGGCGTTCCGTGACGTCCTGAACGGCGAGCACATCACCAACCGCCCCTTGGTCCTGCGCCCCTCGCACAAGCACGCCTGCATCGAGGGCTGGCACCCCGACGCCTTCAACGCCCAAGGCACCCTGGTCCAGCAACTCCCCCGCTTCAGCGACGAGGAGGAAGACCTCGCCCTGGCCCTCTACTCCGACGCCGCCGACGCCGAACCCGACAAGGAAGGCCGCATCGTCCTGCCGCGCACCCTGGCCGAACACGCCGGCCTCGGCGAAGAGGTCGCCTTCATCGGCGCCGGCAGCCACTTCCAGATCTGGGAACCCCAGGCCGCCCACCGCCGCATCGCCGAAGCCCGCGAACGCGCCCGCGTCCTGCGCATGACCCTGCCTGTGGCAGCCGGCAAATGAGCAGCCACACCCCCGTCATGCTGGCCGAAATCCTGGCCTCCCTCGCCCCCCGCGACGGCGGCACCTACCTCGACGCCACGTTTGGTGGCGGTGGCTACGCCAGCGCCATTCTGCAAGCGGCGGCCTGCACCGTCTGGGCCATCGACCGCGACCCCGACGCCATCGCCCGCGGCGCCGAACTCGCGGCGAGCTATCCCGGCCGCCTGCACCTGCTGCACGGCGCCTTCGGCGACATGATCGACCTGCTCGGCGAGCACGGCGTGACCGCGCTGGACGGCATCGTCTTCGACCTCGGCGTCTCCTCGTTCCAGCTCGACCAGCCCGAGCGCGGCTTCTCCTTCCGCCGCGACGGCCCACTGGACATGCGCATGGCCCGCACCGGCCCGACCGCCGCCGACCTGGTCAACCGCCTGCCGGAAGCCGAGCTGGCCGACACGCTCTACGAATTCGGCGAGGAACGCGCTTCCCGCCGCATCGCCAAGGCAATCGCTGCCGCTCGCGCGATCGAGCCGATCACCACCACGGGCCGCCTCGCCGAGGTGATCCGCAGCGTCCTGCCGCCCGACCGCAACGGCCATCACCCGGCCACCCGCAGCTTCCAGGCGCTGCGCATCCGGGTGAACGACGAACTCGGTCAAATCGCCACCGCCCTTGACCAGGCCGCAAGCCTGCTCGCCCCCGCCGGCCGCCTTGTCGTGGTCTCGTTCCATTCGCTGGAAGACCGCCTGGTCAAGCGCTTCATGATCGAAGCCACCGGCCGCACCCCCGGTCCCTCGCGCTACGACCCGGCGGGCCTGCTGTCCCGGCGAGACACCGATTTCCGCCTGCTCGCCACCGGTGCCGCCAAGCCCGGTGACTCCGAGACCAACTCCAACCCCCGCGCCCGCAGCGCCCGGCTGCGCGTCATGCAGCGGTTGCCTAACGTGAGCGGGGGCGAGTCATGATGCGGCCGATCTCCCTGCTGTGCATGCTGCTGGCGATCGGCTCGGGGCTGTACCTGTACCGGGTGAAGTACCATTCCCAATTGTTGGACCGCGAAATCACCCTGACCTTGCGCGGCGCCGACGATGCCCGTGCTCGCGCAGCCCTGGTGCGGGCGGATTACGCGCTGTTGAACGACCCGATCCGGCTTCAGGAATTGGCCGACCAGTACTTGCCGCTCAAGACCACCCAGCCGACCCAATTCACCACCCTGGCCGATCTCGAACGCCGCCTGCCGCCGATCGGCATCGCCGTGCCGGAACCAGCCCCCGAACCCGACATCCCCGCCGCCGTCATGCGTCCCGAGCCGAGGCAGCCCGTCCCCGAACCCCGTGTCGCCGACCCCTTGCCGCGCCCGCCGATCACGCCGGCAGCGCGCCCAACCCCTGTCACTGCACCCACGCCCCCTCCGACGCAGCTCGCTCCGCCGCAACTCGCCTCACCGCAACTCGCCACGGCACCGTCGCCGGCGCCGCGACCGCCCACGCCCATCGCTCCAGTGGTCCAGTCCGCCACCATTCCGCCGGCAACCCAGCTGGTGGTTCGAAGCACGCTCCCGCCGGCCGTGAGCGCGCCACCTCCGGGCGCGCCACGCGCCGCGGCGCCGGCGTTCGTGGCATCGGCACCGACCCTTGCACGCGCGCCGGTTGCCACGCCTTCGGCCGCCCCCGCCGATAGCGCCCCGCCCGCTGTGCGCTCCGCCCTTGGCATGGCGCGGCGCGCCGCCACGCAGCCTGGCATGCCCCCCGGCGGCGGAGGCAACAATTGACCAGACCGCAGGACCAGGCCGCACCCTCGCCCTCCAGCGTCGCGCATCGCTTTGGTGCGGCGTCGGGCGATGCGGTGCCGCGCACCGAGCATGTCCGCGTCACCGCCCCCGACCTCGAGCGCCGGGCGGCGATGGAGCGCACCCGCGGCCGCCTGGTCCTGGTGGCCATCGGCTTCGGCGTGCTGTTCGCCGCGGTGATCGGCAAGCTTGTCGATGCCACCGTCGTCAATCCGGTCAAGCCGCGCATCGAAGCACAGCTGCGCAAGCCGGAGCCGGCGATCGCGCTGCCCACGCCGGGCGCCGGCGGGCTGCAACCGACGCCGGCCACCGCCGCGATTTCGCCGCCGTCGTCCAACTTAACCTCGGGCAGTGATTTCGGCCCGCGGGTGAAGCGCGCGGCGATCACCGATCGCAACGGCGAGGCGCTGGCGATCTCGCTGCCCTATGCCGATCTGCATGCCAATCCGCAGATCCTGTATGACATCGACGACGTGGTGACCAAGCTGCGCGGGGTGTTGCCGCGGCTGGACCCGGTGCAGCTGAAGAAGCAACTGACCGCGCCGGACAAGCAATTCGTTTATATCGCCCGGCGCATCACCACGCGAGAACAGCTTCAGGTCAACGCGCTGGGCATTCCCGGATTGGATTTCGAGTTCACCGAGAGCCGCCGCTATCCGCTGGGCATGGTTGCCTCCCAGGTGCTTGGCGGCGTCGACATCGATGGCAACGGTCAAGCGGGCGTCGAGAAATTCTTCGATGAGCGGTTGCGCACCGACCGGGCGCCCTTGCGGCTGTCGATCGATGTGCGGGTCCAGGCGGTGGTGCGCGACGAGCTGTCCAAGTCGATGGCCGCGTTCAACGCCATCGGCGGCTGCGGCATCGTGATGGATGTGCGCACCGGCGAGATCCTCGCCATGGTCAGCCTGCCGGATTACGACGCCAACCAGTACCGCCGCGCCACCGACGAGCAGCGCTTCAACCGGGCGATCTCCGGCCGCTACGAGCCGGGCAGCACTTTCAAGCTGCAGACCGCGGCGATGGCGCTGGATAGCGGGGCGGCGCAGCTTTGGACCATCCTGGATGCCTCGGCGCCGATCCATGTCGGGCGCTTCACCATCAACGATTTCGAGGGCAAGAAGCGGGCGCTGTATTTCCCGGAGTTCCTTGCCTACTCCTCGAACATCGCCGCCGCGAAAGTGGCGCAGATGGTCGGCGCCGAGCGCCAGCGGGCGTGGCACCAGCGCATGGGAATGATGGCGCCGGTGCCGATCGAACTGCCGGAGACCTTCAGGCCGCTGACGCCGCCGCCGGCCAATTGGAAAGACATCGCCACGATGACCATCGGCTTCGGCCATGGTATCTCGGTGACGCCGCTGCACGTGGTCCGCGCGACGGCGGCGATCGCCCATAGCGGGCTGTTGATGCGCCCGACCATCGTGGCGCGCGAGGCCGATGCCGCGCTGCCGACGGGCGAGCGGGTGATGAGCCAGCAGACCTCGGACACCATGCGCAAGTTGATGCGCCTGGTGGTGTCCGACGGCTTCGGCAAGACGGCGGAGGTGCCGGGCTATTTCATCGGCGGCAAGACCGGCACGGCGGAGAAATCCGGCAAGGGCGGCTACAAGAAGAAGGCCAACGTGCAAGCCTTCACCAGCGTTTTTCCGATGAACGCGCCGCGCTACGCGGTGTATTTCATGCTCGACGAGGCCAAGGCGAACGCCAGCACTTTCGGCTATGCCACCGCCGGATGGGTGGCAGCCCCGGGCGCCGGACGAGTGGTGGCGCGGATCGGCCCGATGCTTGGGCTGTTGCCGGAAACCGCCACGGCGGCGGCGACGGCCGCGAGCCTGGCGATGCCGCTGCAACCCGGGCGCCCGGCGGGTGCTGCGCCGGCGCAGTCGCGGCCGGCCGCCGCCGCCCCTGGCCCCGGCCGCCCGCAGGCGGGAGCGCCTGCGACCAGCCCGCAACCCGCGACAGCGCCGCGCGCCGCCCCCCAGCCGCCGCGCGATCCGCGTCAGGAAGCCACACCCACGGCGCCATCCGGGGGCACCGTCGTTGCGGTTCGCTAGTATCCTCACCCGAATGCCCGACCTGATCACGCTGGGCGCGCGCCAGCGGGAAACATGGCACGCGGCCGCGGCGCTGGAGATCGTCGGCATCACCGCCGACAGCCGGCAGGTGCGCCACGGCATGATTTTCGCCGCCCTGCCCGGGGCGGTGCAGGACGGGCGGAAGTTTATTCCCGAGGCCGTGGCCCGCGGCGCCAGCGCGGTTCTGGCACCGCCAGGGACGCCGGTGCCGGCCGGGTGCGCGTTGTTGGAGGACCCCGCCCCACGGCATCGGCTGGCCATCATCGCCGCCCTGTTGGCCGGTCCCGCGCCGGCCATACTGGTGGCGGTGACCGGGACCAACGGCAAGACCAGCACGACGGATTTCCTGCGCCAGCTCTGGGCACTGGCCGGGCTCCGCGCGGCCAGCCTGGGCACGCTTGGCGTGGTGACCGAGGCCGGGATTTCCGGGCCTGGGCTGACCACGCCGGATGCGGTGCAGTTGTCGCAGGCATTGGCCGGGTTGGCGCAGAGTGGGGTGGGCCGGGCGGCGCTGGAGGCGTCGTCGCACGGGCTGCATCAGAGCCGGCTGGATGGGCTGCGTTTGAGCGCGGCGGCGTTCACCAATTTGACCCGCGACCATCTCGACTATCACCGCTCGATGGACGCCTATCGCGACGCCAAACTGCGGCTGTTCCAGGAACTTCTGCCGGGCCGTGCGCCGGCAATTGCCAGCACCACGCTCGAAGAACCGAGTCTGCGTGCCCTGCGCTGGATCGCGCAGCGGCGGCGGCTGGACCTGCGCATGGTCGGTCGGGATGGCGACGCGATCCGGCTGCGGCGAGCCGTGCCGCGCCCGGGTGGGCAGGTGCTGGAGATCGAGGCGGCGGGCGCGCGACGGGAGATCCCGATCGGCTTGCCGGGGCGGTTCCAGGCTGACAATGCGCTGGTTGCCGCCGCATTGGCCGAGGTCACCGGGGTGGCGGATGCGATCGACCGGCTGCCCGGTTTGGTGGGCGTGCGCGGGCGGATGGAGTTGGCGGCCACCCTGGGCAATGGGGCGGCGGTCTATGTCGACTATGCCCATTCGCCGGACGCGCTGGAACGGTTGTTGGCGGCGTTGCGGCCGCATACCGAAGGCCGGTTGCACATCGTCTTTGGCGCCGGCGGCGACCGCGACCCCGGCAAGCGACCGCTGATGGGGGCGGCGGTGGCGGCGCACGCCGATGTCGCCATCGTCACCGACGACAATCCGCGCACCGAGGACCCCGCGATCATTCGCGCCGCCGTGCTGGCCGGGATGGGTGCCATGCCGGCCGCGCGGGCGCGCGCCAATCGCGCCGATGCCATTGCCGAGGCGCTGGCCGCCTTGCAGCCGGGCGACGTGCTGGCCGTGGCCGGCAAGGGTCATGAGCAGGGGCAAACGATCGGCACCGAGACCTTTCCGTTCGACGACGCGGCGGTGGTGCGCCAGTTGATCGGCATCACATGAGCGCGCTGTGGACGCCCGCCGATCTGCGCGCCGCGACTGGCGGGCTGTTGCGCACGCCGTTCAGCGCCAGCGGGGTGTCGATCGATACGCGCACGCTGAAGCCCGGCGATCTGTTCGTGGCGCTGGTCGGCGAGAGCGACGGGCATCGCTGGGTGCGCGCGGCGCTGGATCGTGGCGCGGCCGGTGCGCTGGTTCATGCGCTGCCGGAGGATGTCGCCGATGATGCGCCGCTGCTCGCGGTGAGGGATACGATGGCGGGGCTGCGCGGGCTTGCCGAATATGCCCGCGCGCGGTTCGGGGGAAAGTTGCTGGCCGTGACTGGCAGCGTCGGCAAGACCACGACCAAGGAGATGCTGCGGGCGATCCTGGCGGCGCATGGCAGCACCTGGGCCGCTGAGGCGTCGCACAACAACCATTGGGGATTGCCGTTGACGCTGGCGCGCATTCCGCGGCCGGCGATCTATTGCGTGGCCGAGATCGGCATGAACCATGCCGGCGAGATTCTTCCGTTGGCCCGGCTGGCGCGGCCCGATGTCGCGCTGATTACCAATGTTGAGGCCGTGCATGTCGGGCATCTCGGCAGCGTCGAGGCGATTGCCGACGAGAAGCTGGCGATTCAGGACGGGCTGGCAGACGGCACCCTGGTGCTGCCGCGTGACAGCGCGATGTTCGCGCGGCTGTGCGACGGCGCGCGACATGCGGTGCGCAGTTTCGGGCGGCATGCCGAGGCCGATGACCGGTTGTTGGACGTTCGTGCCGATGCCGGCGGGACCGAATTGGACGCCGAGATCGCCGGCCGGCGCGTCACCACCCGCCTGGCCGCCGCCGGTGGCCACATGGCGATCAATGCGGTGGCGGCACTTTCCGCCGCCACCGTGCTGGGGGCCGATCCCGTGCGCGGGGCGGCGGCGTTGATGGGCTTCATGCCGGTGGCCGGGCGCGGGGCGCAACGGGCGATTGCGGCGGCGGGGGGGGCGGCACTTTTGCTTGACGAGAGCTACAACGCCTCGGGCGTGGCGGTGCGCGCGGCATTCGCGGTGCTGGCAATGCAGTCCGCGGTGCGGCGCGTGGCGGTGCTGGGCGACATGCGCGAGTTGGGCGAAATCGGACCGGGCGAGCACGCGGCACTGGCGGGGGCGGCCGCCGAGGCGGCCGACATCGTCTTCACCTGTGGTCCGTTGATGGCGCATCTGCATGCGGCGCTGCCGGCCGCCAAGCGCGGCGGGCACGCGGTTGATTCCGCGGCCCTGGCGCCGATTGTCGCCGAGGCCTTGCGGCCGGGCGATGCCGTGCTGGTCAAGGGCAGCCTGGGTAGTCAAATGCGGTTCATCATCCAGGCGATCGACCGCCCGTTCTGCGGCCCAGTCTGTAGCGGGGAGGCCGCCTAATGTTCTTCAACCTGATCGCCCCACTGGCCGACCAGATCATCGCGGCGAACCTGTTTCGCTACCTGACCTTTCGGGCCGGGGCTGCCTGTATCACCGCGTTGATCCTGTCGTTGATGTTCGGGCCGATGATGATCCGCCATCTGCGCGCCATCCAGGGCCAGGGCCAGCCGATTCGCCCCGATGGGCCGGAGCGGCATCTGATCGAGAAGAAGGGCACGCCGACGATGGGGGGCGTGCTGATCCTGTCGGCGTTGACGATCTCGACGCTGTTGTGGGCGGATTTGCGCAACGGGTTTGTCTGGGTGGTGCTGGCGCTGACGCTGTCGTATGGCGGGATCGGCTTCATCGACGACTACATCAAATTGTCCAAGGCGAACTACAAAGGCCTGTCCAGCCGCGGCAAGCTGATCCTGCAATCGGTGTTTGGCTTGGCCGCCGCGATCGCGCTGATGCATCTGACGCGCGAGCCGTTGTCGACCGGATTGACGGTGCCGGTGTTCAAGGACGTGCTGATCCCGCTTGGGGTGGCCTTCCCGCTGGTTGCGGCCCTGGTGATGGTGGGGTTTTCCAATGCGGTGAACCTGACCGACGGGCTGGACGGATTGGCGATCGTGCCAACGATCATAGCCGCCGGAGTGTTTGCGCTGATCGCTTATCTCGTCGGCAACCGGGTGTTTGCCGACTACCTGCAGCTGAACTTCGTGCCGGGGGTTGGCGAGTTGGCGATCTTCTGCTCGGCGCTGATCGGCGCAGGGCTTGGCTTTTTGTGGTTCAACGCGCCGCCGGCGGCGGTGTTCATGGGCGATACCGGCAGCCTGGCGCTGGGCGGCGCTTTGGGGGCGGTGGCCGTCGCGGTGAAGCATGAGATCGTGCTGGCTATTGTCGGTGGGTTGTTCGTGGTCGAGACGGTGTCGGTGATCATCCAGGTCGCTTGGTACAAGCGCACCAAGCGGCGGGTGTTTCTGATGGCACCGTTGCATCATCATTTCGAGAAGAAGGGCTGGTCGGAGCCGACGATTGTCATCCGGTTCTGGATCATCGCGATGATCCTGGCGCTGATCGGGTTGGGGACTTTGAAAATCCGATGACTTGGTCACCCACTCTTTTTGCCGGCAAGCGTTTTGCCGTGGTCGGGCTGGGTCGCAACGGCCTGCCGGCGGCGCGTGCGCTGGTGGCGATGGGGGCGGGCGTCACGGTGTGGGATGACAAGTCCGAGGCACGAGCATCGGCGACCGGGCTGGTGGTCGCCGAGCCGGTGATGGCGGGGCTCGATGCGCTGGTGCTTTCGCCGGGCATTCCGCATTACGGCCCGGATGCCCATCCGATCGCCTTGGCCGCGATCGCCGCCGGGGTGCCGATCTGGTCCGATGCCGAGTTGCTGTTCCAGGCGGTGAGCGCAAGTTTGTCGAAGGCTCGTTTCGCGGGGATCACCGGGACCAACGGCAAGTCCACCACGACGGCGCTGTTGGCGCATATCCTGGGCGTCGCAGGCATTCCGGTGGCGGCCGGGGGCAATCTCGGCACGGCTGCACTCGCGTTGCCGCTGCTGCCGGATAACGGCGTCTATGTGCTGGAAATGTCGAGCTACATGCTGGAACGGTTGGCGACCTTGCGCTTCGGCGCGGCGGCGATGCTCAATCTCAGCCCGGACCATCTGGACCGCCACGGCGACATGGCGGGCTACATCGCAGCCAAGCGGCATGTGTTCGACCGGCAACAGGTGGGCGACCTCGCCGTGGTTGGCGCCGATGACGCGGCGTCGCGCGCGATGGTCGAGGGTTTGCGCGGCGCGCCCGCCAAGATCGTCACGGTAAGTGAACATGCGGGGATCGCCGCACTGGCTGGCGCTGCCGCGCTGCCCGGCGCGCATAATGCCCAGAACGCCGCCGCCGCCTCGGCGATGGCGCTGCATCTCGGGGCCTCGCGCGCCGCGGTGGCGGAGGGCATCCGCAGCTACCCGGGCCTGCCGCATCGCCAGGAGTTGGTGGCGCGGCGCGGGAGAATCCGTTTCGTCAACGACAGCAAGGCGACCAACGCCGACAGCACCGCGCGCGCACTGATCTGCTACGACCGCATCCTGTGGATTGCCGGCGGCATGGCCAAGGAGGGCGGCATCGCGCCGCTGGCCGAGTTCTTCCCCCGGGTCGTGGAAACCCTGTTGATCGGCCGTGATGCCCCGGTCCTGGCGGCGACCTTGGCAGCACATGGGCAGCCGCACCGCGATCTCGGCACGCTGGAGGCCGCCGTTGCGGAAGCATGGCGGCTGGCCCAGCGCGATGGTGCGGAGATCGTCGTGCTGCTCTCGCCAGCCTGCGCGAGCTGGGATCAGTTCACCGGATTCGACCAGCGTGGCGACCGGTTCCGCACGCTCGCGCAAGCCTGCGTCAACGAGATCGCAACGCCATGATGCTCTCGCGCGCCGACAACTCGCTGCTGGGCCGCTGGTGGTGGACGGTGGATCGCTGGACGCTGGTGGCGGTGGCCGCGTTGGTGTTCTTCGGCTACGTGATGATGATGGCGGCGAGCCCGGCGGTGGCGCAGGCGATCCGCATTTCACGCGACATCTTCCTGCTCAAGCAGGTGGTGTTCCTGTGTGCCGCCATGGCGGTGATGTTCACGGTGTCATTGTTGTCGCCGCGCGGGGTGCGCCGGGTGGCGCTGGTTGGCTGTGCTGGCGCCCTGGTGCTGACGGCGCTGACGTTGGTCAGCGGGGCGGAGATCAAGGGGGCGCGGCGCTGGCTCAGCTTGCCGGGCATGTCGATGCAGCCGAGCGAATTCCTCAAGCCGTTCTTCGCCGTCGTTGCCGCCTGGCTGATCGCGCAGGGCCGGCGGGAGACAAGTTGGACGTTGCGGCTCGCCTGGCCCGGTCTGGCGCTGGTCATGGCGGCGATCATCGCCATTCTGCTGACGCTGCAGAAAGACATGGGGATGCTCGCGGTGCTGATGGGCGTGCTGATCACCCAGTTCTTCGTCTCCGGCGTGCATGTGGTGTTTGTTGCTGGTGCCGTCGGCGGTTTTGGCGCGGCGGGCTACCTCGCGTATCTGTCGCTGGACCATGTGCGCCGGCGCGTGGACAAATTTCTCGATCCTGCCGCCGGCGACACGTTTCAGGTCGATCTCGCCACGCGGGCCTTCGGCTCCGGCGGGTTGTTGGGCCGCGGGCCGGGCGAGGGCCGGGTGAAGGATCATATCCCCGATGCCCATGCCGACTTCGTCTTTGCCGTTGCCGGTGAGGAATTCGGCATGCTGGTCTGCCTGTTGATCGTGCTGCTGTTCGCGTTCATCGCACTGCGCGGGATGCTGCGGATGTTGCCGGAGCGCGACTTGTATGTGGTGCTGGCCTCGACCGGGCTGGCCGCCGGGTTTGGCTTCCAGGCCTTCATCAACCTCGCCTCGACGCTGCATCTGATCCCGACCAAGGGCATGACACTGCCGTTCGTCTCCTACGGCGGGTCCTCCGCGCTGGCGGTTGGGCTGGGCATCGGGCTGTTGCTGGCGCTGACCCGGCGGCGCATGCACGGGGATGTGTCGTGAGGGGGCCCCATGCGAGGCAGTGAGATGCGTCCGGTGGTTGTCGCCGCTGGCGGCACGGGGGGGCATTTCTTTCCGGCCGAGGCGCTTGCGGCTGAACTGATCCGGCGCGGGCAGCGCGTGGTGCTGATGACCGACGCGCGCTCGGGTGGCTTGGCGTCGCCGGTATTCGAGGGGCGTGAGCGTTTCGTGCTGGCCGGCAGCGGCATCGCCGGGCGCGGGGTGGGCCGCGCGGCGCGGTCGGTCGCGGCGCTGGCGGCCGGCACCTGGCAGGCGCGCGGCATTCTTGCCCGGCTGCGCCCGGCGGCAATTGTCGGGTTTGGTGGCTATCCCTGTGTCGCGCCGGTGTTCGCCAGCCGCTTCCTGGTCAGCCGCCCGGCGGTGGTTTTACACGAGCAGAACGGGGTGCTCGGGCGCGCCAACCGGATGCTCTGCGGCCGTGCCGATGTGCTGGCGCTCAGCTTCGCTGGCACATCGCGGGTGCCGCCGGGTGTGCGCACCGAAATCACCGGCAATCCGGTTCGCCCGGCCATCACCGCGCAGCCCTACACGGCTCCCGGCACGGAAATTCGCTTGCTGGTGCTTGGCGGGTCGCTCGGGGCGCGCGTGTTCAGCGACGTGGTGCCGCCGGCGCTCGCGGTGTTGCCCGCCGCGTTGCGCGCCCGGCTGGTGGTGACGCAGCAATGCCGCACCGAGGATATCGACCGGGTCCGGGAGGCCTATGCCCTGAGCGGCATTGCGGCCACGCTGGCGCCGTTCTTTGCCGATGTCGCGGCGTTGCTGGCCGGCGCGCATTTGGTGATCGCGCGAGCCGGCGCCTCGACGGTGGCGGAACTCGCCGTGGTTGGCCGGCCGGCGATCCTGGTGCCGCTGCCGGGTGCCATCGACGACCACCAGAGCGCCAATGCCGCAGCACTCGGTGACGGCGCCTGGGTGATGGCGCAATCCGCCGCCACGCCGGCAGCGCTGGCCGAGAGATTGGCCGCACTGTTCGGCGATCCCGACGCATTGGCGCGCGCCGCCGCTGCCAGCGCGAGCGCGGGTCGCCCGGATGCCGCGGCCCGCCTTGCCGATCTGGTGGAACACGCCATGGGCAAAACCGCATTTCAGGAGAGCAGGGCATGAGGGCGCTGCCTCTCTCGATCGGCACCATCCATTTCGTCGGCATCGGCGGCATCGGCATGTCCGGCATTGCCGAGGTGCTGCACAATCTCGGCTATTCCGTGCAGGGCAGCGATATCGCCGATGGTGCCAATGTGCGGCGGCTGCGCGAGTCCGGCATTTCCGTCGCGGTCGGCCATGATGCGCGCAACCTCGGCAATAGCCAGGTGGTCGTGGTCTCGACCGCGGTGAAGCCCGACAACCCCGAAGTCCAGGCGGCGCGCGCCCGGCTGATCCCGGTGGTACGCCGGGCGGAGATGCTGGCCGAACTCATGCGGCTGCGCTGGGCGATCGCCATCGGCGGCACCCATGGCAAGACGACGACCACCAGCCTCGTCGCCGCCGTGCTGGAGGCCGCCGGGCTCGACCCGACGGTCATCAACGGCGGCATCATCAACAACTACGGCACCAACACCCGCATGGGCGCCGGCGAGTGGATGGTGGTCGAGGCCGACGAGAGCGACGGCAGCTTTCTCCGGCTCCCAGCCACGATTGCCGTGGTGACCAACATGGACCCCGAGCATCTCGACCACTGGGGCACCGGGGAGGCCATGCTCGCCGGCTTCGACCAGTTCGTGCAGAACGTGCCATTCTACGGCTTTGCAGTGCTGTGCATCGACCACCCGGCGGTGCAGCAGATGATCCCGCGTTTGTCCGACCGGCGGATCATCACCTATGGGTTTTCGCCTCAGGCCGATGTGCGCGCGGACAAGCTGGTGATGGACAAGCTCGGCGCCACCTTCGAAGTCAGCATCGCCGACCGCGCGCGCGGCCGCAGCCGCAAGATGGGGCCGTTCCGCCTGCCGATGCTCGGCCAGCACAATGTGCAGAACGCGCTCGCCGCCGTGGCGATCGGCGCCGAGATGGAGATCGACGACGCCACGCTGCGCACGGCGTTTGCCAACTTCAAAGGCGTGAAGCGGCGCTTCACCAAGACCGGCGAGGCCGGCGGCATCACCGTGATCGACGATTACGGCCACCATCCGGTCGAGATCGCCGCCGTGCTGAAGGCCGCGCGCCAGGCCGGCGCCGGCAATGTCGTCGCGGTCGTCCAGCCGCACCGCTACACCCGGCTGCAATCGCTGTTCGCCGAGTTCTGCACCTGCATGAACGACGCCGGCACGGTGATCGTGGCGGAGACTTACGCCGCCGGCGAGGCGCCGATCCCTGGCGTTGACCGCGATGCCCTGGTCGAGGGACTGCGCGCGCGCGGGCATCGCAGCGTGGTGCCGCTGCCGGGGCCGGAGCATCTGGCCGAGATGGTGCACGCCATCGCCAAGCCCGGTGATTTCGTCATCTGCCTCGGCGCGGGGAACATCACCCAGTGGGCCGCCACTCTGCCCGGCGAGCTCGCCAAGCTGCAGGCCGGGCAGAAGGCACGGGCCGGAGGTGCGGCATGATGGTCGCCGAATCCCCCGCAATCGGGCGCGACGCCATTGCCGAGGCCGCCAGCCGGTTGCGCGGACGGGCGACGCCGAATGCCCCGCTCGGAGCGCAGACCTGGTTTCGTGTCGGCGGACCGGCCGAATGGCTGGTGCGGCCGGCCGATGTCGATGATCTCTGCACCTTCCTCGCCGTCCTGCCGCACCATGTCCCCGTCGTGACGATTGGCGCCGCCTCGAACCTGATCGTGCGCGACGGCGGGGTGCGCGGCGTGGTGGTGAAGCTGGCACGCGGATTCAACGCGATCGAGATCGACGCAAGCGGGGTGATCGCCGGCGCGGCGGCGCTGGACGTCACCGTAGCCGAGCATGCCGCCGCTGCCGGGCTGTCGGGCATCGAATTCCTGTCGGGCATCCCTGGCAGCATCGGCGGGGCGGTGGCGATGAATGCCGGCGCCTATGGCAGCGATGTCGCGGCATGCCTGGACTGGGCCGAGATCGCGACGCGGGACGGCCAGTTGATCCGCCTGCCGGTGCAGAAGCTCGCCCTCGCCTATCGCCATGCCGCCTTGCCGCCGGGGTCCGTGGTGGTGCGCGCACGCTTTCGCGCCATGCCCGGCGAGTCCGCCACCATCGCCGCCCGCATGGCCGAGATCCGCGCCGCCCGCGAGGCCAGCCAGCCGGTCCGCGCGCGCACCGGCGGCTCCACCTTCCGCAATCCCGATGCCGGCGAGAGCAGCCTGAAGGCGTGGGAGCTGATCGATGCCGCTGGCTGCCGCGGCCTGGTCCATGGCGGCGCACAGGTCAGTCAAAAACATTGCAACTTCCTGATTAATACCGGCACCGCGACGTCGGCCGATATCGAGGATCTGGGCAACGAAGTCCGCCGCCGCGTGCGCGCCATGAGCGGGGTGGAACTACACTGGGAAATTCGCCGGATCGGCGTGCCCGCGCTGGGGAAAACAACGGAGAGCGCGGCATGACCCGGGTTGCAGTGCTCTATGGCGGCATGTCCGCCGAACGCGAGGTCAGCCTGTCCAGCGGGCGCCAGGTCATCATCGCTCTGCGCGAAGCCGGCTACGATGTGGTGCCGGTCGAGGTCGGCAGCGACCTTGGCGCGGTGCTGCGCGCCCTCGACCCGCGCCCCGATGCCGTGTTCAACGCGCTGCATGGCCGCTTCGGCGAGGATGGCGCGATCCAGGGCGTGCTCGACTGGCTCGGCATTCCGTACACCCACTCCGGCGTGCGCGCCTCCGCCCTGGCGATGGATAAATCCGCCGCCAAAGCCGTCTTCGCCGCTGCCGGCCTGCCGATCGCCCATGGCCGCATGGTCGATATCGCCGCCCTGGAACACGCCGACCCGATGCCGCTGCCGTATGTCATCAAGCCGGTCAACGAGGGCTCCTCGGTCGGCGTGGAGATCATGCGCGAGGGCAGCAATCGCCGCGCCAGCGTGGCCGCCGCCTGGAGCTATGGGCCGGAGGCGATGGTGGAAGAATTCGTCCCCGGCCGTGAGCTGACCGTGGCCGTGATGGGCGAGCGCGCCCTGGCGGTGACCGAGATCACTGCGTCGAACGGCGACTTCTACGACTACGAGGCGAAGTATGCCGAGGGCGGGTCGCGCCATGTCATCCCGGCCGCGATCCATCCCGACGTCTATGCCAAGGCGCTCGACGTGGCTCTGGCCGCGCATCGCGCGCTGGGCTGTCGCGGCGCCACCCGCTCGGACTTCCGCTACGACGACACCGCCGGCGAGCCGGGCCGCCTCGTCCTGTTGGAGGTCAACACCCAGCCCGGCCTGACGCCGACCTCGCTGCTGCCGGAACAGGCTGCACATCTCGGCATGAGTTTCCCGCAGCTATGCGCCTGGATGGTGGAGAACGCCGCATGTCGCGCGTAAGGGGAACCCCGCCGCCGGCGCGGATGCAGGACCGCCCTGGCCGGTGGAAGCTGATCTGGCGCAACCAACGCCGGAGATTGCGGTCCGGCGCTTTGCTGACCGGGGCCGTGGTGCTTGGCTTTGCCACGCTCTATGGCATCCAGGCGCTGGGCGACGGCGCCAGTCTGCGCGAACGCGTCGGCGATGTGGCGGCCTCGATGGGCCTGCGTGTCACCAACGTGATCGTCGAGGGTCGCAGCAAGACGCCGGAGCCGATGCTGCGCGCCGCCCTGGGCATCCGGCCGGGCGAGCCGATCCTCAGCTACTCGCTGGCCGAAGCCCGCCAGCGCCTGGAAAGCATCAAGTGGGTCGAAACCGCCACCGTCGAGCGCCGCCTGCCGGCCACCATCGTGGTCCGCCTGGTCGAGCGCCGGCCGTTCGCGGTGTGGCAGTCGGAGGGCAAGTTCCTGCTGGTCGATCGCGACGGCGACATCGTGGCCGATTCCGATGTGGCGGCGTTCTCCGGCCAGTTGCCGCTGGTGGTCGGGCCCGGCGCACCGGCCGCCGCCGCCGCGCTGATGGACATGCTGGCCACCCAGCCCGACCTGCAAAAGCGCGTCGTCGCCGCGGTGCGCGTCGGTGAGCGGCGCTGGAACCTGCGCATGAACAACGGTGCGGATGTGATGCTGCCGGAAGGGGCGGAGATCCAGGCTTTGGCCAAGCTGGCCGAACTCCAGGCGAGCCATTCGCTGCTCGATCGGCCGCTGGCGGTGGTCGATCTGCGGCTGCCGGACCGGCTGGTGGTGCGGCCGCCGCTATCCCCGGGGCGCAGGACATGAGCAGCAAGATTCTTCTTTTTGTGAACAAAAAGAAGCAAAAAAACTTTCTTCGTTCGCGCGCGGAAAGTCGCGGCTTTTCCTTCAGCCAATGGATGAAGTTTTTTTTGCTTCTTTTTTGTTCACAAAAAAGAAGACTTCCCCCCCTCCCTAAGGGCCACCCGGCATGAACGACATGTCCCGCCGCGCCCTGCCTCCGCCCGACCTCGGCGACGAGGCGCCGCAGCGTCGCGGCCGCCAGTCCGGCCCGTTCGGGGTGCTAGACATAGGAACCACGAAGATCGTCTGTGTCATCGGCCGGGCGGAGTCGGACGGCACATTGCGGGTACTCGGCTTCGGCTGGCAGAAGGGCCGCGGCGTGCGCGGCGGCGGCATCGTCGATATCGAGGAGGCGGAGCGCGCGATCCGCGCCGCTGTCGGCCAGGCCGAGGAGGAGGCGGGCATCCGCCTGCCGAAGGTCACCGTCAACCTGTCCTGTGGCCAGCCGGAAAGCCGCCTGTTCAACGTGCAGTGGCCGGTCGGCGGACGCTCGGTGAATGACGCCGATATCCGGCGGGTGCTGCAGGAGGGTCGCAGTCGCGCCGCCAGCCCCGGCCGCAGCATCATCCATATCCTACCGATGGCGTTCTCCGCCGACGACGCCCAGGGCGTGGGCGATCCGCGCGGCCTGCATTGCGAGCAGCTGATCGGCCGGCTGCATGTGGTCGATGCCGGCACCACGGCCTTGCGCACCCTGGATGCCGGGCTGGCGCGCTGTGACCTTGAGATCGCCGACCTGGTTTCGGCCCCGATGGCGGCGGGGATCGCGACCTTGGTCGAGGACGAGAAGCAGCTTGGCGCCACCGTTCTGGACATGGGCGGCGGCACCACCGGCATGGCGGTCTTTGCCGAAAGCCACTTGTTGCATACCGAACAACTGCCGCTCGGCGGGCTGCATGTCACGCGCGACATCGCGAGCGTGCTTTCCACCACGATCACCGCGGCGGAGCGGCTCAAGACGCTGTGGGGCAGCGCCCTGGTCAGCCCGGATGACGAGCGCGAGATGCTGCCGGTGCCGCTGGTCGGCGAGGACGAGCACCAGATCGCCAAGGTGCCGCGCAGCATGATCGTCAACATCATCCGGCCCCGCCTCGAGGAAACGTTCGAACTGGTCCGCCAGCGGCTTGACGCCTCGGGGCTCGGCCGGGTCGCCGGCCACCGCGTGGTGCTGACCGGCGGCGCGAGCCAGTTGGCCGGCGTACGGGAAATGGCCGCCGAGATGCTGGGCCGCCAGGTCCGGCTTGGCCGGCCGGCGCAGTTGCGCGGCCTGCCCGACTCGGCGCAGGGCCCGGCCTTCGCCACCGTGGTCGGGCTGTTGGCGTGGAGTGCCGGCGAGGGCCGCCGGCTGCCGGACCTGGACCTCGATATCGAACCATCGCGTGGGCTGTTCGGCCGGATCGTCGCGTATCTGTGCGAAAGGGTGTGACGAACATGCCACGGCACAGAAACGACCGGCCGGGTTTGCGAAGTTTTGTGGCCCGGGCACTTGCGAATCGATTGCGCGCGGTAGAAGTGAATCTCTTGGGGAGCCAATCCTGATGACGTTGAATCTGACCATTCCGCAGATGATGCACACCGACTTCACGCCGCGCATCACCGTGATCGGCGTCGGCGGCGGCGGCACCAATGCGGTCGACAACATGATTGCCCTCAATCTCCAGGGCGTCGAGTTCGTGGTCGCCAACACCGACGCGCAGCAGCTGATGCATTCGCGCGCTGACCGCCGCGTGCAACTCGGGCCGCACATCACCCAGGGCCTCGGCGCCGGCGCTAAGCCGGAAGTCGGCCGGGCAGCGGCGGAGGAGGCGGCCGAAGAGCTGTATCGCCACCTCGACGGCGCCCATATGGTGTTCATCACCGCCGGCATGGGCGGCGGCACCGGCACCGGGGCAGCCCCGGTGATCGCCCGCATGGCCCGCGAGCGCAACATCCTCACCGTCGGCGTGGTCACCAAGCCGTTCACCTTCGAGGGCAGCCGCCGGGCGCGCGCCGCCGAGGCGGGGATTGCCGAGTTGCAGGAATACGTCGACACGTTGATCGTCATCCCGAACCAGAACCTCTTCCGCCTCGCCAATGAGCGCACCGGCTGGAAAGAGGCGTTCAAGATGGCCGACCAGGTGCTCTACATGGGCGTCAAGGGCGTGACCGACCTGATGGTCGCCCCCGGCCTGGTGAACCTCGATTTCGCCGACATCCGCACCGTGATGGCCGAGATGGGCAAGGCGATGATGGGCACCGGCGAGGCCGAGGGCGAAAACCGCTCGGTCCGCGCCGCCGAACTGGCGATCAGCAACCCGCTGCTGGAAGACACCTGCATGCGCGGCGCCAAGGGCCTGTTGATCAACATCACCGGCGGCGAGGACATGACGCTGTTCGAAGTTGACGCCGCGGCGAACCGCATCCGCGAGGAAGTCGACGAAGAAGCCAACATCATCTTCGGCTCGGCGATCGACGAGACGCTGGCCGGCAAGGTCCGCGTTTCCGTGGTCGCCACCGGCATCGAGTCCGCGGTGAGGACCGCCGAGCGCCCGCGCCTGGTGGCGGTCGCCAATGGTGGCCTGTTCGATGCCAACAGCGATGCCGTCGCCACCGCATCCCCGGACGGTGATACCCAGGCTGCGCCGCCATCAAACACCCAGATCGGGACACAAGCCGGCCTTGGCGGCAACCAGCCCATTCCGCTGCGCCCGGCTGCACCGTCAACCGGCCTTCCGCCTGGCATCGGCAGCCGTCCGGCCATGCGCGCAGCCCCCGTCCAGACGCTGCAGGCTTTGCAAACGCAGGTCGTGGCGCCCCGGGTCGGCGTGGCCCAGGCGCCCTTCACCGAACCGGCCCCGTTGGCGCCCCGCGCGCCCGAAGCCCTTTTGCCCGACCTGGCGCCGCAGCGCCGCACCGAGCCGATGCGCGCCACCGTGGCACGTCCGACCGCACCGACCGCTGAACCTGCCCGCCCTGCCCCCGCCGTCGGCCCGAACCTGTTCAACCGCGTGACCGGCCTGCTGCGCGGCAACCGCGGCGCCGGCCCGGCGCCCGAGCCACGCACCGCCACAACGCAGCCAAGCCAATACGCCGAGCCCAGCGCCGAGCTGCCGGCCGAGGCGCCGCGCACCCCGACGCCGGGCGAGAAGATCGACCTGGAAATCCCGACCTTCCTGCGCCGCCAGCATTCCGGCACGCCGCACTAGCAGCGCGTGCCCCGGCGCCGTGCCACCAGCATGGCGCCGGGATGCTGCACCGCAGCCACGGCAATGCAAAAACTACTGCTATTTCAATACTTTATTCTGTAATATTGAGAAATAAAGCTTGACTCGCGCCGACGCGCGGCACTGCCCTAGTTTCGGCGGCCGTGCTTTGCATGACGGCGCAGGACAGAAAGTCAGGCTCATGGACGGCTTCCCGCACAGTGTGACAATGTTCCGCTCCACCGGCTCCGGCACGATGGATGACGCCCTGATGGCAGGTGGCCGGATCATGCAGCACACGCTCAAGGCGCCGATCGACTGCGTCGGCATTGGCCTGCACAGCGGCGCACGCGTGGCGATGGCCCTGCGTCCCGCCGGTGTCGGCCACGGCATCGTCTTTCGGCGCCGCGACCTCGGCATCGACATCCCCGCCCGCTTCGACCTGGTGGCCGACACACGGCTGTGCACCGTGCTCGCCCACCCCGCGATCGCTGAGGCCCGCATCGGCACGGTGGAACACCTCATGGCCGCCTTGGCCGCCACTGGCGTGACCAACGTCGTGGTGGAAGTGGACGGCCCGGAATTGCCGATCCTGGACGGATCGGCGGCGAATTTCGTCTTCCTGATCGATTGCGCGGGGATCATCGCCCAGGACCAGGCGCGCTCCGCCATCGCCATCGCCCGGCCGGTGCGCGTGGACAGCGCCCATGGCGCCTATATCGAACTGCTGCCGCCAGCCGCCGGCGCCCACGGCCTCGATGCCCGCATCGCCATCGATTTCGATGCCCCGGCGATCGGCGCCCAGTCGCTGGCGCTCCAACTCGACGGCGCCAGCATTCGCCGGGAACTCGCCCCCGCCCGCACCTTCACCCTGCTCAGCGAGGTCGAGGCGATGCAAGCCGCCGGCCTGGCCCGCGGCGGCAGCCTGGACAACGCCGTGGTGGTCGATGGCGACAAGGTGCTCAACCCGGCCGGACTGCGCATGCCCGGCGAATTCGTCCGCCACAAGCTGCTCGACATCGTCGGCGACCTCGCTTTGGCCGGCACCACCCTGCACGCCGGACTGCGCGCCAACCGGCCCGGCCATGCCCTGAACAATCAGCTCCTGCGCAAGCTCTTTGCCGATCCCGCCAACTGGCGCCTGGTCGATGGCCCAGCCCCCGTCGAGGGCAACCAGCCCAAGCGCGCCCACGGCTGACGCCAAGCAAGGAAGGCCAGGGCGCTGCCCTGGACCCGCTGGGGCCTGAGGCCCCAGGCCCCCATCCGTATGCGCCTTCGGCTCTGGGGAGGGCGAGGGGCGAAGTCCCCACGTTGCTTGCGTTACATCCGCCTGGCTGCAATTGGACGGGGTTCGCCACCGCGTTGAGCGTGCTATAAGCAACGCGTGCCCTATCCGGTGATTCGATCGATGCTCCGACCCGCCTTCGCTGCCCTGCTTGTGTTGCTCTCCCTGCCGCTCGCCGGCTGCGAGACCATGTCCGCGTTGAACCCCTTCGCCACGAAGGAGCCCAACCCGGACGAGATCAACCTCCCGGACCCCGAAGTGCTGTACAACCGTGGCGTCGATGCCCTGTCGTCGCGCCGCTATAACACCGCGGCCACCCAGTTCGATCAGGTCGAACAGAACTACCCGTATTCCTCCTGGGCGGTGAATGCCCAGTTGATGCAAGGCTACGCCGAATATCTGCAAAGCAAATACACCCCGGCGATCGCCACCCTGGACCGCTTCATCCAGCTGCACCCCGCCCATCGCGACATCAGCTATGCCTATTACCTGCGCGCACTGGCGCATTACGAACAGATCGCCGACGTCCAGCGCGACCAGCGCGCGACCCAGGAGGCGATGGGCGCGCTGCAGGAGGTGGTGAACCGCTTCCCGGAAAGCGCCTATGGCCGCGACGCCCGGCTCAAGATCGACCTCGCCCGCGACCATCTGGCGGGCAAGGAAATGGAAATCGGCCGCTACTACCTGAATCAGAAGCTCTACACTGCGGCGATTAACCGCTTCCAGCGCGTGGTCGAGGACTACCAGACCACCAACCACGCCGCCGAAGCGCTGCATCGCATGACCGAGATCTACCTGATCCTCGGCCTCACCGAACAGGCACGCAAAACCGCCGCCGTGCTCGGCCACAACTATCCCGGCAGCGAATGGTATTCCGACAGCTACGACCAACTCGTCGGCGCCGGCGAGGCTGCTGCCGACGGCGCGCGGACGCCGCAGGAAAAGCCCGGCATGCTGCGTCGCATGTGGCGCTCCGTATTCTGATCCAGCCGCCCCGAGGCATCGCGTCATGCTGACGGCTTCCCCATGCTGACAGCTTTGTCCATTCGCGATGTCGTGCTGATCCAGCGGCTGGACCTCTCCTTCGGCGCCGGCCTGACCGTGCTCACCGGCGAGACCGGTGCCGGCAAATCGATCCTGCTCGACAGCCTCGGTCTGGCCCTCGGCGCCCGCTCCGAACAGGGCTTGGTGCGCGCCGAAGCCGAACAGGCCAGCGTGGCCGCCGTCTTCGCCCCGCCGCTGGGCCATCCCGCCTTCGCCCTGCTGGCCGAACAGGGCATGGACGCCGAGGACGAGGTGGTGCTGCGCCGCATCGTCACCCGTGACGGCCGTTCCCGCGCCTTCGTCAACGACCAGCCAGTCAGCGCCGCGCTGTTGCGCCGCCTGGGCGCCATGCTGGTCGAGGTCCAGGGCCAGCACGACCAGATGGGCCTCGCCGACCCGGCCGGTCATGCGGCGCTGCTCGATGCCTTCGGAGTCGCCGAGAAACTGCGCACCGAAGTCGCCGCCAGCTGGCGCGCCCTGCGCCAGGCCACCACGGCGCTGACCGCCGCACGCGAGGCCATCGCGGCGGCCGAACGCGACCGCGACTGGCTCGGCCATGCCGTCGACGAACTGTCCCGGATCGCCCCGGAGGAGGGCGAGGAAGCCCGCCTCGCCGAGGAACGGCAATCGCTGCAACAGGGTGAGCGCCGCGCCGAGGCGATCGCCGCCGCCCTGTCCGAGCTGTCGCCACAATCGGGGCGCAACCGCAACGCCGGTCCCGCCGCCGCCCTGCGCGCCGCCGGCCGCGCGCTGCAACGCCTGGTGCCGAACAACGCGCCGCAGGATACGATCAACCCGGCCCAACCCGCCTTGCTCGCCCTGGAAGCCGCCGAGACCGCGCTGGCCGAGGCCGAGAACCTGCTCAGCCGGCTGGCCCAGGATTCTGAGGCCGACCCGCGCAGGCTGGAAGCGGCCGAAGAGCGCCTGTTCGCCTTGCGCGCCGCCGCCCGGAAGCATTCCATCAGCGTCGCTGAACTTCCCGGCTTGCTCGCCAGCCTGCAATCCCGGCTGTCGGCCCTCGAAAGCGGCGCGGCCGAGGTCGAGACCCTCGAACGTGCTGTCGCCGAAACCCGCAGCCGCTACGTCGCCGCCTGCACTCGCTTGACCGAGGCGCGCCAGGGCTCCGCGACCAAGCTCGACCGCGCGATCGCCCGCGAACTGCCGCCGCTGCGCCTGGAACGCGCCCGCTTCGTCGCCGAGGTCGCCCCGTTGGACGAGGCCGCCTGGGGCATCAGCGGTGCCGACTCCGTGCGCTTCCTGATCTCCACCAACCCCGGCCAGCCGCCTGGCCCGCTCGCGCGCGTCGCCTCCGGCGGCGAGCTCTCCCGCCTGATGCTGGCGTTGAAAGTCGTGCTCGCCGGCGGCTCGACCGTCCCCACCCTGGTGTTCGACGAGGTCGATAGCGGCATCGGCGGCGCGACGGCAGCGGCCGTCGGCGAACGCCTCGCCCGCGTCGCCGAAGGGGTCCAGGTGCTGCTGGTCACCCATTCGCCGCAGGTCGCGGCCCGAGGTGCGGCCCATCTGCGCGTGCTCAAGCAGGTCGTGCGCGGCCGCGCCGAAACCCGCGTCGAGCCGCTCGATGGCGGCGAGCGTCGCGAGGAGATCGCCCGCATGCTGGCCGGCGAAACCGTCACCGAACAGGCCCGCGCCGCCGCCGACAGCCTGCTCGCGCCCCGGCTTGCTATCCCATGAAACCGGTCGACTCCCTTAACGAAGCCGAAGCCGCCGTCGAGCTCGAACGCCTCGCCGCCGAGATCGCCCACCATGACCGCCTGTATCACGAACACGACGGCCCGGAGATCACCGACGCCGAGTACGACACGTTGCGCGCCCGCAATGCCACCATCGAGGCCCGCTTCCCCGGACTGCTCCGCCCAGATTCGCCCGCCCGTCGCGTCGGCGCCGCACCTTCGAGCGGCTTTGCCAAGCTGGCGCATGGCGCGCCGATGCTCTCGCTCGACAACGCCTTCGGCCCCGAAGAATTTGCCGAGTTCCTCGATCGCGCCCGCCGCTTCCTCGGGCTCGCGGACTCCCCCATCGCCCTGGTCGGCGAACCCAAGATCGACGGCCTGTCGATCTCGCTCACCTACGAGAACGGCCGCCTGGTCCGCGCCGCCACCCGCGGCGACGGCATGATCGGCGAGGACGTCACCGCCAATATCCGCACCCTGAAATCGGTGCCGCAAACCCTGCACGCCGCTGCCCCGAACCAGATCGAAATCCGCGGCGAAGTGTTTATAACCAAGGCTGACTTCCTCGCGCTGAACACCGCCCAGGAAGCCGCCGGCGACAAAATCTTCGCCAACCCGCGCAACGCCGCCGCCGGTGGCCTGCGCCAGCTCGACGCCACCATCACCGCCACACGCCCGCTGTCGATGTTCGCCTATGCCATGGGCCAAGCCAGCGAGCGCCCTGCCACCACCCATTGGGCCTGGCTGGAACAGCTGAAGGCATGGGGTTTCGAGGTCAACCCGCTCTCCCGCCCACTGCCGGACCTTGCCGCCGCCATCGCCTTCCATGCCGAGATCGCGGCCGAGCGAGCGTCGCTGCCCTATGACATCGACGGCGTGGTCTACAAGATCGACGACCTCGCCCTGCAATCCCGCCTCGGCTTCGTCGGCCGCGCGCCGCGCTGGGCGGTCGCCTGGAAATTCCCCGCCGAGCAGGCCACCACCGTGCTGGACGGCATCGACATCCAGGTCGGCCGCACCGGCGCCCTCACCCCGCTCGCCCGCCTGCGCCCGGTCAATGTCGGCGGTGTGCTGGTCAGCCGTGCCACCCTGCACAACCAGGACGAGATCGCCCGGCTCGACGTGCGCATCGGCGACACCGTCACCATCCAGCGGGCGGGCGACGTCATCCCGCAGATCGTCGAGGTCATCGGGGCCAAGCGCCCCGACGGGACCGTGCCTTACGTCTTCCCGGAAATCTGCCCGGTCTGCGGCTCGCTCGCCCTGCGCGCGCCCGGCGAGGTGGTGCGCCGCTGCACCGGCGGCCTGACCTGCCGCGCCCAGGTCGAGGAACGGCTGATCCACTTCGTCTCCCGCGCCGCCTTCGACATCGACGGGCTGGGCGAGAAATCCATCCGCGAGTTCCACGCCGACGGCCTGGTCACCAGCCCCGCCGACATCTTCCGCCTGCCTGCCCACGAAGCCGAGATCGCCCGGCGCGAAGGCTGGGGCGAGCTGTCCGCCCGCAACCTCACCGCCGCCATCACCGCGCGCCGCACCATCCCGCTCGCGCGCTTCATCTACGCCCTCGGCATCCGCCGCATCGGCGAACAGAATGCCCGCCTGCTCGCCCGGCACTACACCAGCTACCCCAACTGGGTCGCCCAGATGCGCGCCGCCATCATCATCGGCAGCGAAGCGCGCAGCGACCTCGGCAGCATCGTCGGCATCGGCGGCGCCATCGCCGAGGAGCTTGTCGAGTTCTTCGCCGAACCGCGCAACCTCGCCACGGTCAACGAGCTCGCCTCCCTGCTGATCATCGTGGACGCCGCCGCCCCGCCGCAGGCCAGCGGCGAACTGGCCGGCAAGATCGTGGTGTTCACCGGCACCCTGACCACCATGTCCCGCCCCGAGGCCAAGGCCCAGGCCGAGCTGCTCGGCGCCCGCGTGACCGACAGCGTCTCCAAGAAGACCGACCTGGTGGTGCTCGGCGCCGACGCTGGCTCAAAGGCGAAGAAGGCCGCCGAACTCGGCGTGCGCACCGTCACCGAAGCCGAATGGCGCGAGCTAACCGGCGGCTGACCGACGTTAATCGCCGGAAGTAACCTTTCTGGAAGGTCATTGACCGTAATTTAACGCCGTGGCCGCCCGACTCCGCCGTCGTGCTTCCATGCATCCTGCGATGCGCCGATCGCGCCGTACCGCCGTGCCACAATAGGCATCGCACCAAGGCCGGGGTCAACGCTGGTGCAATTCAGCAATGAACATGGCATCATGGCGGAGTCTTGCCACACCAGACGGAACGCATTGCCGATGGCACCCGAGCGTCCAATTGAATTGCGGCCCTTGTTGCGCAAGCCCGCCAAGCCCGCGAACGCCATCCGCGTGCTCGTGGTCGAGGACGTGCCCACGATGGCATTGACGGTCCAGTCAATCCTGCTCCAGGCCAGCATGGAGGTCGAACTCGCCGCAACCGGCGCCGAAGCCTGGGAGCGCAAGCTGGATTTCTGCCCTGATATCGCTGTGATCGACCTCGGCCTGCCCGATGTCCTCGGCTTCGAACTGATCGAACGATTCGCCCAGGCGGGCGACTGCGGCATCATCCTGCTGACCGCCAGCGACGAGGAATCCGACCGCGTCATGGCGCTGGAAACCGGTGCCGACGACTACATGGTCAAACCCGCCCCCGGCCGAGAACTGGTCGCCCGTATCCACGCCGTGCACCGGCGCATGAACCGCCCGCAGGCGGACCGCATGCTGCGAATATACATCGACCCCGCCCAGCGCTGCCTGATCGGCAATGGCGGCGAACGCACCGCCCTGACCGAGGCCGAGATGTCGGCGCTCGACACCCTGCTCGACGCCGCTGGCAACAGCGTCTCGCGCGAATGGCTCAGCCGCATCGCCCTCAAGCGCCCGTTGCACGCCGATGACCGCGCCGTCGATCAACTGGTGATGAAACTGCGCCGAAAACTGGCAAGCCAAGGCGCCTCGGACCGCGTCATCCTCTCAGCCCGCCGCCAAGGCTACGTCATCGCCGACCCCAGCCTGTTCCGTGCCGTGCCGCGCACGGCACCGGCAAACAGCAACGGAACCGGCCACATCAACGGGGCCGAGGCGTTCGGGGCAGAGTAAGGAAGGCCAGGGCTCTGCCCTGGACCCGCTGAGGCCTGAGGCCCCAGACCCCCATTCGTTAAGCGCCTTCGGCAACGGGGGCCGTCGAGGCCTTCATC
>CAMBRC010000005.1 GCA_945869965.1 Asaia bogorensis
CATCACCAATACCGAGGTAATCGGCACCGCGACCATGTTGGCGACGATGTAATAGAGCTGCACGGCGCCGAAGTGATAGGCCCCGAAGGGCGCCGAGGCGGTGCCAGCCAAGGCACTGGTCAGCACCAGCGCCGCGAGGAACGCCGCCGCCCGCCGCAGCCAGCCCCCTCGCTCAGCCCCCTGCCCCGCCACTCGGGTCAACCAAGGGCGCAGCGCCTCGAACCCCGCAATCAGCGCCAGGGTGGCGGCAAAACTCATCTGGAAGCTGACGCGGGCAATCTCGTACGGTGCGGCCAGCAGCACGGCGGCCAGCGCCAGCGCCCAGGCGCGCAGCGACAGGGCCCGCCGGCCGGCCAGAATCGCCAGCGTAACCAGGCAGGCGGCGGCAAAGCTGCGCAGCATCGGCACCTGCGACCCCGTCAGCAACGTATAGAAACCGCCCGCGGCCAGGGCGCACAGCGCCGCAATCGCCTTGGTCGGCAGGCGCAGCGCCGTCCATTCGAAACAGGCAAGCAGCAGACGGACAGCGGAAAACACCAGCCCCATGGCGATGGCGAGGTGCAGGCCGGAGATGCTGAGCAGGTGCGAAATACCGGAATTTCGAAACGCCGCCTGCTCGTCCGGGCCGATCGCGCTAGCGCCTCCAACCATCAAGCCGGCGGCGAGCTTGCCGACCGGGCCGGGCAGTGCGGCATGAATGCGCAGCATGATCGCTTCCTGCAGCGCCTGGAGCCGCGCCGTCATCCCGGAAGGTGGGGGCGAGGCCAGGCGCTCGACGGGATTGAGCGCATAGCCGAAGCCGGCGCCGCCGGTGTGAAATGCATCGAACTGGACATCCCAGCCGCCAGGCAGCGGGGCGCCGGAGGGTGGCAGCAGCATCGCCCGGATCCGCAGCACGTCGCCGGTAACGATCGGCTGGGTATCGGTCGGGCGCAGCCGGATGCGCAGCGTGCGCGCCAGGGCCGGCGCATCGCCGAGCCGCGCGGCTGACAAGGTGACGCGGCGGCCCTGTGGCAGCGGTTCGACCATGGCGACGGTGCCGGTGATGATGGTGGCGCGCGTCGGCAGCACGGGTTGCGGCGGCGCGCGCGTGGTTGCCATTTGCGCGACGCCGAAGCCGATGCCGAAGGCCGTGACCAACAAGCCAACGGCCAGCACCGGCCATCGCGCGCGCCCGATCAGCACCAGCGCCATGCCTGCCAGGATGAAGGCCGGGCCGGTGCGCGGCGCCGGCTCGCTCGCCAGCACATAGTAAAGTGCGGCGCCGGCGGCCAGCGCCACGGCGAGCAGCGGGGCGAACCGGCCGCGCTCGGCCTCGGCCAAGGCATGCGCGCGGTCGGCGAGGCCGGCGAGCCTTGGGAAACGAGAGGGGCGCGCAGCCGGTTGCATTCGGCTAGGCTACGCGGCGGCCGGGGCGGCGTCACGCGGGTTTCGTTGCCGGTCGTGACCAAATCTGCGCGACACGGAGAGGAAGATGACCTTCACCACTGTGCTGGACCGCTTCGCCGACGCAGTGCGGCGCAATGACGGCGCGGGATTGGCCGCGCTGTTCACCGCCGACGGTGTCTACGAGGACGGGTTCTTCGGCCCGCACCAGGGACCCGGCCCGATCGCGGCGATGCTGCAACGCTTCCACGATGGCGGGCGCGACTATTGGTGGGAATTCGTCGAGCCGGTCTGCACCGGTGATCTCGGCTATGCCAGGTGGCGGTTCAGCTATTCCTCGCGCCGACCCGGCGCGAAGGGCCGCCCCGTGCTGTTCGAGGGGATCAGCCGGTTCCGGCTGCACGACGGATTGATCGCGCATTATTTCGAGGTGTTCGACCGCGGCCTGGCGCTGGCGCAACAGGGCTATCCCGCCGATGGAATCGCCAGCGTCTCGGCCAAGGCGGCGGCGCGGCAGAACGCCAAGCCGGAAAACCAGCCGCATCTGCGCCGGTTCGCGCAGTAGGCTTGGGAAACCCGCCAACTGGCCGTAGATAGCGGCCATGACCGTACGTGTGCGCTTTGCCCCCTCCCCCACCGGCCTGCTGCATATCGGCGGCGCCCGGACCGCGTTGTTCAACCTGCTGTTCGCCCGCCACCATGGCGGCAAATTTCTCCTGCGGGTGGAAGACACCGACAAGGAACGCTCCACCGACGCGGCGACGCAGGTGATCCTGGAGGGACTGGCGTGGCTCGGGCTGGGCAATGACGGTCAGACCGTCTTCCAGAGCCAACTTGTGGCGCGTCATGCCGAGGTAGCTCGGGAAATGGTGGCGCGCGGTTCGGCATATCTTTGCTATCTCAGCGCCGACGAGCTGAAGGCCACGCGGGAGGCTGCCGCCGCGCAAGGCCGGGTGACCAAATTCCGCTCGCCCTGGCGCGACCGCGATCCCGCCGCCGCCCCCGCCGGCGTGGCGCCGTCCATCCGCCTGCGCGCGCCGATCGAGGGCGAAACGGTGATCGACGACCTGGTCCAGGGCACCGTGCGGGTGGCCAACACCGAGCTGGACGACATGATCATCCTGCGCAGCGATGGCACCCCGACCTACCAGCACGCGGTGGTGGTGGACGACCACGACATGGCGATCACCCATGTCATCCGCGGCGACGACCACCTGACCAACGCCTTCCGCCAGGCGCAAATCTATGACGCGATGGGCTGGGAGCGCCCGCGCTTCGCCCATATCCCGCTGATCCACGGCGAGGACGGCAAGAAACTGTCCAAGCGCCATGGCGCGGTCAGCGTGCTGGAGTTCCAGGAACAGGGGTATCTGCCCGAGGCGCTATGCAACTACCTGCTGCGCCTCGGCTGGGCGCATGGCGATGTCGAGATCCTCGACCGCGACGAGGCGATCCGGCTGTTCGACCTGGACGGCGTCGGGCGCGGCGCGGCGCGGATGGACTACGCCAAGTTGCAGCATGTGAACGCCCATTGGCTGCGCTTGCGCGACGACGGCTGGCTGGCCGGCGAAGTCGTCCAGCGGCTGGCGGGACGGGAGTCACTGGCGCTGGGCACCGACGCCATGCACCGTATCCGCGCGCTGATGCCGGCCTTGAAGGAGCGGGCGAAGACGCTGGTGGAACTGGCCGATTCCTGCACATTCCTGGCGCATCCGCTGCCCCTGCCGATGACACCGAAGGCCGCCGCACTGCTGTCGGCCGAGAACCGGCTGATGCTGCGCGAGGTGGCCGATGGCCTGGCCGCAAGCGATTTCAGCCTGGCGGGCGTCGATGCGGCCTTGCGGGCATTCGCCGAGGCGAGCGGGCGCAAGCTCGGTGCGGTGGCCCAGCCGCTGCGCGCCGCACTGACCGGCAGCACGGTCAGCCCGGGGATCGACGCCGTTCTGGCAGCGCTGGGCCGCGAGGAGTCGCTGGCGCGGATCGCGGCGGCCTCGCTTTGACGGCGGTTTGATGGCCCCCATGGCAGGATGACGTTGCATCCTGCGGGCGGCGTGCCGGGTTGGCCGGTGCCGCCAGCGTATGGGGGACAACGATGCCGGAACCGAGCTGGGAGGCTGCCACCACCGGATGGGCGCACGGGTTCCTGAAGTTCCTCGACTTCCAGGGCGACGCGCACAAGAAAGCCCAGTTCGACAAGGCGTTCCCCTCGCTGTAGCCCGGCCGCGGCGGATCGCGGCGTTTGCCGGCGGGCAAGCGCCATGGTGAAGTCAGCTCTTGCGCGTCAGCGCGAAGGACCCTGCCCGCATGCACCCCGCCCCGCCGCCGACACCGACCGATCCCAAACGCGACCTTGCGGCGCGGCTGCGCGACACGCTGGGGCGACTGCAAGGCGATGTCGATGTGTGGGTGGCCACAGCACGAGGCGACATCCCGCATCTGATCCCGCTGTCGTTCCTATGGGATGGCGGGCGCCTGCTGCTGGCAACGCCGGATGAGTCGGTGACCGCGCGCAATTTGCGGGCCACCGGGCGGGCGCGGCTGACGCTGGGGACCACGCGGGATGTGGTGGTGATCGAGGGCACGGCGGAATCGCTGCCGCTGGCCGCCGTGGCACCGTCCGTGGCGGATGCATTCGCCGCGCGCACCGGGTTCGATCCGCGCCGGAGTGCCGCGCGGATGACCTTCATCTGGATCCGGCCACGGCGCATCCAGGCCTGGCGGGAGGAGGCCGAGCTGGCCGGGCGCGAGCTGATGCGTGATGGGGCTTGGCTGGACTGATACCAACCATCGGAACGCTTCACTCATCCAGGCAAGCAAGGCTGGGCTCTGCCCAGACCCGCCAGGGGCCGAGCCCCTGGACCTCAACCCTATAAAAAGTAATGGGGGTCTGGGGCCGTCGGCCCCAGCGGGTCGAGGGCAGAGCCCTCGCCTTCCTTCCCTTCCTGTGGGTCAATCATTTCGCCGGTTGGTTTCGCGCGCGGGCGGCGCGTCAGCGGTTGGTGTCAAGCCAGCTGCGCAGCCGGCGCAGCGGGGCGAGCATGGCTTCCAGCTCGCCCGCCGGGATGGCCGCGGCGAGCCCCGCCAACCCACCGCCGAGGCTCGCAATGGCGCGGTTGCGGGCCGCGGTGCCGTCGGGTGTGATGGCCACCAGCTTGCCGCGGCCATCGAGCGGGTCCGGGCGCACCGTCACCAGACCCTTGGCCTGCAGGCGGGTGACGGTGTTGGTCATGGCGCCCTTGGTCACCTGCATGGCGCCGGCCAGCCGAACCAGCGACGATTCGCCGCCGAGCCGGTGGAATCGGTTCAGCACCACGAATTGCGGCAGGGTGAGGTCGGGTGCCAGCAGCCGTTCGGCGCGGGTGCCGGAGAGCTGGGCGATGATGCCCACCTCGTTGAGCACCTGAAAGGCAAGCGGGTCCTGCCCCGTGCCGTCCGCCGCCGTCATGCGATGTGTGCCGCAAGGCCGCGGCGGGGCGCCGGATCGGCGATCGCGGTGCCGGCCGGCAGGTGGCCGAGCCGGGCCAGCATCTGCACGGTAAAGCGCGGCAAAGCGGCATCGAGCAGGGCGTGGATGGCGCGGTGGTGCGGTTCCACTTGCGGGTACTCCTGCAGGGATTGCTGATTGGGATGCATCGCCAGTCCGGCGAGCGTGCCAGCGAGGTTGACCCTGGCATAGGCGCGGCCGGCATCGATCTGCAAGCGGCGCGTGTTGCCCTCGGTCACCAGCCAGAGATAGACCGGGGTGGTGGCGGTGACGCGGTCGAAATCGGCGATCTGGGTGGTGATGGCCTGGGAGTCCGGCGCCGGCGGGACGCTGCGGTCGAACAGCCCGGCCTTGGTCAGCGCGACCAGCATGGGCTTGGTGATGGCAATGCCGTCGCGATACCGGTCAATCTCGCGGCTGCCGACGCGCAGCACGTGGTAGGACTCCATGATCGCCGGCGCGGTGGTCAGCTCGGTTTTCCAGGCGGCGCGAGCGATGTCGCGGATCGCCTGGGTGCGGGCGGGCGCCTCCGGACCGCTGACGCCGAAGCGCACGGCAAGCCCGGCGCTGGCGGCGGCGAGGCGGGCCAGGTCGGCGGCGGCGGGGGCACGCGCCAGGTCGTAGGCCCGGCGGTCGGTGCGGCGGCTGAAAATCGCCGCGAAAAGCGGGTCGCGGGCGGCCGAGGGCTCAGGCAGCAGACGGACATGGGCAAATGGCTTGGCGTCCAGCCGCTCGCCGGGCTCGCCGTCCGGAAACAGGCGGATTTCCGCCCGATGGCCACGTTCGGCGGCCGCCATGGCGAGCAGCTCAAGGAACGCGCCGGCGCCCATCATGATCTGGCGCCCGAACGGGTCGGTGGCGGGCAGCAGGCGCGCGGTGTCCAGGCGCAGGGTGACTGCGTCAGCGCTCGCCCCGGCAGGGCCGAAATCGGCGATCCAAGGCTGCATGTTGTGCGGGTTTGGCGCCAACAGGGCGTGAGCAAGAACGAAGCGGCGAACATCGGGGTTCGCGGCGGCTTCGCGCCAGGCGGCGATGGCGGTGTCCGGGACGCCGAACACCTGCCATTGGCTGGCGGCGGCGGCCGTGGCGGCGAGGATGACGCCACCAGTGGCGAGACGGAGGATGTTTCGGCGTTTCATGTTCGTATTTCCTGAATGTAGTTTATCATTAAACTATTTTTTGCGCCAATGCAAAGCTTCACGCGACGATCCCCGGGTCATGTCCGTGGAGAAACCATGCCGAGCGGCGACGCTGTCGGGTGACCGCAAGCAAGATGTGCAACGGCCGGGCCAATGTGCGAGTCTGTCCACACCGCATTCATATGGGAGGGTCCATGACGACGCTTACGGAACAACTGGCGGCGATGCGGCTTGCCGCATTTGGCGACGCCGCCAAACCTGGACGTATTCCGCCAGAGGCAGCGGCGGTGATGCACCGGGTGACCGCCGACCAGCGGGCTTCGGGCTATACCGATCGCATGCCCAAGCCAGGCAGCGCGATGCCCCGGTTCAGCCTGGCCGATACCGACGGCACGATGGTGGACTCGGCGGCGCTGCTGGCGCGCGGACCGCTGGTGGTGTCGTTCTTTCGCGGCGCGTGGTGACCGTACTGTAAATCAGAGCTGTATGCTTTGAATGCAGTGTTGGCCACTATTCGTGATCTCGGCGCCGAGCTGGTGGTGATCTGCCCGCAGGTGCCGGCGATCCTCGCCGATCTGAAGACCAAGCAGTCGCTGGATTTCCCGCTGCTGCATGATGCCGGCAACGCCTATGCGGCGAAGCTGGGGATTGCGATGACGCTGCCGGACGACCTGGTGGCGATCTACACCAAGTTCGGCATCGACCTGCCGAAGGTGAATGGCGACGGGGCATGGCAGCTGCCGGTGCCGTCGCGCTGGGTGGTGGATGCGGCGGGCGTGTTGCGGCATGTGTTTGCTGATCCCGACTATACCAGCCGGCCGGAACCGGAAGAGACGCTGGCGAAATTGCGCGCCATCGTCTGATCCCGGCTTGTGCGACCCCTCGGTTGTGTCGATCATCGGCACAAACGAGGGGAAACGCCGATGTCCGACAAACCAGTCCTGTTGATCGACAACCCGGCGCCGGGGATCCGGCGGCTGACCATGAACCGGGCGGAAAAGCGCAATGCGCTGAACAATCCGCTGCGCGGTGCGATTCTGGAGGCGCTGATCGAGGCTGACCGGGACCCCGAGGTGAAGGTGTCGATCCTGCGCGGGGCCGGGCCGTCGTTCTGTTCGGGCTATGACCTCTCCGCGAACAATGCTGTTGAGCAACCCTATTACACCGCTGGCGGGCCTGGGGCCTGGGCGCGGCATGTGGTTGAGGGGTGGATGAAGATCTGGGACCTCGCCAAGCCGGTGATTGCGCAGGTGCATGGGCATTGCCTGGCGGGCGGGAGCGAGTTGGCGACGTGTTGCGACCTGGTCTACGTGGCCGAGGATGCGAATATTGGCTATCCGCCGGTGCGGCTGATGTCGCCGCCGGACAACCAGTTCCATCCGTGGCTGATGGGCATGCGCAACGCGATGGAGATGATGCTGACCGGGGACGGGATTTCCGGCATCGAGGCGGCGCAGAAGGGGTTTGCCAACCGGGCGTTTCCGGCGGCTTCGCTGGAGGAAGAGGTGTTGAAGATCGCGGCGCGGGTGGCGCTGATCCCGACCGAGCTGAACCAGATTAACAAGCGCAGCGTGCATCGGGCGATGGAGGCGCAAGGGTTGCGGGCGGCGATCCGGGCGGGGACGGAGTTGCAGGCATTGGCGTTCACAACGCAGGCGAGCCTGGAATACCGGGCGCAGTTCAAGCGGGATGGCAAGAGCGTGAGCGCGGTGTTGAGCCAGCGGGATGCGGCGTTTGGGGATTATCGGGAGAAGAAGGAGTAGCTGGGGCTCAGCGCTTGAACACCAGCCCCTGGCCGGTTGGCAGCGGCATGACGCGGTAGTTGCGGGCCTGGAACCAGGGGTCTTCGGCGATCTTCTGGCCGCGATAGGCCATCGCCCATTCGTAGTCGTCCAGGACCAGGATGCCGCCGGGGACGATGCGGTCGAACAGCGCGTCCAGCGTGGCCAGTTCGGCGGTGGCCTGGTTGAGGTCGAGGTGCAGGTAGGCGATGCGCTCGGGCGCCTGGTCGATGAAGCTGCCGGGGATTTCGCCCTGGACGATGCGCACCTGCGGATAGCCGGCGAACTTGGCGCGGACCGTATCGGCCAGGCTGGGGCCGTGGGCGGGCATGGAGTGGTGGGCCATGCCGGCTTCGTGCTCGAACAGGTCGTAGCCCCAGAACGTCTTGGGGAAGGCCGGGCCGCCGAGATAGTCGACCACCGTCTTGATGCCGACGGCGCGATAGCAGCCGCATTCCACGAAGTCGCCGTCCAGGTGCACGGCGTGATAGGCGGCACAGGCGAGGATGTAGCGGCGCCAGATCACCGCCCGGTCAGATTCGGACTCGGCGTTGCTCTGCCAGGCCTGGAGAAAGGCGGTGTCCTCCAGCATCGAGTTGTTGCGGCCCCAGGCCAGGAAGCTGTCGGCGAAATGGACCCCGCCCGGGACGCGGGCGCAGATCTCGCTGGCGAGGCGGGCCACCTCGGCCTGGTCATGGTTGACCCAGACACTCGGGTAGAAATAGCTCACCACCTGGGCGGGGTTGGCCGGGGACAGGACGGGAAGGGTCATGATATCTCGCTATTTTGGCGATGAGCCTCCCAGCTTGGGCCGCCGGGTTAACAAGGCGTTGCATGACGGACGGCGTTGATATTTGTTTCTGTATCGGAATAACTTGGACAGCATCGTGCTACCCCGCAAGGGGGGGATGCGACATCGGGGTCGCGGCGTGCGCGGCGGTGCGCGTGCCCGGCACGGGCGGGCGCATGCCGTGATGGTGCCGGGTGATGTGATGAGGGGGGCACATGCCATTGCGGGCGTCGTCCGCGTGCTTGCCATGCGGGCGCGCGCGAGCACGGGGCGGGTTCGGCCAGTTTGCAGGCGGGGTGGCCGTGGCGCGCGGTGCGCGGGGCGGCGCGGGATTGGCGCGGCATCGGATTGCGGCGGGATTTGATTGGCGACGGGAGGAGGCTGCCGGTCTGCCAGGCCTGGAGGAGGAGTTCCAGGCGGGCGAAGATGCGCGCGAAGATGGCGGCGATCAGGGCGTGCAGGGACGCCGGCAACAAGGCGCGGTTCTCCCGCGGTGCCCACGCATTGCTGCGCAGGCTCCTGAGCTGGCCGCTCAGCGGGGATGGACGGTTTTCCATTCGCGTGCATTCTAACTAACTATGAGATGGAGTGCAAGGAAAAATTACTGGGTGGTGGGGTTTTTTTAGGAGAGGGTAGGAAGTGAGAAGCGTGGATCTTTCGCTTCGCTCAAGATGACGGTGGGGGGGTGTTGGCTAGAAAGAGCCCCCCTCCGAGGGATTCTTAGCGAGTGAATTTTTTTGCTTCTTTTTGTTCACAAAAAGAAGATTCTTGCTTACTTCGCCCGCGCGATTGCCGCCAGGATCATGGCCCGTGCTTCCGCCGCATCGCCCCAGCCGATGACCTTGACCCATTTGCCGGGTTCCAGGTCTTTGTAGTGTTCGAAGAAGTGCTGGATCTGTTCGAGGGTGATCAGCGGCAGGTGATCGTAATTGGTGACGTTGAGGTAGCGCTTGGTCAGTTTCGGCGAGGGCACGGCGATGATTTTTTCGTCGCCGCCGGCTTCGTCGTTCATTTTCAGGACACCGACGGGGCGGACGTTGATCACCGCGCCGGGGATGATCGGGCGGGTGTTGGCGACCAGGACGTCGATCGGGTCGCCGTCTTCGCTGAGGGTATGGGGGACGAAGCCGTAATTGCCGGGGTAGCGCATGGGGGTGTGCAGGAAGCGGTCGACGAAGAGGGTGCCGGCTTCCTTGTTCATCTCGTATTTGATCGGCTCGCCGCCGATCGGGACCTCGATGATGACGTTGACGTCGTCGGGCGGGTTGATGCCGATGGGGATGGCGTCGATGCGCATGGCGGCTCTCCGGTGGGTGCGGGGGCATAGCAAGCGGCATGTTGCGCTGCAACATGGGAATTGGCACCGATTGTATTGAAGCATGCGCATTGGCGCATGGCGCGGCGGCGGGCGCGCGGTTAACGTGCGGCCCCGAACCGATTCGGGATTCTTCGCGTGATCACTTCTCCGCGCCACTTGTTGCAGATCGAGGGGATGCATCCACCCGAGATCGACACGATGCTCGACCTTGCCGAGAGTTATGTGCTGCTGAATCGGTCCGGCAAGACGCAGCGCGACCTGTTGCGCGGGCGGACGATGATCAATTTGTTTTTCGAGGACAGCACGCGGACGCGCACCAGTTTCGAGCTGGCGGGCAAGCGGCTGGGGGCGGATGTGATCAACATGTCGGTCTCGACCTCGAGCGTGAACAAGGGCGAGACGCTGCTGGATACGGCGGCGACGCTGAATGCGATGAACTGCGATTTGCTGGTGGTGCGGCATGGGCAGTCCGGGGCGCCGAATTTGCTGGCGCAGAAGGTGGATGCGGCGGTGATCAATGCCGGGGATGGGACGCATGAGCACCCGACGCAGGCGTTGCTCGACGCCTTGACCATTCGGCGGCGGAAGGGGCGGCTGGAGGGGCTGGTGATCGCGATCTGCGGCGATGTGCTGCATAGCCGGGTGGCGCGGTCGAACATTCATCTGTTGACCGCCATGGGCAGCCGGGTGCGGGTGATCGGGCCGCCGACGCTGATCCCGTTCGATGCCGGGCGGCTGGGGGTGGAGGTCTTTCATGACATGAAAAAAGGGCTGGAAGGCGCTGATGTTGTGATGATGCTGCGGGTGCAGCGCGAGCGGATGAGTGGGGCGGGGGGCCTGGTGCCGAGCCCGCGGGAATATTTCAGGTTCTGGGGGTTGGACCGCGAAAAGCTCGCCTGGGCGAAGGACGACGCGATTGTCATGCATCCCGGACCGATGAATCGCGGGGTGGAGATTGACTCGGCGGTGGCGGATGATCCCGTGCGCAGCGTGATCAAGGAACAGGTGGAGATGGGGGTGGCGGTGCGGATGGCGGTGCTGGACATCCTGGCGCGGGGTAACCGCCGCAATGATTAGGGACGCGGCCGTGGCCACGACGACTGATGTGCTGATTACCAACGCGCGGCTGATCGACCCCGCGAGCGGGCTCGACACGATGGGCGGGTTGCTGGTGCGCGACGGGCGGATTGTCGATGTTGGCCCGGCGCTGGGGCGGCCGGATGGGGTGGAAGTGGTGGATGCCGGGGGGGCGGTGCTGTGCCCCGGGCTGGTCGACATGCGGGCGGAGCTGGGCGAGCCGGGCGGCGAGTACCGGGAAACCATCGCGAGCGCGGCGCAGGCGGCGGCGGCCGGCGGGATCACCACGCTGGCAGCGTTGCCGAACAGCGAACTGGCGATCGATGATCCCTCGCTGGTGCGGCTGTTGCGCGCGCGCGGCGAGGAGACCGGCAGCCTGACGATCCTGCCATACGCGGCGGTGACCAGGGGCTGTCTCGGCAAGGAACTGGCCGAATTGGGGCTGCTGCGCGAGGCCGGTGCCGTTGCTTTTACTGATGGGGCACGGGCGATTGCCTCGGCGCACATGATGCGGCTCGCCCTGGCCTATGCGGCACAATGGGGTGCCAGGGTGGTGCAGCACCCGGAGGAGCCGTCGCTTGCCGGGGCGGGGGTGGCGACGCAGGGGGAGTTAGCGACGCGGCTCGGGCTGCCGGCAATTCCGGCGGCGGCCGAGGCGATGATGGTTTGGCGCGACATTCGGCTGGCGCGGATGACCGGGGGGGCGGTGCATTTCGCCCATGTCTCGACGGCCGAGGCCTTGGCGCTGATCCGGGCGGCGAAGGCGGATGGGGTGGCGGTGACGTGTGATACGGCGCCGCCGTATTTTGATCTCAACGAGACGGCGATCGGCGATTTCCGGACATACGCGAAGCTGTCGCCGCCGTTGCGAGCGGAGGCGGACCGGATGGCGGTGGCGGCGGGGCTGGCGGACGGGACGATCGATGCCGTGGCGTCGGACCATCAGCCGCGCGATGCCGATGACAAGCGGCTGCCGTTTGCGCAGGCGGCGGCGGGGGGGACGGGGCTGGCCACGCTGCTGGCGGTGACGCTGGTGCAGGTTCATGGCGGGGCGCTGCCGCTGATGCGGGCGCTGGAATTGCTGACCGTGGCCCCTGCCCGCTTGCTGGGTTGTGCGGCGGGGACGCTGGCGAAAGGGGCGGCGGCGGATTTGTGCCTGTTCGATCTCGAGCGTGGCTGGCGGGTGGAGGCTGGCGCGCTGCCGGGCAAGGCTCAAAATACGCCGTTTGACGGGCGGGCGCTGGAGGGACGGGTGATCGGGACCTGGCATGGCGGGCGGAGGGTGTTTGGATGAGCAGTTTCGTCCCGTTCCTGTTCGCGTTGCTGGCGGCGTATTTGCTGGGGTCGATCCCGTTCGGGTTGGTGCTGGCGCGGCTGGGCGGGGCTGGGGATATCCGCCAGATCGGTTCGGGCAGTATCGGTGCCACCAACGTATTGCGCACCGGGCGTAAGGCGCTGGCGGCGGCGACGTTGTTGCTGGACGCGGGTAAGGGGGCGGCGGCGGTGGTGCTGGGGGCGAAGCTGGCCGGGCTGGAGGCCAGTTATATCGCCGGGGTGCTGGCAGTTGTCGGGCACATGTTCCCGGTCTGGCTGGGTTTTCGCGGCGGCAAGGGGGTGGCGACCGGGGTTGGGGTGCTGCTTGCGGTTAATCCGCTGTTGGCGCTGAGTTGCGGGGTGATCTGGCTCGGCCTGGCGTTCACGGTGCGGATTTCTTCGGCGGCTTCGCTGGCGGCCTCGGCGATGGCGCCGGTGATCGCGGCGGTGCTGCAGGTGCCGTTCATGCTGCTGGTCTGTACCACGGTGGTGGCCGGGCTGATCTGGCAGCGGCATCGGGAGAATATCATGCGGCTGGTGGCGGGGACGGAGCCGCGGATCGGCGGCAAGAAGTGAACGACGCGGTCGACCGGCTGCGGCTGGCGCGGACCGAGGGGGTGGGGCCGGTGGCGTATCGCCGGTTGATGGCGCGGTTTGCCAGTGCGGCGGAGGCGTTGGAGGCGCTGCCGGGGCTGGCGCGGGCTGGCGGGCGGAGCAGCGCGCCGCGGATGCCGGCACCAGGGGAGATCCGGCGCGAGATCGATGAGGTGGCGGCGCTGGGGGGGCAGTTGTTGTTTCTCGGCGATGACGCCTATCCGCCATTGCTGGCGCGGCTGGACGATGCGCCGGCGGTGCTGGCGGTGTTGGGGGAGATCGCGTTGCTGTCGGCGCGGGCGGTGGCGGTGGTGGGCAGCCGCAATGCCTCGGCGAATGGGCAGCGGATTGCCGAGACGCTGGGCGCCGATCTGGCCGCTGCTGGGCTGGTGGTGGTGTCCGGGCTGGCGCGTGGGATTGATGCGGCGGCGCATAAGGGGGCGTTGACGACCGGGGCGACGATCGCCTGCGTGGCTGGCGGGCCGGATGTTGTTTATCCGCCGCAGCATCGGGCGTTGCAGGCGCGCATTGCCGAGGGCGGCGCGGTGGTGGCCGAGCATGCGCCGGGGGTGCAGCCGCAGGCGCGGCATTTTCCGCGGCGCAACCGGGTGATCGCCGGGCTGGCGCTGGGGGTCGTGGTGGTTGAGGCGGCGCCGCGCTCCGGCAGCCTGATCACCGCGCGTCTTGGCGCGGAGGCTGGGCGAGAAGTGTTCGCGGTGCCGGGCTCGCCGCTCGATCCGCGGTCGCGCGGGGCCAACGGGCTGATCCGCGACGGGGCGCATTTGACCGAGACGGCGCAGGATGTGCTGTTCGCCCTGCCGGCCGATGGCAGCCGGTTGCGCGGGCGGCTGGGGCTGTCGGAGACGCAACAGGCGGCCCAGGCGGCGCCCGGCGGTGGCTTTGCCCTGGCACATGGCGAGCATGCGGCGGTGATCGATGCGGTGCTGGCACTGCTGGGTCCCGCACCGACGGCTGTTGACGATCTGATCCGGCGCTGCCAGTTCTCCGGTCCCGCGGTGCTGTCGGTCCTGCTGGACCTGGAGCTGGCGGGACGGATCGAGACGCTGCCGGGCAACCGGGTGGCGCGGCTGGACGGCTGACGGGATACCCTGTCGGATACCAACAGTTACAGAGCGTTGTGCTCGCGGAATCGGACCCTGAATGTCGGACGTCGTCGTCGTCGAATCGCCCGCCAAGGCCAAGACCATCAATAAATATTTGGGCAGCGGGTTCACCGTGCTGGCCAGCTTCGGGCATGTGCGCGACCTGCCGCCTAGGGATGGCAGCGTGCGGCCGGACGAGGATTTCGCCATGGATTGGGCTGCCGATGAGCGCGGCGCCCGTCAAATCTCCGCGATTGCCAAGGCGCTGAAGGGCGCCAAGACGCTGTATCTCGCCACCGATCCGGATCGGGAGGGCGAGGCGATCAGTTGGCATGTGCGCGCCATGCTGGAGGAGAAGAACCTGCTGAAGGGGATGCGCGTCGAGCGCGTGACCTTCAACGAGATCACCCGCACCGCCGTGCTGCATGCCATGGCGCATCCGCGCGAACTCGATCAGCCGTTGATCGAGGCGTATATGGCGCGGCGGGCGCTCGATTATCTGGTGGGCTTCACACTTTCACCGGTGCTGTGGCGCAAGCTGCCGGGCAGCCGTAGCGCCGGGCGAGTGCAATCGGTGGCGCTGCGGCTGATCTGCGAGCGCGAGGCCGAGATCGAGGCGTTCCGGGCGCGCGAGTACTGGACGGTCGAGGCCGGATTGGTGACACCGGGCGGGGCGCCGTTCAGCGCGCGGCTGACCCATTTGGACGGCAAGAAGCTCGACCAGTTCGACCTCAACACTGAGGCGCTGGCCAGTCGTGCCCGTGCCCAGGTCGAGGCCGGCAGCTTTGCCGTGTCGACCGTGGAGCGGCGGCGGGTTCGGCGCAATCCGCCGGCGCCGTTTACCACCTCGACCCTGCAACAGGATGCTTCGGGCCGGCTTGGGATGGGCGCGCAGCAGACGATGCGCACCGCCCAGGGGCTGTATGAGGGGGTGGACATCGATGGCGATACCACCGGCCTGATCACCTATATGCGCACCGACGGGGTGCAGATGGCGCGCGAGGCGATCGACGCCATCCGCGGCCATGTGCGCGACGGTTTCGGGGCCAACTACCTGCCGGCGGCGGCGCGCGAATACACCTCCAAGGCGAAAAACGCCCAGGAGGCGCACGAGGCGATCCGCCCGACCGATGTGTCGCGCACCCCGGACAGCGTCGCCCGCTACCTCAGCCACGACCAGCAGCGGCTGTACGAGCTGATCTGGAAGCGCGCGGTGGCCTCGCAGATGCAGTCGGCGGAATTCGACCAGGTGGCGGTCGAGATCGACGACACGACGAAGAAGGACGGCCCCCGCCTGCGCGCGAACGGCTCGATCCTGGCGTTTGACGGCTACCTCAAGCTGTACCGCGAGGAAGTGACCGAGGAAGCATCGGGCAAGGATGACGACAACCGCATGCTGCCGCCAATGCGCGAGCGCGACCCGCTCAAGCGCGGCGAGGTTGTCGCCGAACAGCACTTCACCCAGCCACCGCCGCGGTTTTCCGAGGCCTCGCTGGTCAAGAAGATGGAAGAGCTGGGCATTGGCCGGCCCTCGACCTATGCCTCGATCCTGTCGGTGTTGCAGGACCGGCAATACGTCAAGCTGGACAAGCGCCGCTTCGTGCCGGAGGACCGCGGCCGGCTGGTCACCGCCTTCCTGACCAGCTTCTTCGAGCGCTACGTCGATCCCGGCTTCACCGCCGGGCTGGAAGAACAGCTCGACGACATCTCGGGCGGCCGGGCCGACTGGCGCGGCGTGATGCATGCGTTCTGGGCGCATTTCTCCAAGGCGATCGAGCAGACCCGCGACCTCAAGATCACCGACGTCATCAATGCGTTGGACGAGGAACTCGGCGCGCATTTCTTCCCACCCCGACCCGACGGGACCGACCCACGCGATTGCCCGTCCTGCAAGGCCGGCCGGCTGGGGCTCAAGCTCGGGCGGCATGGCAGTTTTATTGGTTGCTCCAACTATCCCGGCTGCCAGTACACGCGGCGCCTGGCGGTGGACGGCGGCGACGAGGCCGGCGACACGCTGAAAGAGGGCATGCGCGTCCTCGGCCACCATCCGGAAACCGGCGAAGAAATCAGCGTCCGGCGCGGCCCCTACGGCGTCTACGTGCAGCAGGGCGAGCAGGTTCCCGACAGCAAGACCAAGCCCCGCCGCACCTCGCTGCCGCGCGGGGTGGAAGGCGATACGGCTACGCTGGACCAGGCGATTGCCCTGCTCTCCCTGCCGCGCCTGGTGGGGCTGCATCCCGAGGCGCAGGAGCCGATCGAGGCCGGGATTGGCAGGTTCGGCCCCTTTGTGAAGATGGGTGGTATTTTCGCCTCGCTGGACAAGGATGACGACGTCCTGGTGGTTGGGCTGAACCGGGCGGTCGATTTGCTGGCCAAGAAGCTCGCCAGCGTGCGCACGCTGGGTGGGCATCCCAAGGACAAAGAACCCGTCCTGGTCCGCAAGGGCCGCTTCGGTCCCTACGCCCAGCACGGCAACACCGTGGCCAACCTGCCGCGCGACGTGACGATGGACGACATGACGCTGGAAGCTGCGGTCGCGCTGCTGGCCGAGAAGGGCAAGGTGCTCAAAGCCAAAGGCGGCGCCAAGAAGCCAAAGGGTCGCGCGGCCAAGCCAGCCCCGGCCGAGGGCGCGATGGCAGCCAAAGCCCCTGCCGCCAAGAAGGCCGCGCCGAAGAAACCCGCCGCCAAGAAGCCTGCGTCGAAGGCGAAACGGCCCGCCGCGAAGAAAAAACCCGTCGCCGCGAAGGCGTCGCAAAAGCCTGCCGCCAAGGCGGTGAAAAAGCCCGCCGCCGAGGCCACGGGCTAAGGTGGCGCGCCCGCCCCGGTCCGGCGCGCCCCGCCGGCGCCGCGCTGCCCCCGATGCCGTAGCACCCGGCGACACCGCCGCCCTGCCCAGCCGCGAGGCGGTGCGCAGCTTCATCGGGAGCGCCACCGGCCGCGTCGGCAAGCGCGAGATTTCCCTGCACTTCAAGCTCGGCCCCGAGCACCGCAAGGCCCTGCGCCAGTTGCTGAAGGACCTGGCCGGCGGCGGCGAGGTGGCGCCAGCCGGCCATCGCCGGTTCACTTCGCCCACCCCCGCCCATACCGGCCGGCTTCCCGATGTCATGGTGATCCAAATCACCGGCACCGACGCCGACGGCGATGCGGTCGCAAAGCCGGTGGAGTGGCGTGGCGACGGCCCGCCGCCGATGATCCTGATGGCGCCGGAGCCGCGCGGCCGTCCGGCGCTGGCTCCCGGCGAGCGGGTTCTTGCCAAGCTCAAGCCGATTGGCCGGGGCCGCTACGAAGGCCGCACGCTGAAGCGCCTGACCGACGCCCCCGGCCGCATTCTCGGCGTATTCCGCGCGGGCAAAGACGGTGCGGAATCCCGTATCATCCCGACCGACCGGCGCGCCAAGGCGGAATGGGCGGTGCCCATCGGTGAAGCCGGCGGGGCCGAGGATGGCGAGATCGTCCTGGCCGCCCCGCTGCCTACCTCCTTGGCGCACGGCGACCGCCCCTACGGCCTCAAATCCGCCCGGGTGATCGAACGGCTCGGAGCCATGGGCGATGCCCGCTCGGTCAGCCTGGTGGTCATCCACACCCACGACATCCCGACCGAGTTTTCCGCCGAGGCGCTGGCCGACGCCGAAAAGGCGACCGGCGTGGGGCCGCAGGGCCGCGACGACCTGCGCGACCTGCCGCTGGTCACCATCGACGGCGAGGACGCACGGGATTTCGATGACGCGGTGTTCGCCGAGCGGGATGGGGCGGGCTTCCGCCTGATCGTCGCCATCGCCGATGTCGCGCATTATGTGCAACCGGGCGCGCCGCTCGACCGCACCGCCCGCACCCGCGGCAATTCCTGCTATTTCCCCGACCGCGTGGTGCCGATGCTGCCCGAGGCGCTGTCCAACGGCTGGTGCAGCCTGCGCCCGCACGAGGATCGCGGCTGCCTGTTTGTCGAGATGCGCGTCGATGCCGATGGCGGCAAGGTTTCGCACCGCTTCGGCCGTGGCCTGATGCGCAGCGCCGCCCGCCTGACCTACGAACAGGTCCAGGCGGCGCACGACGCCGATGACACGCTCGGCCTGCCAATCCCGCCGCTCTACGCCGCTTTCCGCGCCCTGCTCGGCGCCCGCCTCGCCCGCGGCACGCTCGACCTTGACCTGCCGGAACGCAAGGTGGTGCTCGGCGAGGACGGAAAAGTCGCCTCCGTCGCCCCGCGCCCGCGCCTGGACAGCCACCGGCTGATCGAGGAGTTCATGGTGCTGGCCAATGTCTGCGCCGCCGAGGAACTCGAACGCCTGCACCGCCCCTGCGTCTATCGCGTGCACGCCCCGCCGACCGAGGAGAAGCTGGCCAATTTGCGCATTTTCCTGCGCGGCTTCGACATCTCGCTGCCGCCGGGCGACCAGGTGCATCCGCGTGACCTGCTGGGCGTGCTGAAAAAAGTCGCGGGCACCGAACACGCCCCGCTGGTCAACGAGGTGATGCTGCGCAGCCAGTCCCAGGCCGCCTACGACATCGAAAACATCGGTCATTTCGGCCTAGCCTTGGCGCGCTATGCCCATTTCACCAGCCCGATCCGCCGCTACGCCGATCTGCTGGTGCACCGGGCGCTGATCACTGGGCTGCGACTCGGGGCGGGCGGGCTCGCCGAAGACGAGATTCCAGGCCTCCCGGACACCTGCGAACACATCACGGCGACCGAAAGACGCGCCGCTTTGGCCGAACGCGACGCCATTGACCGCTATCTCGCCGCTTTCATGGCCGATAAGGTGGGTTCGCTGTTCGCAGCGCGCATTTCCGGCGTGACCCGGTTCGGGCTTTTCGTCACAGTGGCGGATAACGGCGCCAGCGGGTTGGTGCCGATTTCCTCGCTGTCGGACGATTTCTGGATGCACGACGAAGCGACCCACACCCTGACCGGCCGGAACAGCGGCTTCATCTTCCGCCTGGCCCAGGAGGTCGAGGTGCGGCTGGCCGAGGCCAGCCCGGTCACTGGCGGATTGATCTTCCAGATCATGCAGGGCAACAGCCGTCCCGCCGGACGCTTCGTCCGCTCCACGCAAACCAGGGGGCGCCAGCGGCCTCGGTGAATCATGCATGGGTCCTGCTGGTAATCCTGGGACTTCTGGCGTCGTTTGACCGCGCCGCCCGCGCTGAACCGTTTTCGGCCACCCCTACCTTGAGCCAGGTGCTGGTCGCCCAGGTCACCAGCACCGCGTTCGAGTTCATGGCGCCGCGCACGCTGGAGCCGATCCCGATCCCGCAAATGGCGCTGTGGGGCCTGCGCGGCCTGACCACGCTGGACGCCCGCCTGACCCCGGACCTGCAAACCGACCGCAACAGCCGCACCCTTCGTCTGATCGGCCCGAGCCGCGTGCTGATGAGCCGCCCGGCCCCGCCGCCCGACAATGCCGCCGCCTGGGGCGAGGCGGTCGGGCAAATGGTGCGCGCCGCCTGGGACGGCTCCGAAGCGGTGCGCCGGGCAGGCACGCAGGGCATCCTGCGCGCCTTCTTCGACGAGTTGTTCAACCACCTCGACCCCTACTCGCGCTACACCACGCCGGCCGAGACCACCGCCGACCGGGCGCGCCGGGTCGGCCGTGCGACCGTCGGGATCAAGCCGGTGCTGCGCGGCGGCCAGGCGCTGATCGACGCCGTCCAGCCCGGCAGCCCCGCCGCCCTGGCCGGCATCAAGCGCGGCGAGCGCATCGCGGTGATCGACGGCGAGCCGGTCCAGGGGGCCGACCTGCAATCGATCGGCGCCCTGCTCGCCGGTCCCGAAGGCACCATGGTCACTCTCGGGCTGCGCGGCCGCGACGGCACCCGGACGGTGACCCTGAACCGCGAGGCCCTGCCCCAGGAAACCGTCACCAGCAGCCGGCGCGAAGAATTGCTGATGCTGCGGATCACCAGCTTCGCCAACAACACTGCCACCCGGCTGGGCCAGGAACTGATCGCGGGCATGGCCGCCAACCCGCCGCCGGCCGCCGTCGTGCTCGACCTGCGCGGCAATCGTGGCGGCGTGCTGCGCCAGGCGGTAGCGGCGGCGGCCATGCTGCAACCCGCCGGCGTGGTCGCCTCGACTGCCGGGCGCGATCCGGCCGCCGCCGTCGAATACCGCGCCGATGGCGGCCGCGATCTGGCACCGGGACTGCCGGTGATCGTCATCGTCGACGGCCGCAGCGCCAGCGCCGCGGAGGTGCTGGCCGCCGCCCTGTCCGACCATCGCCGCGCCGTGGTGATCGGCAGCACCACGCTGGGCAAGGGCCTGGTCCAGACCATCGCCCCGCTGCCCGACGGCGGCGAACTCTATCTGACCTGGAGCCGGCTGCTCGCCCCGCGCGGCTGGCCGCTGCAGGGCCTCGGCGTCGTGCCGCAACTCTGCACCAGCCTCGGCCAGGACGCCCTGGCGCGCAATCTGGCAACCCTTGCGCGCGGCCAACAGCCGTTGCAGGGCGGGCTGGAACGCCACCGAACCGCCCGCGCGCCGCTGTCGCCGTACGCCGTGCTGGAAATCCGCGCCATCTGCCCGGCCGCCGAGGGTGGCGACCTCGACCTGCTGGCCGCCCGCGAACTGGTGCGCAGCCCCGCCGCCTACGCCGCCGCCCTGATGCCCGCTCTGCCGCCGCGCTCGGCCCTCGGCCGGCCCAGTGCAATCCTGCCCCCGGCTCCGGCCCCCGCCGCCCCACCTCCGACGGTATTGCCCCAATCCGGCCTGCCCCGCACAGGATCAGGCTTGACGGGCACGACCGCGATGCGTAACTAGCCCGCCTCGCCGGTCACCTTCTCCGCACCGGCCGCCGCTCCACGTTCGGGACATTCCACCATGGCCAAGTCCAACACCATCCAGATCAAGCTCGTATCCAGCGCGGATACCGGGCATTTCTACGTCACCAAGAAGAACGCCCGTGCCCAGACCGGCAAGATGGAGCTGCGCAAGTACGACCCCGTCGCGCGCAAGCACGTCGCCTACAAGGAAGCCAAGATCAAGTAGGATCGGGCAAACCCGGCGGGACCATCACAAGGGCGCGAGAGCGCCCTTTTTGATTCCCCGCCTTCACACCCCCAGCGTCTGATCGACCTCGACCCGATTCCGCCCAGCCCGCTTGGCCGCGTACAGCGCCTGATCCGCCGCCTGGATCAGCCGCTCTGGCGTCATGCTCGCCCCGGGAACACAGCACGCCACCCCCACACTGACCGTCAGGCGATGCGACAGCCCGGTCTCCGGCACAAAACGCAGTTCCTCGATCGCGCCGCGCAGCCGCTCGGCGGCACTCAACGCATCAAGCTCGCCCGTCCCCGGCATCACCACCACAAACTCCTCGCCGCCATAGCGCGCGATCGAGTCGAACACCCGGACCCGCCCCCGCAGCGTCTGCGCAATCAACGTCAGCGCCGCATCGCCCACCTGATGCCCCCACTGGTCATTGATCGTCTTGAAATGATCGACATCCAGCATCAGCACCGCCAGCCCGTGCGGCTGCCCCGACGCCAGCAGACTATGCAAATGCCGCGACAGATAGCGCTGGTTGTAGAACCCGGTCAGCGGATCGGTCAGCGCCAGCTCCAGCGCATGGCCCAAATCGCTGCGCAGCCGGTCCTGGTAGAACTTGCGCCGGATCTGGTTGCGCGCCCGCGCCCGCAGCTCCAGCGCATCCAGCGGCCGCAACAGCCAGTCATTGGCGCCGAGATCAAACCCGCGCAGCACCAGGTCGCGCTGCTCCGGCTCGGCGATCACCAGCATCGGGATCGCCTGCGTCGCCTCGCCAGCCCGCAACCGCGACGCCAGCCGCAGCGGGTCATCGGCCACCATCGACAGGCTGATCACCACCAGGTCGAACTGGATCGCCTGGGTCAGCGCCAGCATCTCGGCCTCGCCGCTGGCCCGCCCGGCCAGCACCCCTTCCTGCTGCAACGCATCCTGCACCGCGGCGGCCGACTCATCCCAATCATCGACCACCAGCGCCCGCGCACCCGCCACCGACGGCAGCGCCAGCGTATCCGCGCCAAGCCCCAGCGCATGCGCCGTCTCGCCGCGCACCCGCCACTCATCCAACAGCCGCTTCAGCCGCACCAGCGAGCGCGTCCGCGCCAACAGGGTGACGAAGTCGACCGGCTTGGTCAGGAAATCATCCGCCCCGGCCTCCAGACCGCGCACCCGCTCCTCGTTCTGATCCAGGGTCGTGACCATCACCACCGGAATATGCCGCGTCACCGGGTCGCGCTTCAGCTCGCGACAGGTCTCAAATCCATCCATGTCCGGCATCATCACATCGAGCAGGATCAGGTCGGGCTGCCACGTCCGCGCCAGGTGCAACGCATCATGCCCGTCCTGCGCCGTCGCCACCTGATAGTATTCGGCCGAAAGTCGCGCCTCCAACAGCCGCACATTCGCCGCCACATCATCCACAATCAGGATTCGTGCCGTCATCGCTCAAGTCCTGTGCGGCTCGCCGCGCCGATTGCCATTATCCGACCACTCAAAAAAACCTCGTACCGCTCCGGCCACCCCGTCAACCGCCCAGAAGCGGCCGTCCATCGGCGGCATACCCATAATGCCACGCAAGATAATGAAAAACACGATACGTCACCGAGACCGGGCCGCCAATGTGCCGGTTACACTCCGCGACGAATTTCATCCGCCGCGCCGGACCTTGCCGACATGCCGCCCCCCGCACCTCACCCACGGGCCAAACTTCCCCCGGGCCGCCCTCTGGCGCTACCCTGGCGCCAAAGCCGCCGGCCGACCGGCCGCGCACAGGAAACGCCGCATGTCCGCCAGCGACTACGACCTGCCGAAGAACGCCGCCAACCACGCGCCGCTATCCCCGCTGAGCTACCTGTCGCGCACCGAAGCCGTCCACCCGAACCGCATCGCCGTGATCCATGGCACCCGCCGCATCACCTGGGGCCAGACCGGCGAGCGCTGCCGCCGCCTGGCCAGCGCACTCGCCAAACTCGGCATCACCAAGGGCGACACTGTCGCCGCCATGCTGCCCAACATCCCCGAGATGTTCGAGGCCCATTTCGCCGTGCCGATGACCGGCGCCATCCTCAACGCGCTGAACATCCGCCTGGACGCCGCCACCATCGCCTTCATCCTCCAGCACGGCGAGGCGAAAATCCTCCTGACCGACCGCGAGTTCGCCGCCACCATCCAAGCCGCCCTCGCCCTGATCCCCGCCGACAAGCGCCCCATCGTCATCGACGTGATCGACGACCTCGCCCCCCCCGGCGCCCGCCAAGGCACCCTGGAATACGAGTCCCTCCTCGCCGCCGGCGACCCCGCCTACCCCATCACCCTGCCGGACGACGAATGGGACGCCATCGCGCTGAACTACACCTCCGGCACCACCGGCAACCCCAAGGGCGTCGTCTACCACCACCGCGGCGCCTACCTGAACGCCACCTCGAACGTCCTGACCTGGGCCATGCCCGCCCACCCCGTCTATCTCTGGACCCTGCCGATGTTCCATTGCAACGGCTGGTGCTTCCCCTGGACCATCACCGCCATGGCCGGCACCCATGTCTGCCTGCGCCGCGTCGAACCCACCGCCGTGCTGGACGCCATCACCACCCATGGCGTCACCCACATGTGCGGCGCCCCGATCATCGCCAACATGCTGATCCACGTCCCCGACGCCGCCTTCCCCAAACTCCCCCGCACCGTCGAATTCATGACCGCCGGCGCCCCGCCCCCGGCCGCCGTCATCGCCGGCATCGAACGCCGCGGCTTCCACATCACCCATGTCTACGGCCTGACCGAAGTCTACGGCCCCGTCACCGTCTGCGCCTGGCAGGACGAATGGAACGCGCTGCCCGAAGCCGACCAGTCCCGCATCAAGGCCCGCCAGGGCGTCCGCTACCACTCCCTGGAAGGCCTCATGGTCGCCGACGCCCGCACCCTCGCCCCCATGGCAAGGGACGGCATCACCATGGGCGAGGTCTTCATGCGCGGAAACCCGGTCATGAAGGGCTACCTCAAGAACCCCAAAGCCACCGACGAAGCCTTCGAAGGCGGCTGGTTCCACACTGGCGACCTCGGCGTCTGGCACCCGGACGGCTACATCGAGCTGAAAGACCGCTCCAAGGACATCATCATCTCCGGCGGCGAAAACATCTCCACCATCGAAGTCGAGGACGTCCTCTACCAACACCCCGCCATCCTCGAAGCCGCCGTCGTCGGCCGCCCCGACGAAACCTGGGGCGAAACCCCCTGCGCCTTCGTCACCCTCAAACCCGACGCCACCGCCACCGCCGAAGACCTCATCGCCTTCTGCCGCGCCAACCTCGCCCGCTTCAAAGTCCCCAAGACCGTCGTCTTCGGCCCTCTGCCCAAAACCAGCACCGGCAAGATGCAGAAATACGTCCTGCGCGAAAAAGCCGCCGCCCTATGAGCACCCCGCCGCCATTCTTCCGCACCCCCGACAGCGCCTTCGTCGACCTTCCGGACTGGCCGTACACGCCGCGCTATGTGGAATGGGACGGCCTGCGCTCCCACTACATCGACGAAGGCCCCCCCAACGCCCCCGTCGCCCTGTTGCTGCACGGTGAGCCCACCTGGGCCTACCTCAACCGCAAGATGATCCCGCCCTTGCTCGCCGCCGGTTACCGCTGCATCGCGCCCGACCACATCGGCTTCGGCCGCAGCGACAAGGTCACCGACGACGCCTGGTACACCATCGCCCGCCACGTCGATCGCCTCCGCGGCGTGATCGAGCGCCTCGAGCTCCAGCGCATCACCCTCTTTGTCCAGGATTGGGGCGGTCCCACCGGCCTGATCAACGCCGTCGCCATGCCCCAGCGCTTCGCCCGGCTGGTGATCATGAACACCTGGCTGCACCATGACGGCTTCGAATACGGCCCCGGCATCCGCGCTTGGCGCGAAGCCGCCACCAACCCGATGTGGCTCGCCTGGACCCGCGGCGACCTGCCCTGCGGCGCCATTGTCGAACGCGCCCGCGCCCGCCGCGAAGGCGACCCCGCCGCCATCCGCCACGCCTACGAAGCCCCTTACGCCAACAACCCCGCCGCCAAGGCCGGCGCCCGCCGCTTCCCCTACTGCATCCCCTTCGCCGAACCCGAAGCCGGCGCCGCCGCGGCCCAAGCCCGCGCCTTCGCCGCCCTGACCGCCTGGCGAACCCCGGTCCACCTCATGTTCGGCACCGCCGACCGCGTCTTCACCGCCGACTGGGGCCGCGCCTGGGCCACCCAAATCCCAGGCGCCACCTTCGATGCCATCGAACGCGCCGGCCATTTCGTCCAGGAAGACGCCGGCGAAGAAATCATCGCCCGGCTTCTGCAACGCATCGCCACCGGGTAAGAAGCCATGACACACCAAGGCCGCACCCCATGACCGACGCCGCCACCCGCCACGCCCGTCAGGTCGAAGCCTGGAACGGCCAGATGGGCGCCCAATGGGCCGCCAACGAAGCCCGCACCGAACGCGGCCTCGCCCCCGTCCTGGACGCCCTCCTCCAATGGTCCACCCCCACCCCAGGCATGCGCGTTGTCGATGTCGGCTGCGGCGCCGGCGGCACCACCCTCGCGCTGGCGAACGCTGTCACGTCCCCGGGCACCCCAACCGGCGAAGTCATCGGCCTGGACGTCTCCGCCGTCATCCTGGACGCCGCCCGCACCCGCCTCGCCGACACGCCCAACGCCCGCCTCGAACTGGCCGACGCCCTCACCTGGACCCTTGAAGGCGCCCCCGCCGACCTCCTCTTCTCCCGCTTCGGCGTCATGTTCTTCGGCAACCCCGTCGCCGCCTTCGCAAACCTCCGCCGCGCCCTCAAACCCGGCGCCCGCTTCGCCTTCGCCGCCTGGGCCGCGCTGGAAGACAACCCCTGGATCAACACCCCGCTCCAGGCCGCCCTCACCGTGATCGCGCCCCCACCGCCCGCCGACCCCGACGAGCCCGGCCAATTCGCCTTCGGCAACCCCGCCCGCGTCCAACGCATCCTGCACGACGCCGGCTACAGCCCCGTCCGTCACCGCGCCTTCGACTTCACCATGCGCTACCCCACCGACGACCTCGCCCGCACCGCCGCCGGCATGACCAATATGGGCCAGATCGCCCGCATCCTGCGCGACCGCCCAGACGCCGAACGCAGCCGCGCCGCGGACGCAATAGCCGCCACGCTCGCCCCCCTGGTCAAAGACAACTGGATTATCCTGCCAGCCCGCGTCTGGCTGTTCGACGCCAGGAAGTAAGAATCTTCTTTTTGTGAACAAAAAGAAGCAAAAAAACTTCATCCACAAAACAAGTGAATAAAAGTTTTTTGGTTCTTTTTTTCAAAAAAGAACGCGCTTAATTCCCCGCCAGGTAGTTCATTGCCGCCGCCACCCCATCCGGCGCATGCGGCACGCCCGCCGCCCGCAGCCCCATCTCAATCCCGCCCAGCGCCCCCACCAGCGACAATTCGCCAAAATCGCCCAAATGCCCAATCCGGAACACCCGGTCGTTCAACTGGCCCAGCCCATTGCCCAGCGACATATTGAACCGCTCCAGGATCACCGCCCGAAGCGCATTGGCCGAATGCCCCTCCGGCACCCGCACCGCCGTCAATGCGCTCGAATAATGCCGAGCCTCCGCACACTGCACCTGCAGCCCCCAGGCCCGCACCGCGCGGCGCGTCGCCTCGGCAAACCGGTCATGCCGCGCGAACACGTTGTCCAACCCCTCCTCCAGCAACATCTCGCACGCCGTATCCAGCCCGTACAAAAGATTTGTCGCCGGCGTGAAAGGAAAATACCCCGTCACATTCGCCGCCAACATCGGCCGCCAATCCCAATAACTCCGCGGCAACTTCGCCCCCTCCGCCGCCGCCAGCGCCTTCGCCGAAACCGCGTTAAACGACAACCCAGGCGGCAGCATCAGCCCCTTCTGCGACCCCGCAATGGTCACATCCACCCCCCAGGCATCGTGCTTATAGTCCATGCTCCCAAGCGATGAGATCGTATCCACCATCAACAACGCCGGATGCTTGGCCGCATCCATCACCGCGCGAACCTCATCGATCCGGCTCGCACACCCCGTCGAAGTCTCGTTGTGCACAACACAAACCGCTTTAATCCGGTGCGCCGTATCCTTCACCAGCGCTGCGCCAATCCCCTCAACATCCGCCCCGCGCCGCCAGTCCGTCTCAACAAACACCGGCACCAGCCCCAACCGCTCCGCCATCTCCTGCCACAAATGCGCAAACCACCCAGTCCGGCACATCAGCACGGCATCCCCAGGCGACAACGTATTGACCAACGCCGCCTCCCAAGCCCCGGTCCCGCTCGCCGGATAGATCACCACATGCCCCGAAGTCTGGAACACCTGCTTCACCCGCCCCAGCACCCGCGCGCCAAAAACCCCGAAATCCGGCCCGCGATGATCCATCGTCGGATTGTCCATCGCCCGCAGCACCCGGTCCGGCACATTCGTCGGCCCAGGGATCTGCAAAAAATGCCGCCCGGCCGCCGGCTTAGTCTGGAAATACGCCATAAAACTCTCCTCGCAGCACCGCACCATGCCCCGCCGCGCCGCCAGGCGCTACCCGCCAAACACCATCCGCCCAATCACCCGCGGCGGCACAAACGTAAACGCCCCGGCCACGATCAGCCCGCCCACATACACCCCCTGCATCACCCGGTGATGCAGCGAAATCCGCCCCGTCCGCGCCGCCCAAACCCCCACCGGCAACATCACCAGCGTGAACACCGACAACCCATGGATCCAGGAAAACCGGCCGGGCCCCGCCACCTCGGTGATGGCAAAGCTCGACAGCGCCACCCCCACCATGATCACCACCCACACCCGCCCCAACAGCCGATGCCCCACCGTCCCCTTAGGCGCCACGAACTGCACGATCCCCAGCACAAACGCCGCCACCGCCCCCAACCCATGCAGCTGTATCGCCAATGAAGCGTCCAAGAACGGTGCCAGGGTCATCGCCAACCTCCTTGCCAAATCCATCGCATCCGCGCCTATCCTCGCCCATGAACGCCCCCTTCGCCACCTCCACCCTCGCCGCCCGCCTCCGCCGCGAAACCGAGGGCGAGGTCCTGTTCTCCCAAGCCGACCGCGGCCGATACGCCACCGACGCCTCGATCTACCAAATCACCCCCATCGGAATCCTCGTCCCAAAAACCATCGCCGACGTCCAAGCCGCCCTCACCATCGCCCGCGAAGCCGGCATCCCCATCCTCCCCCGCGGCGGCGGCACCAGCCAATGCGGCCAGACCGTCAACCGCGCCCTCGTCATCGACTGCTCCAAACACCTCAAGCGCATCCTCGACATCAACCCCGAAACCCGCACCGCCCTCGTCCAGCCAGGCCTCGTCCTCGGCCACCTCAACGCCGCCCTCAAACCCCACAACCTCTTCTTCCCCGTCGACCCCTCCACCCACGCCCGCTGCACCATCGGCGGCATGGCCGGCAACAACTCCTGCGGCAGCAAATCCATCCGCTACGGCCTCATGGCCGACAACGTCACCGCCATCGACGCAATCCTCGCCAACGGCACCGCCCACCGCTTCACCCACCTCCCCGACAACCTCGGCGCCGATCTCCCACCGGCCATCGCCGCCCTCATCCAAGACCTGCGCGCCCTCGGCGCCGCCGAAGCCGAAGAAATCGCCGCCCGCTTCCCCAAGGAGCTCCGCCGCGTCGGCGGCTACAACATCGAATCCCTCACCCCCACCGCCCGCGCCGAACGCCGGGACAACCTCGCCCGCCTCCTCGTCGGCAGCGAAGGAACCCTCGCCTTCTCCACCGCCCTGGAACTCACCCTGCACCCAATAAAACCGAGAAAAGTCCTAGGCATCTGCCAATTCCCCAATTTTCGTGCCGCGATGGCGGCAAGCCAGCACCTGGTGACTCTCGACCCCGAAGCCGTCGAACTCGTCGACCGCACCATGATCGACCTCGGCCGCGCCATCCCGATCTACCGCCCCACCATCGACCGCATGCTGATCGGCGAACCCGACTCCATCCTCATCGTCGAATTCCACGGCCACGAAGACGCCCCCCTCCTGGCCAAACTCGCTGATCTCGACACCATGATGGCCGACCTCGGCTACCCCTCCGCCGTCGTCCGCGCCACCGACCCCAGCTTCCAGGCCGACATCGCCAGCGTCCGCGAAGCCGGCCTCAACATCATGATGTCCATGAAAGGCGACGGAAAACCCGTCTCCTTCATCGAAGACTGCGCCGTCCCCCTCGCCGACCTCGCCGACTACACCGAACGCCTCAACGACGTCTTCGCCAAACACAACACCAAAGGCACCTGGTACGCCCACGCCTCCGTCGGCTGCCTCCACGTCCGCCCCGTCCTCAACATGAAAGACGGCACCGACGTCACCAGAATGCGCGCCATCGCCGAAGAATGTTTCGCCCTCGTCCGCGAGTACAAAGGCTCCCACTCCGGCGAACACGGCGACGGCATCGTCCGCTCCGAATTCCACACTCCGATGTTCGGCCCCCGCATCGTCGCCGCCTTCACCCGCGTCAAACACCTCTTCGACCCCACCGCCATGCTCAACCCCAACCGCATCGTCGACCCCCCGCGCATGGACGACCGCACCCTCCTGCGCTACCCCCCCGGCTACGCCGCGATCCCCAACTTCACCCCCAAACTCGACTGGTCCGCCCACCCCGGCCCCCTAGGCGGCATGCTCGGCGCCGTCGAGATGTGCAACAACAACGGCACCTGCCGCAGCTTCGACGCCGGCGTCATGTGCCCCAGCTTCCGCGTCACCAACGACGAACAACACGTCACCCGCGGCCGCGCCAACACCCTCCGCCTGACCCTCACCGGCCAACTCGGCCCCGACGCCCTCACCGGCGAAGACCTCAACGACGCAATGAAACTCTGCGTCTCCTGCAAAGCCTGCCGCCGCGAATGCCCCACCGGCGTCGACATGGCGAAAATGAAAATCGAAGTCCAAGCCGCCCGCGCCGAAAAACACGGCATCCCCCTGCGCGACAAACTCGTGGCCAGCCTCCCCCGCCTCGCCCCCTGGGCCAGCCGCCTCCCCGCCCTCGCCAACCTGCGCAACAAGCTCCCCCTCCTGCGCAGCCTCACCGAAAAAATCGGCTTCGCCTCATCCCGCGACCTGCCCGAATTCCAACCAAACCCCTTCCGCAACGACGAAGCAGACGCCAACGGCGACGTCCTCCTCCTCGCCGACACCTTCAATCGCCATTTCGAACCCGAAATCCTCCGCGCCACGGTGAAAGTCCTCCGCGCCCTCAACCTCAAAGTCGAGATCGCCGCCGCCGGCCCCAAAAACCTCTGCTGCGGCCGAACCTACCTCGCCGCCGGCATGATCGACCGCGCCCGCGCCGAAGCCGCCCGGACCCTCGCCGCCCTCGCCGGCACCCGCCCCGTCATCGGCCTAGAGCCCTCCTGCCTCTTCACCCTCAAAGACGAGTTCCAATCCCTCCTCCCCGGCCAGGCCGCCGAAAACCTCGCCAGCCGCGCAATCCTCCTCGGCGAATTCCTCGCCCAACACGCCACCAAACTCCCCCTCACCCCCCTCAAGCTCACGGCCCACGTCCACGGCCACTGCCACGCCAAAAGCTTCGGCGCCTTCCTCCCCGGCCTCGCCGCCCTGCGCGCCATCCCCGACCTCACCGTCAAACCCATCGCCTCCTCCTGCTGCGGCATGGCCGGCAATTTCGGCTACCAGTCCGAAACCCAAGCCGCCTCAAAAGCCATGGCCGAAGCCACCCTCCTCCCCGCCATCCGCGCCGCCGCCCCCCACGACGTCATCGTCGCCGACGGCACCTCCTGCCGCCACCAAATCGCCGACCTCGCCGGCCGCCCCGCCATCCACTCCGTGCAACTCATCGCCCGCGCCCTGGCATGACCAAAGCAAGCAAAAGTTCTTTTTTGAAAAAAAGAACCAAAAAACTTTTATCCATTGGAACCGGGCCTCGCCTCCACCAACGCGCCCAAACGAATAAAAGTCTTTTTGTTTCTTTTTCTTCAGAAAAAGAAGAATCCTTGCTTCAAACCTAAATGCTCCGCTGGACCGCCACCCTCCTCTCCCTGCCCTTCCCCGGCCTCGGCCACGCCCTCGTCGGCGCCCTCCCCCGCGCCCTGCTCATCGCCGCCCTCTCGCTGATCTGCCAGGCCCTCCTCGCCATCCTGATGGCCAGCGAAACCGTCACCCCCACCCATCTCACCCTCGCCGCCGCCTGGATGGTCCTGGTCCTCGCCGCATCCCTCGCCGTCGCCGCCGACGCCTGGCGCCTCGCCCGCACCCCCTCGCCCATCCCCTGGCCCCGCCGCCTCAAAGCCTTCGCCGCGGTCCTCGCCCTGAACATCGCCCTCGCCTTCCTCCCCATCACCCCCGTCACCTGGCGCAGCTTCTACATCCCCAGCGCCTCGATGCGCCCCACCCTGCGCATCGGCGACCGCTTCGTCGTCCAGACCGGCTGGTACGACACCAACCCGGTCCAACGCGGCGAGATCATCGTCTTCACCCGCGACCCCGACGCCCCAACCCCCGCCGACTACATCAAGCGCGTCATCGGCCTCGGCGGCGACCGCATCCGCATGGTCAACGGCACCCTGCTCCTGAACGGCACCCCGGTGCCCAACACCCCGGACCCCTCAGACCCCGACCAGCGTATCCTCACCCTGCCAGACGGCCCGACCTACACCGTGATCAAACGCACCAACCAAGGCCTCGCCAACAACACCCCGGAATTCCTCGTCCCCCCCGGCCATGTCTTCGTCATCGGCGACAACATGGACAACAGCGAAGACAGCCGCCTGGACGCCCGCATCCGCTACATCCCCCTCGCCAACCTGATCGGCCGCGCCGCCATCATCTACTGGCCCTTCGCCAATGACCGCTTCGGCACCCAACTCCGTTAGCACCCATCCAAACGGATGAAAGTTTTTTGGTTCTTTTTTTCAAAAAAGAACAAGCGCTTCTTTTTAAAAAAAGAAGCAAAAACTTTCAATCACTTGCGCCTGGCCCCCCCGGCCAGCCGCGCGGTTCCAGGCCCCGGGGACAACCGCCTTCAAAAAAAATCACGGCACCGCCAGAAAAACATTTGCACCGACCAGTTAGTTAGTACATAATGTGCGGATGGAAAACAGCACCCCCCTCCCCCCCAAAGCGGCCCCAGGCAGCTTCGCGGCGGAGCTATGTGCAATCCTGACCAGCTTCGCCGCCCTGCACCCGCTCCTCGCAGCCCTCCTGCAACCGCTGCTGGACCACCTGCGCCGCATCGGCGAAAGCCTGGACAACCTCTTCGCCACCCTCCGCGCCGGCACCCCTCCGCCCGCCGCCACACCCGCGGAGCCCCCGCGCGCCACATCCGCGCCGTCGCGCCGCCACCAGCCGCGCCAGCGCGTGAGCCGGCCCCGCGTCAGCGCCAACCGCGCATCCCCCGTTCCCCTGCCCGTCCACCGGCAACCGCCCTGCGCCGGATCAGGCCCACCCCTGCCCCGCCTTGCCCCCCCCTCCGCGCGTCCCAAGTGCTTTTTCGCTTTTTTCGCCCCTCCCCGCCCCAGGCAGACGCACGCCCTATTTGTTACGTAAACGTAATATATAAGCCACCGCGTGCAAATCCCGCCCGGCCATGGCATCCACCCGCAGGGAGTCCCGCCATGCCATACCGCAACACCGCCGCCGCCATCCTCGATTTCTGGTTCCAGGGGGACCCCGCCCTCTGGCGCGCCGACCCATGGTTCAAGAAAAGCGACGCCTTCGACACCGAAATCCGCACCCGCTTCGCCACCGCCCTCCAGGCCGCCCAGGACGGCACCCTCGACGCCTGGACCGCAACCCCTGACGGCACCCTGGCCCTCCTCCTCCTGCTCGACCAATTCGCCCGCAACATCCACCGCAACTCCCACCTCGCCTTCGCCGGCGACGCATACGCCCGCCGCATCGCCCGCGCCGCCATCGCCAACGGCGCCGAAGACCGCCTCACCCCGGTCCAACGCGTCTTCCTCTATCTGCCCTTCGAACACTCGGAATCCCCCGAAGACCAGGACGATTCCATCCGCCTCTTCGAATCCCTTCCCCCATCCACCTGGCGCGAAAACGTCGTCCTCTACGCCCACAAGCACCGCGACGTGATCCGCGAATTCAACCGCTTCCCGCACCGAAACGCCGCCCTCGGCCGAACCACCACCCCGGCCGAACAAGCCTGGCTGGATGCCGGCGGCGGCTTCTGAAAGACATGAACATGCAGTCCAACCAGCGCTTCCATATCGCCGTCCTCCCCGGCGACGGCATCGGCCACGAAGTCATGGCCCCCTGCCTGCGCCTGCTCACCGCCGCAGCCGCGCGCTGCGGCGGTTTCGGCCTGGACTGGGACGAGAAGCCCGCCGGCGCCATGACCTACAAGGACACCGGCACCGCCCTGCCGCCCGACACCATGGCCACCGCCCGCCGCGCCGACGCCATCCTGCTCGGCGCCATGGGCCTGCCCAGCATCCGCTACCCCGACGGCACCGAGATCGCCCCCCAGCTCGACCTCCGCTTCGACCTCGGCCTCTATGCCGGCCTGCGCCCCGTCCGCGTCCTCCCCGGCATGACCCCGGTCCTCGCCGATCCCCGCGCCGCCACCATCGATTTCGTCCTGATCCGCGAAAGCACCGAGGGCCTCTTCGCCTCCCGCGGCAAAGGCACCATCACCGACGACCGCGAAGCCCGCGACACCATGCTGATCACCCGCGGCGTCAGCGAGCGCCTGTTCGACTTCTCCTTCGCCCTCGCCGCCACCCGCAAGCGCCAGGGCCGGCCCGGCGTGGTCACCTGTGTCGACAAGGCCAATGTCTTCACCAGCTTCGCCTTCTTCCGCAAGATCTTCCACGAACGCGCCGCCCTGAACCCGGGCCTCGGCAATGAATGCGCCTATGTCGACGCCATGGCCCTGTTCATGCTCCGCCGCCCGTGGGATCTCGATGTCCTGGTCACCGAAAACATGTTCGGCGACATCCTCTCCGATCTCGGCGCCGGCCTCATGGGCGGCCTCGGCTTCGCCCCCTCGGCCGATATCGGCGACAGCCACGCCGTCTTCCAACCCTGCCACGGCACCGCCCCGGACATCGCCGGCCAAGGCCGCGCCAACCCGGTGGCGATGTTCCTCTCAGGCGCGATGATGCTGGAATGGCTGGCCGAGAAACACGCTCTGCCCGAAGCGGCACGCGCCGGCGCCCTGGTCCGCGCCGCCATCGACACCGCCCTGGCCGCCGGCGCCCGCCCGATGGAAACCGGCGGAACCCTCGGCACCCTGGCCCTGACCGAAGCCGTCCTCGCCGCGATGGAAAACCTGCCGGCCTGATCCTGCCAGCCTATCCCGGCGCCAGCCCGATCTCGCCCTCGAACGCCGCCAAAAAATCCGCCAAAAACTGCGTCCGCTCCCGCGCCAACCGTGCCCCCGTCGCCGTCTGGAACCCGCCCTCCAGCGTCAACAGCTTGGTGCGGAAATGGTCGATCGCAAACGCCCGGTCGTCATACCCCCGCCGCTCCCCCCGGGGATCGTCCCGGTCATACAACGCCGAACCCATCCGCCCCGCCGTATAGAAACACCGCGCCACCCCAATCGCCCCGATCGCCTCCAGCCGATCGGCATCCTGAAGGATCCGTGCCTCCACCGTCACCGGCGCAATCCCCGCCGAAAAACTATGCGCCTCGATCGCGTGCGCCACCGCCTCGATCCGCGACCGCTCCCAGCCCATCTCGCCCAGGATCCCCCGCCCCCGTTCCGCCGCCAACCGCGACGCCTGGCTGCGCAGCGGCGACGACTTCTCGACATGCACGCAATCATGCAACAGCACCGAAGCCGCCAGCACCTCGCCATCCCCACCCTCGACAGCAAGGATCACCCGCGCATTGGCCCACACCCGGGCCAGATGCCCGACATCATGCGACCCGTCATCACCCCCCGCTACCAGCGGCACCAACCGCCCGGCCAACAACCCAAAAGGAGAAAACACCATCGCCCCCGCTCAACTGCCTACCACGACATCGACTGCACCGGCACCGGCGCAGTGCGCGAACTGCGCCCCGGCGACGCCGCCGACGTCCACTCGGTGACCGGCATATAGCGCGGCGCCAGGAACTGATAGGTGCGCGAGATCAAATCCCACTGCACATCCTCGCCCCGTTCGGCATCGCTCCACCCGTCCAGGATCGGCTGCCAGGCCCGCTGGGCGCGATACAGCTGGTCCCGGTTGGACCGGATGAACGCCTGCTGGCCTTCCATGTTGCGCAGCGAATTCATCACCTCCCCGGTCTGCACCGCCACCTCGTCAAAACGGGCCACGAACTGCTCGCGCGCGGTATGGGCCAGCCGTAACACCCGGTTCAGCGTCTCCTGGCGCTGGCTATCGCCGCGCTGCGTCGCCACGATCCGCTCAAGCCGCCCCGTCATCATCTGCACCACCCGCAACAGCCGGTCGCGCAACGCCTCGATGTACGCCAGCTCACCGGCCAACGCCTCGACCAACGCCACCACGGCATCCTTGCTCGCGAGGCCAAGCTCGGTGGCGGCACGCTCGAACGCCAGTTGAACCTGCTGGCGCAACGCCGGCTCGGTCTCCAATCGCGCAATCGGATCGCCCTTGGCCGGATCGGCGGCATCGGGATCGATCCACGACAGCAGCTGCAACTTGACGATGCTGAAGGCGCGCTTGCGATGCTCGGCCGTCGGCTCCCAACTGGCCTGCCCGCTCAGCACCTCGCTGGGCAGCCGGTCGCCCAGGCTGAGACCACAGACGTAGTCAAGGCTCTCGGCGATCAGCCCCAGCATCCGCCCGTCCGGGCTGTCATCGCCGATGCCGAATTCCCGTTGCAACGCCCGCAACGGCACGATCGCCTCGCGTTCGCCCAGGGTCACCACCATCACCGGCGTGCCATCGGCCCGGGCCCGGCGAAAACTGACGGTGCCAAGCATGGTGAAAACCTGGTGCTTCAGAACGCACCGGTCAGGGAGGGCGTCATCGCTGGTCATGCTCGGCCTCGTCGTACCGGACCACTCTCACCTGCCGGGCTTAAGGCAGGATGAACGCCGCCTTTTGCAGGCCATGCGGGGCTGAACAAAAAAGATACGCAGCGAAAGGAACCATCAAGGAATGGAGCTTAAATTGAGATTATCCTATTTTGTGAGACTATCATGCGTTCTGTTCCATACCACGATCTGCCTCCCAACGGGCGCAGCCGGCGCGTCCCACCACCGCCGAGCGAGTCCCATGCCGAGCGGGCCCATCTCCGCCGGCTCCGGCGCGACCTGACCGAGGCCACCGAGCACGAGGGGTTTATCCTGTTTTATCAGCCCCGTATCGCCTTGCGCAGCGGAACCATCGTCGGTGGCGAGGCGTTGATCCGCTGGCCGCATCGCAAGCGCGGGCTGATGGCCGCCGGCTCGTTCATCCCGGTGGCCGAGCAATCCGGCCTGATCACCGATATCGGCGCCTGGGTCATGCGTGCCGCCTGTATCGCCGCCACGGGCTGGGCCCCGGCCATCCGTGTCTCGGTCAACGTCTCGGCGCGCCAGCTTCAGGACCAGGAGCTGCTGCGCCAGATCGGCGAATCGCTGGACGCTTCGGGGCTCGAGCCCGAACGGCTGGAAATCGAACTGTCCGAGGCGATCCTGATGGACGACAACCTCGACACCCTGCTGGCCCTGTCGGCCATCCGCGACCTCGGCGTCGGCATCACGCTTGATGATTTCGGCTCCGGCGTCGCCAGCCTGGCGATGCTCAAGCGTCTGCCGCTGGAACAGATCAAGCTCGATCGCGCCCTGGTCCGCACCTTGCCGGACGATGCCGAGGACGTCGCCATCGTCCAGGCCATTGTCGACACCAGCCATGCCCTCGGCCTCGGCGTGGTCGCCGAAGGGATCGAAACCGAAGCCCAACGCAGCCTGTTGACCGCGATGGGCTGCGACCACGGCCAGGGCTACCTATTCAGCCAACCCCTGCCCGAGGACCAGTTCCGCCAACGCCTGGGCAAGCGCGCCGCCTGATCTGCTTGCGCCGGACGGGCCGGACGGCCCATAGAGACCGGGTGAATACCACCTTGCTCGAAGACTTCCTGTTGACCCACCTGCGCGAGCAGGCTCCCGCCTCGGTCGATCCGGTCCAGGTCGCCCGCGCCTTCCAGGCCGCCACGCAACCAGAAGACCGCGCCCCCGAGGCCTGGCACCGCCACCTCTCGGCGGTAAGGCGCATGGCGCTGCGCCTGGCCGGGGATGGGCGGGTCGAGGTGCTGCGCAAGGGCAAGCCGGTACCGGCCGCCGAAGCCCGTGGGGTGATCCGGCTGCGCCTGCCGGCGGTGAGCGCGCCATGAAGCGCCTGCTGCCGTTGTTACTCGCGCTGTTGCTGCCGGGCTGCCGCGGCACTGGCGCCGAAGGGCTCGCCCCGCCAGTGGCGCTCGACTTCGCCGCACTCGTCCGGCCATCCACGCCGAACACCGCGCTGGCAGCACCTGCGGGGTTTTCGCCGGCGCCTGACCTGGTCACGCAGCCCTATCGCACCGATCCCGACCGGCTGTTCACCAGCATCCGCGCCGTCGCCCTGGCCCAGGAGCGGACCTTCGCGCATGGCGATGCCGGTGCGGCGCGACAGGCGCATTTCGTCGCCCGCAGCGCCCTACTGAACTATCCCGACCTGATCACGGTCCAGGTCACGCCGGAGTCCGGGCTGATTCTGTGGTCGCGCAGCATCTACGGCCGCTCGGATTTCGGCGTGAACCAAGCCCGGCTGACGGCCTGGCTCGCCGCGTTGGACGCGGCACTGGCCGCGCCCTGATCGAATTTTTGTGCGACTGATCTAGCAGCGAGTGATCCAGCCGGAGGTGGTGTAGACGCGGCTGCACTTGGACTGCGCCTCGGCATCGCCGGCGGTCAACACGGGGACTGCAACGGCGGCCAGCAGAGCCAGGGCCAGAGCGAAAGCGGTTTTGCGCAGCATCGGATGCATTCCTTTTCGGGCGCCCGCACGGGACGCGGTTTCGTATCGACGGCCCCCCGAGTCGCCACGGCGACGCAAAGGTAAGCAACCACTAGTCCTCGGCCGCCCATTCCGGCAAGCGCCTGCGTCGCAAAAATGCGCGCTATTGCGAGTCTTGGTTCGCCATCACCACCGCCAGCACGGCCTCGCCATAGCGCGCCAGCTTGGAGGCGCCGACGCCCTTGACCTCGCCCAGCTCCTCCATTGCGCGCGGGCGCACGGCGGCGAGTTCGCGCAGCGTGGTGTCGTGGAAGATGACATAGGGCGGCACCGCCTGGGTCTTGGCCTCGGCGGCCCGCCATTGGCGCAGCGCCTCGAACAGGCCGGCAGCTTCGGGGGAGCCGGTGGCGGCCAGGGCAGCGGCGGCGCGTTGGACGCGGGCGCGCGGGCGCGGGGTGGTGAGGATGTCCTCGCGCAGCATCACCACTTCCTGGCCCTTGAGGATCGGGCGGGCCTTTTCGTCGACCAGGCTCAGGGAAGCGAACTCGCCGGTATCGACGTTCAGCGCGCCGCGGGCGATCAACTGGCGGATGACGCCGCGCCAGAATGCCTCGGTGCGGCCGGCGCCGACGCCGAAGGTTGGCAGCCCGTCATGGCCCCAACGGGTGATGGCATCCGAGGTCTTGCCCAGCAGCACCGAGATCACATGCAGGGCGCCGAAGCGCTGGCCAGTGCGGTAGACCGCCGACAGTGCCTTCTGCGCGTCGATCGTGCCGTCGAACAGACCGACCGGGCTTTGACAATTGTCGCAATGGCCGCAGGGGGCGGGCAGATCCTCGCCGAAACAGGCCAGCAACTGGCGGGTGCGGCATTCCGTGGTTTCGGTCAACGAGATCATCGCTTCGAGCCGCGCCCGCATGGCGCGTTTCTGTTCCTCGGGGGCGGCGGAGGAATTCAGCCAGTAGCGGGCGCGGGCGATGTCCTCGCCGCCGTAGAGCAGCAGGGTCTCGGCGGGGTCGCCGTCGCGGCCGGCGCGGCCGATCTGCTGGTAGTAGGATTCCGGGCTGTCGGGCATGTCGAGATGGGCGACGAAGCGGACGTCGGGCCGGTCGATGCCCATGCCGAAGGCGATGGTGGCAACCACCACGACGGCCTCGCCGGAGCGGAACCGCGCCGCCGCCGCGCGCTTGATCTGCGGGTTGAGCCCGGCGTGGAAGGCGACGGCGGGAATCGCCTTGGCATTCAGCGACTCGGCCATGCGCTCGGTCTTGGCGCGGCTGCCGCAATAGACGATGCCGGCCTCGCCCTTGTGGCGCTTGAGCAGGGCCAGGAGTTGCTGGGTTTCGCCGGCCTTGGCCTCGGCACCGATTTGCAGATTTGGGCGATGGAAGCTGGCGGCGAACACGCGGGCGTCGCGCATGTCCAGGGCGGCGAGAATATCCAGCCTGGTGCGCGGATCGGCCGTCGCGGTCAGCGCCAGGCGCGGCACGCCGGGGAATAGCCGGGCCAGTTGCGCGAGGTCGCGGTATTCCGGGCGGAATTCGTGGCCCCACTGGCTGACGCAATGCGCCTCGTCGATCGCCACCAGCGCGATTTCCTGGCGCTGCAGCCGCTCCAGCGTGCCGGGGGAGAGCAGGCGCTCGGGCGAGACGTAGAGCAAGTCGAGCATGCCGGCATCGAGTTCGCGGCCGACCCGGCGATGCTCGTCGGGCTCCAGTTCGGAATGCAGCGCGCCGGCGGAGACGCCGAGCTGGCGCAGGGCGGCGACCTGATCGTCCATCAGCGCGATCAGCGGCGAGATCACGATGGCGGTGCCATGCCGGCACAAAGCGGGGATCTGGTAGCACACCGACTTGCCGCCGCCGGTTGGCATCAGCACCAACGCGTCGCCGCCGTCCAGGACGTGGTCGATCACCTGTTCCTGCAAGCCCCGGAAGCTCGGGAAGCCGAAGACGCGGCGCAGCGTGGCGCGCGCTTCGCCAGCCCCGGCTTCGCCAGTCCGGGCTTCGTCTGCCCGGGCTTCGCCAGCCGGCGAGTCCAGCGCGGGGGGCACGGCATCCATCGCCGGGCTCAGGGCGTGCGGACGATGATCTCCACCCGGCGCGCCTCTTCGGCGGTGCCGACGGTGTTCACCTCGCCCTCGCCGACACGCATCAGCCGGGCGGGCGCGATCCCGCCGGCGGCCATCAGGTCCTTGCTCTGTTGGACGCGCAGCAGCGAAAGCTGGAGATTCGTCTGCTGGCTGTCATCGGTGCTGGCGAAGCCGATGAACTTCCCGTTCGCCAGGGCAGGCGGGGCGGCGAATGCCAGCAGAGTGGCGAACAGGGCACCCATGATCGTCAAACGGCGGCGCATACCCGATTCTCCCTGGCACATCCTGATGCGCCTAGGTGCGCCACACCGCGCCGCCGCGTCAATGTCGAACCCCCTGGCGCCAAGGCAGGGTCAGCCGGCGGCGGCCACCGCCCGGCCGCCGGACAGCCGCCAGATCCGGTCCAGCCGCTCGACGCCGATCAGCCGGTGGGCGATCAGCAACACCGTGCGCCCCTCGGCGGCGGCGTTCAGCGCCTGGAAGAATTCGCGCTCGGTGGCGGCGTCCAGCCCGGCGCAGGGCTCGTCCAGCACCAGCACCGGCGCGTCGGACAGCAGCGCGCGGGCCAGTGCCAGGCGGCGCCCCTGGCCACCCGAGAAGCCCATGCCGCCCTCGCCGACCCAAGTGTCCAGCCCGTCCGGCAGGGCGCCCACGAGCTCGTCGATCCGCGCCGCCGCCAGTGCCGCCCAGAGCTTTGCATCGTCAACCACGGTGCCGGCCAATGCTCCGTCGGCGGGCGCGCCGAGGAGAAGGTTGGCGCGGATGGTGTCGCTGAACAGGTGCGTCGCCTGGCTGAGCCAGGCACAGCGCGCCCGCATTGCGGCGTCGTCCAGCGTGGCGATATCGACGCCGCCGAGCAGCACCCGTCCGGCGCCGGGGCTGGCGACCTTCAGCAATAGCGCGGCCAGGGTTGATTTGCCGGCGCCGGACGGGCCGAGCAAGGCGACGCGGCTGCCCTGCGGGATATCCAGCGTCAGGCCGTCGAAGACCGGAGGGCGGTCGGCGGCCCAAGCGAAGTGGACCGCGTCGAAGCGGATGGCGCTGCCGGCGGGCATCGCCGCGCGGGCGGGCGCCGGGGGCAACGGGGCATCGGCGATCTCCACCACCCGCGCCGCCGCCTGTGCCGCATGGCCGGCCGCCACGCCGACACGCGGCAGCACGGCCACCGCCTCGAACGCCGCCACCACCAGGAAGGCGATGCCGGCCAAAGCCGCCCCGCCGTCCAGCAACAGCGCCACCAGCACCGCCAGCAGTGCTGCCTGTCCGGCCAGGAATGAAGCCGCACCAGCCAGCGCGGCGCGCGCGGCCAGATCGTGCTGGGCGGCCAGCAGCCGGGCTTCGCGCCCCTGCACGGTGGCCAGCATGCGGCCCTCGGCACCGAAGGCGCGCACCTCGCGCAGGCCGGTCAGCGTGTCCAGGCACGCCACGCGCAGCCCGGCAAAAGCGCCGGCGATGCGCCCGCCGGCCCGCCAGCTCATCCGTGCCGCCAGCAGCGGCAGCCCAAAGGCGGCAAGCGCGAACAGGACCGCCACCACCCCGGCCAGCCAGACGCTGTGCAAGCCGATCCACCACGCCAGCACCGGCAGCAGCACCGCCGCCCCGGCCAGCGGCACCACGATGCGGATGTAGAGGATGTCCAGCGCCTCGATATCGTTGACCAGGCGCGACAGCACGTCGCCCGCCTGGCGAAACCCCAACCCCCCGGCCGCGCGCGCCGCCAGCCCGCGAAAGAACCACACCCGCAGCGCCGCCAGCGCGCGAAACAGCGCGTCGTGCGTGGCCATGCGCTCGGCATAGCGCAAAGCGATGCGCAGCAGCCCCAGCGTGCGCAGCGCCAGCAGCGTGGCCAGGGTGCCGCCAACTGCCGCCGCCGCCACCATCCCGCCCGACTGCGTCATCAGCAGCAGCAGCGCCGCCAGCGCCGCCAGCGACAGCCCCACCCCACCCAGCAGCGCCGCCGCCTGGGGGCGCCAGAGCCCGATGATGCGCCATAGCGGGCTCATGCCACGCCCCGCGACGCAACCGCCCGGCCGTCCCTGAGATCAAGCCGGCGGCCGGAAAAAGCATGCGCGGCGACGGCATGGCTGGCCAGGATCACCGTGCGCCCGATCGCCAGGCGCTTCAGGCCGTCCAGCACCTCGGCCTCGGTGGCGGGATCGAGATGCGCCGTCGGTTCGTCCAGCAGCAGCAGCGGGGCATCCTTCAGGAAAGCCCGCGCGATCGCCACCCGCTGCGCCTGGCCGCCGGACAGGCCGAAGCCGCCCTCGCCGACCGGCGTGTCGAGCCCCTGCGGCAGGGTGGCGGCGACGCTGTCGAGCCGGGCGAAACCTGCGGCCGCCTCGATCTCGGCATCGCTCGCCTCGGGTCGGGCGAAACGAATGTTATCGCGGATGGTGCCGGCAAACAGCACCGGGCGCTGGCCGATCCAGCCGACCAGCCTGGCCTGTGCTGCCGGCACCAGGGTGGCGATATCCGCGCCGTTCAGCGTCACACGCCCGCCATTGGGCCGCACGAAGCCGAGGAGGATCTCCAGCACGGTGGATTTCCCCGCACCCGACGGCCCGGTCAGGATCAGCGTCTCGCCCGCCGGCACGCGAAACGACAGCCCGTCCAGCGCCGGCCCGCGGCTGGCATCCCAGGTCAGGCTGACATCCTCGAACGCCACCGCCACCCCGCGCACGGCGACGTTGCGGATCGGCAGCGGGGCCGCCACGGCGGGCTCGGGCGGCAAGGCGGCCAGCGCCTCGGCCGCCGGCCCGGCATGGCTGCGATCCTGGTAGGCGGCGGCAAATCCACGCAGCGGGGCAAAGAACTCCGGCACCAGCAGCAGCACCAGCAGGGCATCGCCGGGATGCAGCAGCGCGCCGCCGGCCAACGCCGCGACATAGCGCAATGCAAGCACCACGATCGCCACCGCCAGCGCGCAATCCAGCGCCGCCGAGGACAGGAACGCCACCGCCAGCACCCGCATCGTGCGTCGGCGCAATTCATCCGCCGCCCGCCCGAGCGCCACCGCCTCGGCGCCCGCGTGACCGGCCAGCACGATAGTGGCGATGCCGCGCACGCGGTCAACGAAGCGCGCCTGCAGCCGGGTCATGGCGGTGAATTGCCGTCGCGATGCCGCCGCCGCGCCGAGCCCGGACAGCGCCATCGCCGCCGGCACGAGCAAGCCGGCCCCGGCCAGCACCGCGGCGGCGAAGGGATCGACCCACAGCACGACCAGCCCGACCATCACCGGCCCGGCCACCGCCAGCAGGGCGGCGGGAATCCAGCGCGCGAACAAGCCGTCCAGCGCCTCCACCCGGTCCACCACGACGGACGCCAGCTCGGCCGAATGCTGGCGCCGCAGCAGCGCCGGCCCGGCGGCGAGCATTCGCCCCAGTGCCTCGCTGCGCAGCCGCCGCCGCGCCGCCGCCCCGGCATTGAACCCGGCCCGTTCGAACAACACCCCCAGCCCCGCGCGCACCAGCGCCAGCGCGGCAAACACCGCCAGCGGCAGCGCCGCCGCCGCCAGCCCGGCGCCAGCCAACGCCGCCTGCAGCACCAGCGCGGCACAGGCCGCCTGGCCGATCCCCGCCATGGTGCCCAACAGCCCGAGCGCCACCGCCGGCGCGGCCTCGCGCCTGGCCGCGCGCATGCGTTGGCGCAGCCAGTCCTGCGAAGTCGTGCCCGGCGAGGTCGTGGCCGGCAACGGGGATTGATGCGTGGAGTCGTCCATACCGGACAGGGGTTTAGCTCATGACGTGGCGTTTGGCAGCGGCACGTCTGCTCACTGCATCACGTCGCCACCATTCGGCGACAGTGTCGCCCCGACATAGAACCCGCCCTGCGGCCCCGCCAGCAGCAGCGCGGTCGCGGCGATCTCCTCGGCGGTGCCGAATCGTCCGGCCGGCAACCGCGCTTCGAAAGCCCGGCGCCACTCGGGGCTGTTGCGGCGCACCAGGTCGGTGTCGATCGGTCCCGGCGCGATCGCGTTGACCCGCACACCCTTCGGCGCCGCCTCCCACGCCAGCGCCCGGGTGAAGCCGGCGATGCCGGCCTTGGCGGCACAGTACGGCGTGATGTCCGGGCCGCCCTTGATGCCGAGCTGGCTGGCGATGTTGATGATCACGCCACGGCCGCGCGCCACCATGCCGGGATAGACGTTCTGGGCCATGAAGAACATGCCCTTCAGATGGGTATCCAGGATCAGGTCGAAGTCCAACTCTGTCATCTGTTCAAAGGGTTTGCGCACGTTGCTACCGGCATTGTTGAACAGAATATCGACCGGCCCGAGCTGTTCGGCCACCCAGGTGGCAAAGCCGCGCCCGGCCGCGAGGTCCGAAACGTCGCAGCCGCGCTGCACCACGCGACGCCCGAGCGCGCGGATTTCGGCCGCGGTCTCGGCGGCCTTGTCGTCATCGGCGAGGTGACAAAAACCGATATCCGCACCCTCGGCGGCGAAGGCCAGGGCGGTGGCCCGACCGATGCCGCGCGATCCCCCGGTGACCAAAGCCACCTGTCCTGCCAGTTGCATGTTTGCGCCCCCCAATTGTCCGGACGATGATGGCACGCCCCCAGGCTATCAAGAATAGCTGGCGCTGGCCGCGAACAGGAGGGATGGGATGCTAGGTTCACTGGCCGTGGCCGCGGGCGGTGCGGCGGGAAGCCTGTTGCGTTACTGGGCCACGCTGCTCGCCGCACGCTGGTGGGGGGCGGCGTTCCCGTGGAGCACAATTGTCATCAACGTGGTTGGCAGCTTCATCATCGGCTGGTTCGCCACCGCCACAATGCCGGGCGGCACCAGCCCGGCGGGCCACGAGTTGCGGCTACTGGTGATGACCGGGCTTTGCGGCGGCTTCACCACCTTCTCCGCCTTCAGCCTGCAGACACTCGACCTGATGCGCGCTGGTGACTGGACCGGGGCCGTGGCGAATATTCTGCTGTCGGTCATCCTTTGCCTCGCCGCCGTCGCCACCGGCCATTGGCTGGCGGTGCGCGCAGGCTAACGTCCCGGGCCGCCGCATCGTCGCGGTCGAAACTCTGGCCACCGGCGGACAGACGCTGACCTGCGCCCTGCTCACGACCGAAGTGCTGCCCGATGCGGCTGGCACGCTGTTGCGCCTGACGGTGCAATTGGTCTCCTTCGCGGGACCCGGCATGGCGGCCGCTCAGCAGGGCGGCCACCGCGCTGCGCTGGGCCGTCTGGGAGCGATGCTGGACGCCAGCTTCTGACGCCACGGGCCGTTTGCCTCGCTGCCGCATCCCTGGTGAGATCGTGGGTCAGGGGGAGTCCCGCCATGCCCAACACCGAGCTGCTGTTCATGTCCGCCGCCCGCGCCGCGGCGCTGATCCGCCGGGGCAAGCTGTCGCCGGTGGAGTATGTCGACGTAATCCTGGCCGGCATCGAGCACGCGAACCCGAAGCTGAACGCCTTCAGCCACATCATGTCCCACCACGCCCGCCGCAGCGCCATGGCCGCCGAACAATCGGTCCGTCGCGGCGACGTGCTGGGACCGCTGCATGGCGTGCCGGTCAGCATCAAGGATCTGGTCGAGGTCGACGGCGTGCCGTTCCGCCGCGGCAGCGCGATCTTCGCCGACGCCATCGGCGAAAACGACGACATCGTGGTGACCCGGCTGCGCGAGGCCGGCGCCATCATCATCGGCAAGACCACCACCCCCGAATTCGGCGTCAAGGCGCTGACCGACGGCCCGAGCTTCGGCATTACCCGCAATCCCTGGAATCTCGACCGCACGCCCGGCGGCTCCTCCGGCGGTGGCGCGGCAGCGGTGGCCGCCGGGCTCGGCCCGCTGGCACTCGGCACCGACGGCGCTGGCTCGATCCGCGGCCCCGCTGCCGCCTGTGGCCTGGTTGGGCTGAAACAAACCCTCGGCGTGGTGCCGCGCGAGGACCCCGCCGATGCGCTGGGCAACACCGCCTATGCCGGCCCGATCACCCGCACCGTCACCGACGCCGCCCTGATGCACGCGGTGCTGGCCGGCGATGGCCGCCCGGCACCGCTCAGCCTCGACCCCTGGGCGATTAGCCCGAGCCCACAGGGGCGGCTGATGCCGCGCCTGATCGGCGCCGAGGCGACCGGCCTGCGCGTCGGCTACATCGCCCGCTGCGCCAATCCGCGCGTCGCTGCGGATGTTACCGCCAATACGAACGCCATGCTCGCCACCCTGGACGATCTCGGCGCGGAGATCGAGGAACTGACCGAAGCCTTCGACTGGGCGGAGCCGCAGGGCCGCGTGCTGTATCAGGCCGGGATCGCCGTCGGCATGGCGAAATACCTGCCGCAATGGCAGAACCAGATGGACCCGGTGACGCTGGCTTTTGCCGAGCGCGGACAAGGCTTCACCCTGGCCGAATGGCGCCACGCCGAATGGGCCCGCACCACCCTGTTCCGCGCCGTCCAGGGCCTGTTCGAACGCTTCGACATGCTGGTGATGCCGACCATGTCGCGCACCGCGCTCCCCGTCGGCCACGACGCCGCGAACGACCAGGTGATGGTCGATGGCGAACCCACCGGCATCACCCGCCAGGGCTGGACCGCCTACCAGTACCCGTTCAACCTGACCGGCCACCCGGCGCTGACCATCCCCTCCGGCTTCGGCGCTGACGGCCTGCCCACGGCATTGCAGATCGTCGGCCCCTGGGGCAGCGAAACCGATATTCTCCGCCTGGGCGGGATGCTGGAACAGGCGCGGCCCTGGGCGCAGCATCGCCCGCCGGTGACGGGAGCCTCAGCGTGAGGCTTTTCGCGCTGCTCGCCATGCTGCTCGCCTACCCCGCACAGGCCGCCGAGATTCCGCGCTATGTCGCCGGCCCGGCCTCGGGGCTGCAACACGAGTGCCGCGAGGCCAAGCAGCCGGTGCCAAAACTCGAAGCCCTGGTCACCGAAATCCCCGACATTGACGGCGACGGCAAGCCCGACCACATCAAGGACGCCGGAAAGGGCTGCGCGGCGGTGCGGCTGTTGTACTGCAATGAGTCCGGCTGCTCGCTCGATGTCTATCTGTCCAGCCAGTACGGCTATGGCGGCGGTTGGAAGGCGCGCGGCTACAAGCTGGATCGCGGCACCCGGCCGGCGCGGTTGTCGATCCTCTCGTCCGGCGCCGAATGCAAGCTGCCGGCGGGACAGGAATGCACCATCACCCTGCGCTGGAACGGCTCGGAGTTGCAGCCCGTCCGGCAATAATCGCCCAATAATCGCCGCGCGGCCGGAACGGCAATTGACGGCGCCGGAATCGCCCGCCTAGTTTGTCATTCAAATTGCGTCGTGACGGCAAACGTCCGCGCCAAAGGGGAAACGCCTGCGGATGGACGATGTCGTTCGCCTGCTTCAGCTCGCTATCAACGGTTCAGCCGCAGGCTGCATCTATGGTATGGTCGCGCTGGGCTTCGTGCTGATCTACAAGGCCACCGAGATGGTGAACTTCGCCCAGGGCGAGCTGATGATGCTCGGGGCGTTCTTTGCCTATACCTTCGTGGCCATCCTCGGCATGAATTACTGGGTCGGCTTCGCGCTGGCGATCGCGGCGACCGCGGCTTTCGGCTACGTGCTCGATGCCGTGGTCCTGCGCCGGGTGATCGGCCAGCCGCAATTCGCCGTGGTCATGCTCACCCTTGGCCTGGCCTTCATCTTCCGCGCGGTGGCCGGGGCGGTTTGGGGCTATGACGCCGTCGGCTTCACCACGCCGTTCACCAACAAGATCGCCAATCTCGGCGGCGGCGTGGTTCTTGGGCAGGACAATGTCTCGATCATCATCGGCACGGTGATCCTGTGCGCGGTGCTGTACGTGTTCTTCAGCCGCACCCGGCTCGGCATCGCCATGCAGGCGAGTTCGCAGAACCAGCTTGCCGCCTACTACATGGGCATCCCGGTGCGCACCGTGTTCTCGCTGATCTGGGCGATCTCGGCCGGCGTCGCCGCGGTCGCCGCCGTGCTGCTGGTGCCGGTGTCGCAGATCGACGTGAACATGGGCCTGATTGGCATCAAGGCCTTCGCCGCCGCGGTGCTGGGCGGCTTCGGCTCGATCCCCGGCGCCCTGGTCGGCGGCATCATCATCGGCATCGTCGAGCAGCTTGCCGGCTACTACCTGCCGGCCGGCTCGATGGAGCTGACTTCCAATATCGTGCTGCTGGGCGTGCTGATCCTGCGACCGCAGGGTCTGTTCGGCCAAGTCATCCGCAAGCGGGTCTAAGCAAATGCGCGCTATTTGCGTCTTTTCAGGAATCGCGGGCGGATCATGAGCCAACTCAAGACGAGCTACACCCAGGACCTCCGCCTCGCCCGCCGGCCCGGCGATTTCGCTTGGTACGGCCTGTTGCTGGCCGTGCTGCTGGTGCTGCCGCAGGTCGCCGGCGAGTTCTATGTCGGCGAAATCGCCTTCGTCTTCATCTACTCGATCGCTGGCGTCGGACTGATGCTGTTGACCGGCTATACCGGGCTGGTCAGCCTCGGCCACGCGGCGTTCCTCGGCATCGGCGCCTATGCCAATGCGATCCTGCTGGCCAAAGGCGTGCCGTTCCTGGTGTCGCTGCCGCTGGCCGGACTGATCAGCGCCTTTGCCGGCGTGGTGATCGGCATCCCCACCCTGCGCATGAGCGGCTTGTATCTCGCCATCGCCACCCTGGCCTTCGGCAGCATCGTCATCCTGGTCGGCGAGAAATGGCATTCGCTGACCGGCGGCTTCGACGGCTTCCCGGTCCCTTCGCCCCGCGTGTTCGGCATGCTGATCGAGGGCCCGACCGCAGTCTACTACCTGGCGCTCGCGGTGCTCGTCCTGGTACTGCTGGTGGCGATGAACATCCTGCGCGCGCCGCTCGGCCGCGCCATGGTGGCGATCCGCGACAGCGAGATATCGGCCCAGTCGATGGGCATCAACCTGGCCTTCTACAAAACCGTGGCCTTCGCCCTTTCGGCCGGCATCACCGGCCTCGCCGGCGCGCTGTTCGGCCACTATGTCCGCCACCTCGCACCGGACTCATTCGGTGTCCTGCTGTCGATCCAACTCGTCACCATCGTCTTCATCGGCGGCCTCGGCTCGCTGCACGGTGCCGTCTTCGGCGCCGCCTTCGTCGCCATGTTGCCGCAGGCGATCGCCCTGGTGCGCGACGACCTGCCCTTCGGCATCGGCCGCATGCCCGGCCTGGAGCCCAGCCTATTCGGCCTGATCCTGGTGCTGGTCATCATGTTCGAGCCGCACGGCATTTACGGCCGCTGGCTGAAGTTCAAGCGCTGGTTCATCGCCTTCCCGATGCACAAGCGCGCGGCCTTCCGCCGCCAAAAATCGTACGCCAAGTCGGAGCGCCTGCGGTGAGCACCAGCACCGGCTACTTCTCAGCACGCGACCTCGCCATGCGCTTCGGCGGCATCCGCGCCGTCGAGGGTGTCTCCTTCGACGTGCAAAAGGGCGAGGTCTTCTCGATCATCGGCCCGAACGGCGCCGGCAAGACCACGATCTTCAACATGATCAGCCGCATCTACAACCCCTCCGGCGGCTCGCTGCATTTCGACGGCCGGGACATCACCGCAATCGCCCCGCACCACATCGCCAAGCTCGGCATCGCCCGCACCTTCCAGAATATCGAGCTGTTCACCAACGCGACCCTGCTGCAAAACCTGCTGATCGGCCGGCATTGCCATTCCTCCGTGCCGATCCTCTCGCAACTCGCCTTCCTGCCCAGCGTGCGCGCCGCCGAAGTCGAACACCGCAAGCGCGCCGAGGAAGTGATCGAGTTCCTCAACGTCCAGCGCTACCGCGACCAACTGATCGCCAACCTGCCTTACGGCGTGCGCAAGGTCGTCGAACTCGGCCGCGCCCTCTGCACCGAGCCCAAGCTGTTGCTGCTCGACGAGCCCTCCTCCGGCCTGAACGTCGAGGAGACCGAGGAGATGGCCTTCTGGATCGAGGACATCAAGAAAGACCTCGGCGTCACCATCATCATGGTGGAGCATGACATGAAGCTCGTCACCGCCGTGTCCGACCGCGTGCTCGCGCTCAACCAGGGCCGCATCCTGTCGATGGGCACCTCGGCCCAGGTCCAGAGCGACCCCGAAGTCATCCGCGCCTATATCGGCGGCGCGCCCGAGCCTGCCGCCGCAACGGAGGCCGCGCCATGACCGCGCCGCTGTTGAAAGTTTCGGGCATCGAGACCTTCTACGGCCCGATCCAGGCCATCCGTGGCGTCAGCCTCGAAGTCCCGGAAGGCAAGATTGTTACCGTCCTCGGCGCCAACGGTGCCGGCAAAACCACCATCCTGCGCACCATCTCCGGCGTGCTAGACCCCGACCGCGGCGAAGTCACCTTCGACGGCACCGACATCGTCGGCTACACCCCGGACCGCGTCATGCGCCGCGGCATCTGCCACTCGCCCGAGGGCCGCGAGATCTTCCCCTTCCTGTCGGTCGGCGAAAACCTGCTGATGGGCTCCTACACCCGCCGCGACAAGGACCAGGTCGCCCGCGACCTCGAAATGTGCTTCGGCTATTTCCCCCGCCTCAAGGAACGCGCCGACCAGCGCGCCGGCCAGCTCTCCGGCGGCGAACAACAGATGCTGGCGATCAGCCGCGCGCTGATGGGCCAGCCCAAGCTGCTGCTGCTGGACGAGCCCTCGCTCGGCCTGTCGCCGATCCTGACCCTGCAAATCTTCGAGATCGTCAAACGCATCAACCGCGAGCGCGGCGTCTCCATCCTGCTGGTCGAACAGAACGCCCATATCGCCCTGCAAACCGCCGATTACGGCTACGTCCTGGAAGTCGGCCGCATCGTCATGGAAGACACCTGCCGGCGCCTGATGGACAAAGACGACATCAAGGAATTCTACCTCGGCCACAAGGACGAAGGCGTGCGCGGCCAGCGGCGCTGGAAAAAGAAAAAGCTGTGGCGCTAGACATGAGCAACTCCACCATCCCCCAGATGATCCGGGCCCGCATCGCAGGGCACGGCCCGGAAACCATCCTGCGCCGCAAGGAACGCGGCGTCTGGCGCCCGATCAGCTGGGCCGAACTCGGCGCCCGCACCCGCGCCATCGGCAGCGCCCTGCGCACCGCTGACCAGAACGGGGATGGCCTGCAACCAGGCGAGGTCGCCGGCATCCTGTCCGAGGCCACCCCCGACTGGATCGCCGCCGACCTGGCCATCCTGTCCGTCGGCGCCGTCAGCATCGGCCTTTATCCCACCGATGGCGGCCCCGCCGTCGCCGCCATGCTGCAGGATTCCGGTTGCGCCGTGCTGTTCGTCGAAAGCGAAGAGCAGCTCGACAAAATCCTGCACCTGCGCAGCACCTGCCCCGCCCTGCGCCGCATCGTCATCCTCGACATGAAAGGCCTGCGCGATTTCGCCGACCCGATGTGCGAGAGCGTCGACAGCCTCGTCGCCCGCGGCCAAGCCATCGACCGCGCCGACCCACAGGCCTGGGACCGCGCCATCGCCGCCATCGCCCCCGCCGATCTCGCCGTCCTGGCCTATACCTCCGGCACCACCGGCCCGGCGCGCGGCGTCATGCTGACCCATGCCAACATCATGTCCCAGGTCGAGGGCGCCGCCCGCATGACCGGCCAGGGCCCCACCGACGAGCGCCTCGCCTTCCTGCCGATGTGCCACGTCACCGAGCGCATCCTCGGCCTCTATCAATCGCTGTCCTGCCGCAGCATCAGCAACATCGTCGAAAACGCCGAGACCGTGCCGGAAAACCTCGCCGAGGTCCGCCCCACGGTGATGATCGCCATCCCGCGTGTCTGGCAGAAATTCTACGCCCGCATCGCCGTCGGCGTCGCCGGTGCCACGCGGGTGCAAAAGGCGCTGTACGATGCCGCCTTCGCCATCACCGCGCGTGGCGTTGATGCCCAGCTGGCCGGTCGCAACGACAGCACCAGCCCGCTCGCCAGCCTCGCCGACCGCCTCGTCCTCAAGCGCGTGCGCGCCGCCGTCGGCCTCGACCGCCTGCGCGTCGCCTGGGTCGGCGGCGCCCCCGTCTCCCCCGCCCTGCTGCGCTGGTACAGCTGCATCGGCATCGACCTGCGCGAGGTTTACGGCCTCACCGAATGCGCCGGCCTCGCCGCCGCCACCCCCGCCGGCCGCCTGGTCCACGGCAGCGTCGGCAGCGCCGTCGAGCACGGTGAAATCGCCATCTCGCCGGCCGGCGAAATCCTCGTCCGCGGCCCCCATGTCAGCGCCGGCTACTGGCGCGACCCCGCGACCACCGCCGCCGCCTTCGCCGATGGCTGGCTGCGCACCGGCGATCTCGGCCGCATCGAGGCCGGCATCCTCTCGCTGACCGGACGCACCGGCGAAGTGCTGACCATCGCCGACGGCTCGCTGGTCAATCCCTCCGCCATCGAAAACGAGCTGACGCTGAGCCCGTTCATCGCCGACGCCCTGGTGCTGTCTGAGCCCGCCGGCTCAGCCGGCCAGGAGCCAGCCGGCCTGTCCGCCCTCATCATGGTCGAGTTCGACACGCTGGAAAAATGGGGCCAGGACAACAACGTCGCCTTCACCGGCTTCGCCAGCCTGCTCGCCGCCCCCGAAGTGACCGCGCTGATGTCCCACGCCGTGGACCAGGCCAATGCCCGCGCCCCCGCGGCCCGTCGCATCACCCGCTTCCGCCTGATCGACCGCAACCTGGCCCCCGAAGACCCCGAACTGACGCCGATGATGAAGCTGCGGCGCGATGTGGTCCTGGAACGCTTCGGCCAGTTGCTGCAAAGCTAGAACCGCGCCGCCTGATCCGCCGACAGGCACGTGGCGGGGAGCGATGCTCCCAATAAATTCGGCGAGACTTGAGGAGGGACGAATGCGTCGACATATCCTGGTTGCAGCGGGCGCATTTGCGCTCGCCGCCGCCCTACCGATCACCGCCCAGGCCCAGGCCGTGCGCGGTGTCAGCGACACCGAAATCATCATCGGCACCTATACCGACCTGTCCGGCGTCACCGTCGCCTGGGGCGTCAACAACTCCAACGCCATCCGCATGGTGTTCGACGACGTCAACGCCAAGGGCGGCATCCACGGCCGCAAGATCCGCTACATCGTCGAGGACAACCAGTACCAGGTTCCGCGCTCGATCCAGGCCGCCAACAAGCTGATCAACCGCGACAACGTCTTCCTGATGATCGCCAATGGCGGCACGCCGATGAACAACGCGGTCATGCCGGACCAGCTCGCCAAGGGCGTGCCCAACATCTTCCCGCTCACCTCGGCCCGCTCGATGCACGAGCCGTTCCACAAGATGAAGTTCGCACTGGTCTCCTCGTACTACGACCAGATGCGCGCCGCGGTGAAATACCTGGTCGAGACGCAGGGCAAGAAATCCATCTGCGCCATGTACCAGGATACCGATTTCGGCCGCGACATCATGGACGGCGTCCGCGCTCAGCTCGACGCGATGAAGCTCAAGCTCACCGCCGAGGCCGCGCACAAGCCCACCGACGCCGACTTCTCCGCCTCGGTCGCCAAGCTGAAGGATGCCGGCTGCGACGCCATCCTGCTCGGCACCATCGTGCGCGACACCAACCAGATTATGACCTCGATCCGCAAGATCGGCTGGGACGTCACGGTGATGAACCAGGTCGCCGCCTACGACAGCGCGGTCGCCGAAGTGCCCGGTGGTGCCACCGAAGGCATGCTCTGCATGACCTCGGTGGTCTTCGCCAGCGCCGACGACCCGCGCCCGGCGGTGCAGGCCTTCGTCAAGAACTACAAGCAGCTCTATGGCCGCGACCCGAACTTCGCCGCCCAGATCGGCTATACCGCCGCCACCACGATGATCCAGGGCCTGCAGAACGCCGGCCGCAACCTGACCGTCGACAGCTTCGTCGCCGGCATGGAGCAGATCAAAGGCCTGCAGGACATCTTCGGCTCGCCGCCGATGACCTTCGGCCCCAACCAGCGCCTGGGCTCCAACCAGAGCTACATCGCCGTCGTCAAGGGGGGCAAGTGGGCCCTCGCCGTGCCCAACCCGGTCGGCTACTGAACCCGTCCGCTACCGCCTGAACCAATGCCTGATCGGGGCCCCGCGGCAGCGCGGGGCCCTTCTTCATTGGCCAGTGAAAACAAGAAAAGCCAAGTGGCAGGAAGAGTCTTCTTTTTGTGAACAAAAAGAAGCAAAAAAACTTCATTCGTAAGATTATTCCCTGCCTCCGTTTTCCACGGGGGGAGCCGGAGGGGGATGCTTCACTCTCCCTGCGCCATGGGTAATCGCTATGGCCGGCCCTTTCGGATAAAGTTTTTTTGCTTCTTTTTGTTCACAAAAAGAAGAACCTTCCTTACGTTCGCACCTCCCAATACGAGTCCGCCGGCAATGAACATCGCCGTCCCGCCCAAGCCCAGGCTGACAATCGAGGTCGTGCACGACCTCGTCTGCCCCTGGTGCTACCTGGGCGTCCAGCGCCTGCTGCGCACCCTGCGCCGCCGGCCGGACATCGCCTATGACCTCGCCTGGCACCCCTTCCTGCTCAACCCCGACATGCCGCGCGCCGGCATGTCCCGCCACGACTACGTGGTGCGCAAGTTCGGCGGCGAGGAGCGCGCCCGGCGCCTCTATACCTCGATCACCGAGATCGGCCAGAACGAGGGCCTCACCTTCCGCTTCGACCGCATGCGCCGCACCCCTTCCTCGATCGACGCCCACCGCCTGGTTCGCTTCGCCGCACCCGAGGGCCGCGCCGACGACATGGTGATGGCGCTGTTCGCCGGGCATTTCAGCGAGGGCCTCGATATCGGCGACCCCGCCGTGCTGGCCGCGCTGGCCGGCAGCGTCGGCCTGGCCCCCACCGCCGCCCGTGCCTTCCTCGACAGCGATACCGGCTATGACGTTATCCAGGCCGAAAATCTCCGCGCCCACCGCCTCGGCATCAACGGCGTCCCCTGCTTCGTCCTCGCCGGCCGCCATGCCATCGCCGGCGCCCAGGAAAGCGAAGTCATCGCCCGCCTGCTCGACGTCGCCCTGCTGGATGTCGCCCTGCTCGACGGCTGATCAGCCCCGCCGCGTCACGATCAGACAGGCCAGCACGATCAACCCCGCCCCCAGCCAAACCGCCAGCGCCGGCACCTCGCCAAAAAACACGAACCCCACCGCCGCGGCATACGGCAGCGCCAGGTAATCCACGATCGCCAAAACCCCCGCCCGCGCCCGCCCAAACGCCCAGGTCAACAGGAAATGCCCGCTGACCCCCAACAGCGCCACCAGCCCAAACACCAGCCAAAGCGACACCGATGGCGGATGCCAGTCCGCCGCAGCGAACGGCAGCACGATCAACGCCGGCACAATATGCAAAATCAGTACAATCGACGTGGCATTGTCGCGCTGCGCCTGCCGCCGCAACAACACCGTATTCAGCGCATAGGTGAACGCCGACCCGATCGCCGCGGCAATCCCCACCGCATCGCCCGAAACGCCGTCAACCTCCGACAGCGTATCCCACGCGATCACCCCAACCCCGCCCAACCCCAGCAGCACCGCGCCAACCACATCGCCGCGCAGCCGCTCCTTCAACAGCACCGCCGCCAGCACCGCAATCAGCAACGGCCCGAAATAGCTCAGCGCCAACGCCTCGGCGAACGGCAGCCGCCGCAACGCGGTGAAAAACAACACCGTCGAACTCACCGTCAACAACCCGCGCGGCGCATTCGCCCGCCACGACGCCGCACTCGGCCAGCCCGCCCCCGCCCACCACAACGCCAACAGCACCAGCGGAATGCCCAACGCAAACCGCATCGCCACCACCTGCATGATCGGCAACCCCGCCGGAACCGCCTTCACCACCGCATCCATCGTGGTGAAAACCATGATCGCCCCGGTCGCAACCAGAAACGGCACAACAGGACGCGCGTGATCGGTAGGGGGCATGCGGTGTGTTCCAAGGAAAGCAAGGCCAGGGCTCTGCCCTGGACCGTCGTGCGGGAGCACGCTTACGCGTGACGGGGCCGGCGGCCCCAGACCCCATTCGTTTGAGCGCCTTTAAGGTTGAGGGTGCAGGGGTCTCGGACCCCTGCTGGGGTTCAGGGGCAATGCCCCTGGCCTTCCTTCCCCTTGGCTCAAGCCGGATCCGCCCCGACCTTCACCAGCATCTTGCCGAAGTTCTCGCCACGCAGCAGGCCGGTGAGCGCTTCCGGTGCGCTCTCGAGCCCATCCAGCACCGTCTCGCGGTAATGCAGCGAGCCTTCCTTGACCCACGGGCCGGCCAGCGCCCGCCACTCCGCAAGCCGCTCCGGCTTGTCGGACACAATCAGCCCTTCGATGCGCACCCGCTTGCCCACCACAAACCCGAGATTCGGCCCCGCCGGCATCTCGGTCTCGTTGTATTGCGACACCATCCCGCACATCACCACGCGCGCATGGAAATTGAGCTGCGCGAACACCGCGTGCTGCAACGCCCCGCCGACATTTTCGAAATACACATCGATCCCGTTCGGACAGGCATCCCGCAACGCCGAGTCCAGGTTGCCCACGCGATGGTCGATGCAATCATCAAACCCCAACGCCTCCTGCACCCACAGGCACTTGTCCGGCCCGCCGGCCACGCCGACCACCCGCGCCCCCGCCCGCTTGGCGATCTGCCCGGCCACCGACCCCACCGCCCCGGACGCAGCGGAGATGACGACGGTCTCGCCCTTCTTCGGCCGCCCAATATCCGTCATCCCGGAATACGCCGTCGTCCCGGGCATCCCAAGCACCCCGAGATACGCCGAAAGCGGCGCCGCATGCCGATCCAGCTTCACCAGCGACGCCGCCTTGGACACCGCATGGCTCTGCCACCCGCGCGCGCCCCCAACGATATCCCCCACCGCAAACCCGGCATCACCGGACGCGATGACCTCGCCAATATTCTCCCCGGTCATCACCTCGCCGATCTGCACCGGCGCCGCATACGAGGCGACATCCTTCAACCGCCCCCGCATATACGGGTCGATCGACAACCAGATCGTCCGCGTCAGCACCTCCCCCGCCCCCGGCTGCGGCACCGCTCGCTCAACAATCTCGAAATGCTCCGGCGTCGGCTCCCCGCTCGGCCGAACCTTCAGCACAACCGCGCGCAGAACATCGTTTGCCATCACGCCACCTCTGATTTCAGGATCAGCCGCCCGATAACATTGCCATCCCGCAGCCGCATCAGCGCATCATTCGCCTCATGCTGCGGCACGATCGTCACCGGCAACGCCGGCACCGCGCCCTCATTGGCCAACTGCACCAGCTCGCGCAGCTCCTTCGGATTGCCGACATAGCTCCCCTGGATCGTCAGCGCCTTGATCGGCATCAGCGGCAGGCTGACGTTCAACTCGCCGCCAAACAACCCAACCTGCACCAGCTTGCCGCCCTTGCGCAGCGCATCAAACGCAAACCGCGCCGTGGACGTCCCATTCACCAGGTCAATCACCGCCAGCGGCGGCCCCCCGCACGCCTCGACAATCCGCCCCGTCACCCCCTCGCCCGACCCATCCACGGTCTTCGTCGCCCCCGCCTGCGCCGCCACCGACCGCTTGGTGGCATCGATATCCACCACCACGATATTGCGATGCTTCAGCGCCTTCAAAACCGCAATCGCGTTCAACCCGAGCCCGCCAGCCCCCACCAGCACAATCGGCTCATCCGGCGAAATCGGCATCACCTTCTTGATCGCCGAGAAAACGGTAATCCCCGAACAAGCGTACGTCGCCGCAATCGCATGCGGCACATTCCCGGGATCCACCAGATGCCGCGGATGCGGCGCCACCACATGCGTCCCATACCCCCCGTTCTGGAACACCCCCAGCGCCTTGCCCTGCAGGCACATATTATCGTCTTCATCCAGGCAAGCCTGGCACGTACCGCACCCAACCCACGGAAACACAATGCGAATATCGCCCACGGCAACCCCCGTGGCATCCGGCCCCAGCTTCACCACCCGCCCAACAATCTCATGCCCCATCGCCACCGGCAGCTTCAGCCCCCGGTCGGTCAGCGTCATCACCTTCCCGCCGCCCAGATCGTACCGCCCCTCCCAGATATGCAGATCCGAGTGGCAAACCCCGCAATACGTCGTCTCCAGCAACACCTCCGTCCCCACCGGCTCCGGCGTCGGCAGCTCGATTTCCTGCAGCGGCTTCTCATTCTCGACAACGGCCCAAGCGCGCATGATGGTCTTCCTCAGCAGGTTGATTTAACCGCAGTGAAGGCACCGCGGCGAACGCCGGTCAAGCGCCTATCCGTTGACCACCCGAACCGGCGCCCCGTCCAGCCACGCCACCAGATTCTCCACCGAACTCCGATACAGCTCCGGCATATTCTCCGCCGTCACATACCCCAGATGCGGCGTCAGCACCGTCCCCGGCACCGACCGCAAAGCATGCCCCGCCCCCAACGGCTCCTCGTCATAAACATCAATCGCCGCCCGAACCCGCCCCGCCCGCAACGCCGCCACCAGTGCATCCGTATCCACATGCCCCCCGCGCGACGTATTCACCAGCAACGCCCCCGCCTTCATCCCCGCAATCTCCCCCGCCCCCACCACATGCCGTGTCCGCTCCGACAAAACCAAATGCACGCTCACCACATCCGCCCGCGCAAACAACGCGGCCTTTTCCACCCGCTCCACCCCCACCGAAGCCGCCCGCTCCGCCGTCAAGTTCTGGCTCCAGGCCACAACCTTCATCTCCAGCGCCTGCGCATACCGCGCCACCCGCGCCCCAATATTCCCCAACCCCACCAGCCCCAAAGTCCGCCCCATCGCCTCCCCCCCCGGCGGCACCGCCCCCTGGAACCGCCCCGCCCGCATCTCAGCATCCCCCAGCGGAATATGCCGCAACCCCGCCATCATCAGCCCCAGCGTCAACTCCGCCGTCCCATGCGAACTGCGCGTCGAGGTCGTATTGCAAACCACCACCCCCCGCGCCGTACACGCCGCCAAATCCACCGCCGCATTCCGCGCCCCGGTAAAACTCAACAGCTTCAACCGCGGCAGCCACGAAATCACATCCGCATGAAGCCGCGTCCGCTCCCGCATCGCCACCACCCCGTCAAACCCCGCCAACGCCGCCACCACCGCGTCCGCGCCCCCCAAATGCTCACGGAAAAACACCACCTCCGCCTTCGCCCGCACCGCCGACCAATCCGCCGCAGCCTCGGCAATCCCCTGCCAGTCATCCAACACCGCAATGCGCATCATGGCCCGTTTCCCTCTAAGTCCCCCAACCCTGACAATCCCGCCTCGCCGGCGCAAGCCCGCCAGCAATAAAACAAAGCAAGTTGTTCTTTTTTGAAAAAAATAACCAAAAAACTTTTATTCACTTAAAACCCGTCATCCCGCACGAAGTGAACGACCCACGCTTTCCTTCCCACCACACAAACCGCAGCAAAACACGCAGCACACCTCAAACGAATGAAGTTTTTTTGCTTCTTTTTGTCCACAAAAAGAAGACTTCCGCTTCCCCACGCGCCGCTTGCTTGTTCCCCCGATCACCCTGCGCCACACTCCCCTCCCAAGGAGACCCACCATGTACACCCTCTTCGCCCGCCCCGGCTGGGGCTCCGCCATCGTCGAGCTGCAACTCGCCTGGTACGCCCTGCCATACACCGTCGAGGACGTCGAAAACCCCTTCACCTCCGCCGCCGCCCGCGCCCGCCTCGCCCCCCTCAACCCCATCACCCAAATCCCCACCCTCCTCCTCCCCGACGGCCAGGTGATGACCGAATCCGCCGCCATCACCCTGCACCTCGCCGACCTCGCCCCCGCCCGAAGCCTCGTCCCCCCACCAAACCACCCCGCTCGCCCCGCCTTCCTCCGCTGGCTCGTCTTCACCGTCGCCAACATCTACCCAACCTTCACCTACGCCGATGACCCCGCCCGCTTCGTCGCCGACCCCGCCGCCCAACCCGCCTTCAAGGCCAGCGTCGACGCCTACGCCAAACGCCTCTGGTCGATGATGGAAGACGCCGCCGACACTCCCCCCACTACCGGTCCATGGTTCACCGGTTCGGACCTCACCGCCCTGGACCTCACCATCGCCGTCATGACCAACTGGCGCCCGAACCGGCCTTGGTTCGCCGAGCACTGCCCCAAACTGCACAGCATCGCCCTCGCCGCCGAAGCCCTCCCCGAACTGCGCGCCACCTGGCTGCGCAACGTCGTCCAACCCTGACGGAGCCGCCCCCCATGCCTTCCAGCGAAACGCCTCACATCGCCATCATCGGCGCCGGCTTCATCGGCCGCGCCTGGTCCATCGTCTTCGCCCGCGCCGGCATCCAAGTCCGCCTCTGGGACCCCGACCAGGCCGCCGCCGCCGCCTCCAAAGACTTCATCGCCGCCCGCCTGCCCGAACTCCACGCCGCCACCCTCATCACCGAAAACCCGGACGCCATCCTCGCCCGCATCACCATCGCCCCCACCCTGGAATCCGCAACCGAAGCCGCCATCCACGTCCAGGAAAACGGCCCCGAACGCCTCGACGTCAAACAAAACACCTTCGCCCGCCTCGACGCCCTCCTCCCCCCCGACATCCCCATCGCCAGCTCCACCTCCGGCATCCCCGCCAGCGCCTTCACCGAAAACCTGGCAAACCGCCACCGCTGCCTCGTCGCCCACCCCGTCAACCCGCCCTACCTCGTCCCCCTCGTCGAACTCTCCCCCGCCCCCTGGACCGACGAAGCCACCATGACCCGCACCGCGGCCCTCATGCGCCGCGCCGCCATGGTCCCCGCCACCCTCAAGCGCGAAGTCGCCGGCTTCGTCCTCAACCGCCTGCAAATCGCCCTGGTCAGCGAAGCCTTCCGCCTCGTCGCCGACGGCGTCATCTCCGCCGAAGACGTCGACGCCACCGTCAAACACGGCCTCGGCCTGCGCTGGTCCTTCATGGGCCCCTTCGAAACCATCGACCTCAACGCCCCCGGCGGCCTGTCCGACTACATCGACCGCTACGGCCCGCTCTACGAACAGGTCGAAACCGAAATGACCCCGATCGCCTTCACCCCCGAACTCACCGACGACCTGCACGACCAACGCCGCGCCGTCCTCCCCATGGAACACCACGCCGAACGCCAAGCCTGGCGCGACCGCCGGCTGATGGCGCTCCTGGCACACAAGAAAACCCAGCCTGAGTAAAGAGGAAGTCTTCTTTTTGTGAACAAAAAGAAGCAAAAAAACTTTATTCATAGGTTTCCTTCTCTCCCCTCGCGCTTGGGCGGGGGGAGCCGGAGGGGGGCTCTTCTTCTCTGCTTTTCTTAACTTCCTCCTCCCTTCTTGCGCGCTTGGACCGCGGAGCGAACCAAACCCGGGTTGAGGGATGATCCACACACCCCTGCGGCCCCCAGCCAACGAACAAAGTTTTTTTGCTTCTTTTTGTTCACAAAAAGAAGAATCCTTCCTGCCACTTGCCTTCCCTCCCCCCCGGAATCCGAATGCCCCCCCACCCAGAACTCCGCCAAGCCTGGCCCGTCATCCTCGCCTGCTTCGCGGTCGCCATTCACGCCTGGGGCTTCGGCTTTTACGGCATGTCGGTTTTCGTCGCCCGCCTCCAGGCCGAGCAGGGCTGGTCCACGTCGCTCGTCTCCGGCGCCACCATCGCCTTCTACCTCGTCGGCGCCGTCATGGTCGCCCGCATGCCCCTCGTCCTCGCCGCCATCGGCCCGCGCCTCGTCCTCCCCGCGGGCGTCGCCCTGATGAGCCTCGGCGCCATCACCGCCGGACAGGCCACCGCCCCATGGCAGATGATCGCGGGCTTCCTCATCATGGGTGCCGGCTGGTCCGCCACCTCGGTCGCTGGCATCGCCGCCACCCTCGCCCTCTGGTTCGACACACGGCGCGGCCTGGCCATCAGCCTGGCGCTGAACGGCGCCAGCGTCGCCGGCTTCACCATCGCTCCCGCCCTGGTCGTGCTCGCCGACGCCCATGGCCTCGCCAATGGCGCCCTCTGGCTCGCCCTCGCCTCCGCCGCCATCATCATCCCGCTGACCCTGCTCGGCCTGCTCCCGGCCCGGCCGCCCGCCCCCACCGCCGCCGCAAAGGCAATCGCCCAGGGCGACCCAAGACCCGCCTACACCACCCAGGCCGAGGCCCTGCGCAGTTGGCACTTTTGGTCCGTCGCTGCCCCCTACGCCCTCATCCTGATGGCCCAGGTCGGCTTCCTGGTCCACCTCGTCTCCATCCTCACCCCGCCCCTGGGTGCCAGCGGCGCCGGCATCGCCCTCGCCTTGGTCTCCGCCGTCGCCGTCCTCGGCCGTGTCGGCTTGGGCCTGGTCATCGACCGCATCCCGCAGCGCCCCACCGCCGTCATCGGCCTGATGCTCCAAGCCACCGGCCTCCTCCTCATCGCCGCCCTGCCCGCCTCACCGGCCGCGCTCTACACCGGCTGCCTGCTCTACGGAATCTGGGTCGGCAACAACATTTCCCTGCCGTCACAGATCATCCAGCGCGAGTTCGCCACCGCCAGCTTCGGCCTCGTCGTCGGCCTCTCCACCGCCATCGGCCAGACCAGCTACGCCTTCGCCCCCGCCCTCCTCGGCGCCACCCACGACCTCACCGGCGGTTACCCCGCCGTCCTCCTGCTCACCGCCGGCATGACGGCGCTGGGCGCCATCACCCTGCTCGCCGGGCGCGCCCACGCGCACACGATACGATAGTCTATCCCAACGGCATCGAACCGGCGCGCCCCGTCACCGCGGACGGCCGCGTCGCGCCGACGCCGATCCGCTGCCGTAGCCACCTTGTGAACCCCACCTCGATCACCCGGTGACTCGCAAAGGCAAGCGGCACCAGAACCACGACGGTCAGTACAGGAAACACCGCCATCACAAATAGACTACTGGGGTCGTCCGCAATTAACACCCTGACAATGCGCCGGCTAATGCCAAGCGCCGCGTTCTGCCACAAGTAAAAGCTGAAGCTGATCGTCCCTAGGAACTGCATCACCCGCCAGGTCAGAAACCGCCCCAGATGCCCTTCCCCGGCCACCAGCCCCCGAAAACCGAACAACAGGCAGCAAAGCCCGACACCGGCCAGGGCCAGCCGCCAATCCCCGCCCCACTGCAACAGCGTCGTGTCAATCAGCAACACACCATCGGCACTCAACGCCTGGATCAGCGCCCACACCAGCAGAAAAGCGCCGATCAATAGCCCAGGCCACCGGGCTAATCCCCCGACAGCCCCACCGTCGTACAGCCCCACCAGGACCCCAAGCATAAACGGCAACCCGCGCGGATAGAACAACAGCATGACCCCGCCGGCCACTAACACAGCTCCCCTGCCCGCCCTCAGCCCGCGCCACCCTGCCGGCAAACCGCCCGCGGCCAGCCAAGCCCCGCACAGCACGTAGAAAGCCATCTCATAGCTTAGCGACCACGTCGCCGGATTGAACATCCAGATTGCAAACAACCCCGGCAGCGCCAGCATATTTGCCAACCCTACCAAGACAATATCGGAAAACGGCAACAACCAGACCGGGCGCCTGCCAGTCAACATGCCAAACAATAGCGATGCAGGCACCACCACCCACAACAGCGGAACAATCCGAATCGCCTGGTCGCGTATAAACGCGCAGGGTCCGGCAGCGCGCGACAGCGCCTGCACCATCACATAGCCGCTGACACAGAAGAACAGTTCCACGCCATACTCGCACACCCGCTTCAGAATGCGCCCGCCACCGGTCCACGCCGCCGGATAGACAGGCCAATCCGCGCCGAGCAGGTGAAAAATCAGAATCTGCACCGCAAACAGGCCCCGTGCGCCGTGCACATACGGGTTGAATCCGATGAGCGTTCCGCCCGGTTCGCGCATCTATCGCGCCGTCGCAATCACAAGCCACATGGAAATGATCCTCCGGCGCGACAGGCCCGCGCGCTTCCCATCTATCAAACCACCCTAGGCGGCGCGCCCGCACCCGGTCAAAGCGCCGCCCTCCTCGGCGCCACTCACGACCTCACCGGCGGTTACCCCGCCATCCTCCTGCTCACCGCCTGCATGACGGCGCTGGGCGCCCTCCTCCTTCTGGCCGGCCGCCCGCGGTCCTGATCAAAAAAAAACGGAAATCTTTCGCAATACCCCTTGCGCCCATACGTTAGTTAGTATACATTCCCGTCCATGAATGACATCGCATCCCGTTTCACCACCATCCTCGGCCGGCTCTGCGCCGCCGTGGGCGCCTTCATGGCCGCCCAGGCGCGCGGGCCGCAACTGGTCTGGCTCGGAACCCAGGCCTTCTCGCCGATCATCCAGCCGAACCGCGCCGCCCCTCTGCCCGCCGAAACCTGGACCCTACTGACCCACCGCCTCGCCCGCCTGGCCCACCGCTTCCGCACCCTGTTCGCCCGCTACCAGGCCGGCACCCTGCCCGCCCCACGCCCGTCGCGCACCCAAGCCGCGCGTCAGCGCCCGCCCGTACCCCGCTTGCCCGGCAAAACCGGCTGGATCGGTGCCCGCATCGCCGATGCCGCCCCCTGCGCCGGCAGCATCGAACAACTGCTGCACAACGAAGCGCAAATGCGCGATTTCGTCGCCCAGGCCCCGCAAGCCGGCCGCCTCCTGCGCCCGCTGGCCCGCATGCTCGGCGTCACCATCCCGCACTGGCTGCGCCTGGCGCCCCGCAAACCAAAGCCCCCGCCGAATCTTCCCGCCCCCTGCTTGCGGGGGGAGCCGGAGGAGGGGCCGTCGCACCAGGGGACGCCAGATCGCCCGCTCCCGCCCAACATCCACGCCGCCGCCCGCGCCTGGAAAAAATACGACCGCTAACGCCTCGGCAAACCCGCACCCATTTTGTTACGATAAAGTATTATTTCGCCCGAGGGTCCAAAGCATCCCGCAACCCATCGCCCACCAGATTAAAACTCAGCACCACCAGAAAAATCGCCGCCCCCGGAAACACCGCCAGCCACGGCGCCTGGGTCAAAAACCGCTGCGCCGAATTCAACATGCTCCCCCAAGACGGCGCCGGCGGCTGCTGCCCCAGCCCCAGAAACGAAAGACTAGCCTCCGCGATAATCGCCCCGGCAATCGCCAAAGTCGCCTGCACCATCACCGGCGGAATGATATTCGGCAGCACATGCCGCACCGCCACCCGCCACGGCGGATTGCCCAACGCCCGCGCCGCCTCGACATAATCATTCGTCGCCGCATCGATCGTCGCCCCGCGCGCCACCCGAACAAAGATCGGCGTCGCGGTAATCCCAATCGCAATCATCGCATTCTGCAAACTCGGCCCAAGAAAGGCGGCCAGCGCAATCGCCAGGATCAAAAACGGCGAAGCCAGCATCGCATCCACCAGCCGCCCGATGATCATATCCGTCTTGCCCCCGGCAAACCCCGCCAGCAACCCGATCGGCACCCCCACCCCGGTCGCAATCGTCACCGAAATCACCCCGGCCGTCAGGCTCGCCCGCGCCCCCCAGATGATCCGGCTGATCACATCCCGCCCGTTCTCATCCGTCCCCATCCAATGGACCCAGGACGGCGCCTTGCGGATCATCGTCCAGCTCGTCTTGATCGGATCAAACGGCGCGATCCACGGCGCGAAAACCGCCACCACCACAAAGAACACGACAACAACCAGCCCGATCACGGCGGCCGGCCGCGCACAAAACCGCCGCACCGCCATCCGCCCCGGCGATTGCGAAGCCACCGCCATCACCGCGCCGGCAGTATTGGTAACCGTCGTTGCACTCATGCGCCGCGCAGCCTCGGGTTGATCATCACATACAGAATATCGGCGAAGAGATTCAGCATCACGTAAACCGTCGCCGTCACCAGCACCACGCCCTGCACGACGGGATAGTCCCGGTTGAACACCGCATCCACGATCATCTTGCCAAACCCCGGAATGGAGAAAACCTGCTCGGTCAAAACCGCCCCGGACAACAACGTCCCCAACTCCAGCGCCCCCAAGGTCACCACCGGCACCAGCGCATTGCGCAGCGCATGCTTGATCACCACCCGCGTCTCACTGACCCCCTTCGCCCGCGCCGTGCGCACATAGTCCTGCTGCAACGCCGTCAACATCGCGCTCCGCGTATGCCGCATCAGCACCGCCGAAATCGCATTCCCCAACACAAACGCCGGCATGATCGTCGTCGCCAGCGACTGCCGCCAATCCTCGCTCAATGGCACATACCCCGAAGGCGGCAACCACCCCAGATGCACCGACACCAACAGGATCAGCATGATCCCCAACCAGAAATTTGGCGTCGACAACCCCGCCAGCCCGATCCCGTTCGCCAGGTAGTCCCAGAACGTATTCTTCTTGACCGCCGACAGCACCCCCATCGGCACCCCGATGCAAACCGCAATCACAAACGCCATCGACGCCAACTGCAACGTCACCGGCAACTTCGTCGCCACGAGCTCCGTCACCGGCTGCCGGATCCGCCACGAGAACCCGAGATCCCCCTGCAGCACATTGGTGATCCAGTAGAAATACTGCATCACCAGCGGCTGATCGAGCTTCAGCTCTCGCCGGATCTGCTCCAGCACCTCCGGATCGCGCTCTTCGCCGGCCAACACCAGTGCCGGGTCGCCCGGCATCAGCTGTTGCAGGCAGAACACCAGGATACTGACCAGCAGCAGCGTCGGAATGACCTGCGCGAAACGAACGCCCAGATGCCCCCTCATGGCGCGATCGACATGCCCTGCAGCCGCACCATCCCGTCCGGCACCGGCACAAACCCCCGCACCCGCGTCGACATCGCGAAGATGTTGTTTGGCGTATACAGATACATCCGCGGCAAATCCTGCATCAACTGGGCGGCAACCTTGGTATAGAGCGCCCGGCGCTCCGGAATCCCGGACACCGCCCGCGCCTGGTCGAGCCAGCCATCGACCTCCTTGTTCGAATACCCCGACGCATTGAGGTTCGGCGGCCCGGTATGGGTGAAGCTGTAGACATTGCCGTCGGCATCCGCACGGCCGGACCAGCCGATCAGGAACATCTCGTAGTCGCCGGCATCGGACGCGGCCAGCGCGGTGACGAACTCGGTGGTGCGCAGCTTCACATCGAACCCGGCCTCGGCAGCCATCGACTGGATCACCTCGCCGGCCTGGCGCAGATCGGGGTTGTTGGCGATCAGCAGCTCGACCGACAGCGGCGTCTTGACCCCGGCGGCGGCGAGCAGGGCGCGGGCACGCGCGACATCGCGCGGGGCGGACTTGATCGCGGGATCGAAGAACGGGCTGTCCGGCGCCACGAAATGCGCGTTCACGGTGTGCACTGCGTTGTAGACCACCTGATTGATCACCGCGCGGTCGATGGACAGGGCGAAGGCCTGGCGCACGCGGGCATCGGTCATCATCGGGGTGCGCGGGCGGGTGCCGTTGGCGATGTTGAACAGGATGCTCTGGAAGCCGAGCCCGGTGTTCTGCACCAGGGTGATGCGGCGGTCCTTGCTGATCTCAGGGACGTCGCTGGGCTGGAAGCGTTCGCCGAAATCGATGGCGCCGGCTTGCAGATTGGCCAGCCGCACCGTGGCATCGACGATCGGGCGATAGACCACGCGTGCGAAGTTGATCGCGGATTTGTTCCAGTAGCCGTCGAAGCGGTCGAGCACGATGCGGTCCTGTGGCACCCGCTCGGCGAACTTGAACGGGCCGGCGCAGACCGGCGCCTTGCCGAAATCATTGCCCAGCGCGGCCAGCGCCTTCGGCGACATGATCATGCCGGAGCGATCGGCGAATTGGACCACCAGCGGCGAGGACGGTGATTTCAGCAGCAGCCGGACGGTCAGCGGATCCGGCGTTTCGATGCGGTCGATCGCGCTGATCTCGCCGCGCCGGGTGCTGCCCTGCATCGTCTGGTGGCGTTCCAGGCTGGTCTTGACCGCGGCGGAGTCGAGCTTTTCGCCGTCATGGAAGGTGACACCCTGGCGCAGCTTGATGACCAGCGTCTGCGGGTCGGCCCACTCGTAGCCGGTGGCGAGCTGCGGCACGATGTTAAGCTTGTCGTCAATATCGAACAGCTTGTCGCACAGCCCGGCAAAGATGATGCGCCCGACATAGGTGCGCGACAGGGTGGGGTCGAGCGCGTCGGCATCGTCGGCCAGGCCGATGCGCAGGGTTGGCCCTGACTGAGAAGTGGGCGTTTGCGCGGCGGCGGGGAAGGCGAGGCCGCAGGCAAGTGCGGCGAGGACGAGTGTGCGCATCATGGCGTGATCCTGATGCCCTGCGGCCGGACGATGCCGTCGGGGATGGGGGTGAAGCCGGTGAGCTTGATGTTGTGCCCGAACAGATTCTTCCAGGCATAGACATACATCAGCGGCAGGTCCTGGCCCAACCGCTCGGCCAGCTTACCGTAGAGCAGTTTTCGCGCCGCCGGATCGGTCACCGCGCGTGCCTGGTCGAGCAGCGAGTCGGCTTCGGGGTTGCGGTATTTCGAGGCGTTGAGCGAGCCGCCATTGCTGTGGATGAAGCTGAACAGATTGCCGTCGGGGTCGACGCGGCCGGACCAGCCGATGAAGAACACCTCGTAGTCGCCGTCGTCGGAGTTCTTCAGCGCGGTGACCACTTCGGTGGAGCGGATCTTGACGTCGAAGCCGGCTTCGCTGGCCATCGACTGGATCACCTCGCCGGTCTGGCGCGCTTCCGGCGCGGTGGTGACGAGGAGGTCCACGGTCAGCGGGGTCTTCACCCCGGCCTCGGCCAGCAATGCCTTGGCCTTTGCGATGTCGCGGGTGCGCGGCTTGATCTCCGGCACGTAGTACGGGCTGGCCGGGGTCACCGCCTGGGCGATCGGGGTGTAGATGCCGGCGAAGACGACGTCGATCAGCGCCTGGGTGTCGATGGACAGCGCGAAGGCCTGGCGCACCCGGGCATCGGTCATCATCGGGGTGCGCGGGCGAGTGCCGTTGGCAATGTTGAAAGTCAGGCTCTGGTAGCCGAGCCCGTCGGTGACGACCGCGCGCAGCTTCGGGTCAGCCTTGATCTTGGCGACATCGGTGGGCGCGATGCCCTGCATCATATCCAGCGCGCCGGCCTGAAGATTCGCCAGCCGCACGCTGGGATCAGTGATCGGGCGGAAGATTACGCGGTCGAGGTGGATGGCGCCCTTGTTCCAGTAGCCAGGGAAGCGGTCGAGCACGATGCGGTCCTGGGCGACGCGTTCGGTGAACTTGAACGGACCGGCACAGACCGGGTTGAGCGGGAAGTCCTTGCCGGCGGCCTCGGCGGCCTTGGGCGAGATGATCATGCCGGCCCGGTCGGTGAGCTGGGACAAAAACGGCGCGCTGGCGGCCTTGAGGTGGAGCTTGAAGTTCAGCGCATCGACGATCTCGACGCTGTCGAGCATGGCGATCTCGGCCCGCCGCGTGCTGCCCTGCATGGTCAGGTGGCGCATCAGGCTGTAGCGCACCGCCTCGGCATCCACCGGGGTGCCGTCGTGGAAGGTGAGGCCGGCGCGCAGCTTGAACGACAGCGTCTTGGAGTCGATCCAGGCGAATTGCTCGGCGAGTTGCGGGACGATGTTCAGCTTGTCGTCGATGTCGACCAGCTTGTCGCACAGGCTGGCGAAGACGATGCGGCCGATATAGGTGCGCGCGATGGAAGGATCGAGCGCGTCGGCATCTGAATCCAGGCCGAAGCGCAGGGTGGTCTGGGCCTGGGCTTGCGGCGCCGCCACGGCAAGGCTCGCGGCGATGGCGGCTAGCAGCAGAAGCGGTCGCATGTTCGCGGCGGACATCGCGCAGCCTTTCCTGTCGGGCATGGCAAGGGGAGCGCTGGAATCAAACCTCCGTCGCTCCGATTGCCCCCCATGTGTTTTGTTTATGTGAAACATGGTGCCGGTCCCGGCCGGCCATGGCAAGAGATTGTGCCCCGGCATTTGGGCGAGCCGCAAAGGACGAGCGATGGACCCGAGGCTGTTCGAGCTGTTCCCGGCGCTGGCGCGGCTGGAACCACCGGCGCGCGAATACCTGGCCGCCCGCCTGCGCCCCGCCTTGCTGCCGGCGGGGGCCGCGTTGTTCCATCCCGGCGAACTCTGCGCCGCCTACCCTTTCGTGCTGACCGGCCGCATGGTGGTTCGGCGGATCGCCCGCTCGGGCCGCGCGATCGTGCTGTATCGCGTCTTGCCCGGCCAGACCTGCATCATGAGCACGACGTGCCTGATGACCGAAGCCCATGCCTCGGCCGAGGCGGTGGCCGAGGGGGACGTGATGGCGCTCGCCTTGCCCGCCGCTGGATTTGCCCATCTGCTGGAAACCTCGGGCGGGTTTCGCGCCTTTGCCTTCGGGGCCTGCGCGCGGCGCATCGGCGACTTGATGGCGCGCATTGAGGACATGACGGACAGCTCGATCGAGCAGCGCCTGGCCGCCCGGCTGCTGGCGGCGGCGGACCCGGACGGCATGGTGGCGCAGACCCACGCCGCCATCGCCGGCGATATCGGCAGCGCGCGCGAGGTGGTCAGCCGGGCGATGAAACTCTTCACGGCGCGCGGCTGGGTGCGTTCGGGCCGAGGCCGGGTGGAGATTTTGCGGCCCGGTATCCTGCGCATGCTGGCGGATGGTGATGAAGTCACCGACACGGCGGCCGCAGCGCGGTGATATGGCGCCACGGCGGAGGAGGCCGGTGCCATGAACGCAAATGTCGGTGGAATTGATCGGGTGCTGCGGGCGGTGGTGGGGATCGTGCTGATTGCACTGGTCTTCGTCGGGCCGCAGACGCCGTGGGGCTGGGTTGGGCTGGTGCCGCTGTTGACGGCGGTGTTCCGCTTCTGTCCGTTCTATCCGCTGCTGGGCCTCAGCACCTGCGCGCGGTCTGGCTGAACGTAGAGCCGAACCTCGGCATGGCGGCGCCGGCCGGGGGCGAGTAGCCTTGGCGGTATGACTCCGTCACTCCCGGTTTCCAGCGATATCGTCCTGCTCGGCGCCGGCCATGCCCATGTCGAGGTGCTGCGCCGCGCGGCGATGGGCGGGATGGCGGGGGTGCGGCTGACGCTGGTGGCGCGCGAGGGGTTCACGCCGTATTCTGGGATGCTGCCCGGGCTGATCCGCGGCGAGCATGATTTCGACGCCGCCCACCTGGATTGTGCCCGGCTGGCCGCGGCATCCGGGGCGCGGCTGATCCTGGGCGAGGCGACGGGGATTGACCTGGCGCGGCGCGAGGTGGCGGTGGCTGGGCGGCCGGCGCTGGGGTTCGACTATCTGAGTGTCGATGTCGGCGGACTGCCGGTCATGCCGGAAGATGGCGGCATCGCGGTGAAGCCGATCGGACGTTTCCTGGCGCGGCTCGGTGAGATCGAGGCCACGCTCCAGCCGGGCGCGCGGATTGCGGTCGTCGGCAATGGTGCGGCCGGCTGCGAGCTTGCCATCGCGCTGGCGCTGCGGCTGGCCGGGCGGGCGCGGATCGTGCTGATCGGGCGCGGGCCGGTGCCGATGGCCGATGCGCCGGCGCTAGTGCAGCGTGCGGTGCGCGCCGCCTTGACCGATGCCGGGGTCGAGATGCATGGCGGCGTCGATGCCGGGCGGCATGATGGCGCGCGGCTGGCGCTGTCCGATGGGCGGATGGTCGAGGCCGCGCATTTGCTGTGGGCGACCGGGGTGGTGGCGCCGGGCTTCCTGGCCGACTCGGGGCTGGCGTGCGACGCGGCTGGCTGTATCCAGGTCGGCCCGACATTGCGCAGCATCAGCCATGACCGGGTTTTCGCCGCCGGCGATTGCGCCGCCGTGGCGGGGGCGGTGCTGCCGAAAGCCGGCGTCTGGGCGGTTCGGGCGGGGGTGCCGCTGGCGGAGAATTTGTGCCGGGTGGCGCTGGGGCGGATGCTCGTCGACTGGCGTCCGCAGCGCGCGGCGCTTGCCATCCTGGGGCTCGGCCGTGGGCGCGCTGTGGCGTGGCGCAGCGGGCTGGTGTTCAGCGGCTGGGTGGCGGCGGCGTGGAAGCGGCGGATCGACCGGCGCTGGATGGCGATGTACCAGTCGCTGCGGCCCATGGCGGCGGATGTTGCGATGCGCTGCGGCGGTTGCGGCGCCAAGATCGGGCCGGAAGCCTTGGCCGAGGCGTTGGCCGGGCTGGCCGGATCGGCGCGCGCGGATATTCCCGTCGGCATGGCCGAGGCCGACGATGCCGCCATCACGTTGCCCCCGCCGGGCATGGCGGTGGTGCAGAGTGTCGATCATTTCCGCGCCTTCATCGATGACCCCTATGTCTTTGGCAAGATCGCCGCCGCCCATGCGTTGTCCGACATCCACGCGATGGGCGCTCAACCCTGGACCGCGATGGCGATCGCGGCATTGCCGTTCATGCCGGGGCGGCGCATGGGCCAGGATCTCAGGGCGATGATGCTCGGGGCGAGCGAGGTGCTGCGCGCGGATGGCTGTGTCTTGATTGGCGGGCATAGTGCGGAGGGGGCCGAGGCGGCGCTCGGTTTCGCCGTCACCGGGCTGGTCGCGCCGGACGCTGTGTGGCGCAAGTCGGGGCTGCGGGCGGGCGACGCGCTGATCCTGACCAAGAAGCTGGGGACCGGGATCGTGCTGGCGGCGCAGATGCGGGGGCTGGCGCGGGTCGACTCGCTGGCGGCGGCGCTGGACAGCATGGCGCGCAGCAACGGGGCGGCAGCAGCGGTGCTGCGGCGGTTCGCGGTGAGCGCATGCACCGATATCACCGGCTTTGGCTTGGCCGGGCATCTGATGGAGATGCTGCGCGCGTCCGGCGCTGGGGCGGTGCTGGATGGCGACGCCCTTCCGGCCCTGCCGGGCGCGCGCGCGCTGGCCGCACAGGGCATCGAAAGCACGCTGGCGCCGGAAAATCGCGCCGCCACCGGCCTGCCGGATGGGGCGGATATCGCGCTGCTGGCCGACCCGCAAACCTCGGGCGGGCTGCTGGCCGGACTGCCCGCCAGCCAGGCGGAGGCGTGCATTGCCGCATTATGGGCAGCCGGCTGCGAAGCGGTGATCGTCGGCCGGGTGGTGGCGGGCTGCCCGGTGTTGCGGCTGGAGGCCTAGGCGGTCCGGCGGCGCCAGGCGAGTGCCGCAATCCCGGCGGCGAGCAGTGCCATGCTGGCGGGCTCGGGGGTGGTGACGCTGTTGGCGCTCACCTGGACGGAGTAAGCGCCCAGGCCGAGGGTTCCCGGTTCGATCTGCCCCGCCAGGGCCGGCCCCGCGAGCGGCAGTTCGCCGAAGGTGTAGTCGGCGATGGCGACATAGTAGGTGCCGGCCGGCAGGTCATAGGCCGTCGCCTCGCCCTGTTCGAACCAGCAATCCTCGCACAGTGCCAGCGGGAAGCCGAATTCGGAATCATCGAAGATCGCGAGGTCGAAGATGCGGTAGGCGTCGTCACCGCCGATGCCGGGCGTGAGCGGCCGGACCGTGAACACCGGCACAGCCTCGGCGAAGTCGAAGCGGTAATAGTCGAAATCACCGTCGGTCAGCACGCCGGACAACAGGCTGGTGGCGATCGTGCCGCCCGGCGTCGCCTCGCACGCGCAGTCGTTGGGTTCGGTCTCGAACAGGGTGAAGGCTTGTGCCGCGCCACCCAGCGACATGGCCAGCGACATGGCCAGCGCCAGGGCAATCAGAAACCGCATGGAATCCCCCGCAAACAGCAATGGCGCGCACGCTACAGACCTTTGTACGGCCACGCAATCTTGACATGCGATGGCACGCCGGGCGGCCGGGCCGCGGTTGCTCCCGCCGTTGGGCCGCGCCACTCTGCACCGAACCACGCCGAGGAACGTCCGATGCGCACCCACAAGATCGCCTCCATCCCCGCCGACGGCATCGGGCCCGAGGTGATCGAGGCCGGGCTGGAAGTGCTCGACGCGCTGGCCGGGCGGATGGGCGATTTCCGGCTGGCGGTCACGCGGCTGGACTGGGGCTCGGATCGCTACAAGGCGACCGGGGCGTTCATGCCGGCCGATGGGATGGCGCAGTTGAAGGCGATGGACGCGATCTATTTTGGCGCGGTCGGTGCCGTCGATGTGCCGGACCACATCTCGCTGTGGGGCCTGCGGCTGCCGATCTGCCAGGGGTTTGACCAATACGCCAATGTGCGGCCGACGCGGATTTTTCCGGGGGTCACCTCGCCGCTGCGCGATGTCGGGCCGGGCGATCTCGACTGGCTGATTATCCGGGAGAATTCCGAGGGCGAATATGCCGGCAATGGCGGGCGGACCCACAAGGGCATGCCGGAGGAGGTGGCGACCGAAGTGGCGATCTTCACCCGCGTCGGCGTCGAGCGGATCATGCGCTTTGCCTTCGACTGTGCTCGCGCCAGGCCGCGCCGCCACATCACCATCGTGACGAAATCCAATGCCCAGCGCTTCGGCCTGGTGATGTGGGACGAGATCGCGCTGGAGGTTGCCGCCGACTTCCCTGATGTCACCTGGGACAAGGAGCTGGTCGACGCCATGACCATGCGCATGGTCCGCAAGCCGCGAAGCATCGACACGGTGGTGGCGACCAACCTGCATGCCGACATCCTGTCCGATCTCGCCGCCGCACTGGCGGGCTCGCTCGGCATCGCGCCGACCGGCAATGTCGATCCGCAGCGCCGCTACCCCTCGATGTTCGAGCCGATCCACGGCAGCGCCTTCGACATCACCGGTAAGGGCATCGCCAACCCGGTGGCCAGCTTCTGGACCGCCAGCATGATGCTGGAGCATCTGGGCGAGCGGGCGGCGGCGGCGGTTTTGATGACGGCGATCGAACAGGTCTGTGCGGCCGGAGTACTGACGCCGGATCTCGGCGGGCGGGCCACCACCAAGGACGTGACGAAGGCGATGCTGGCGGCGCTGGCTGGCCTGAACCAGCCGCGCAGTTTGTAGCGCTGTGGCCCGCGAGCCGCTGCCACCCGGCCCGTCTCGATCGCTCGCCGACCTGGCGCAGGTCGCGCCGGCGGGGCGGCCGCACCGTGCCTCCGGCGAACGGCGACGGCGGCGCCCGCCATCGCGGCTGTGGCGCTGGGCCGTGCCGCTGCTGGTGCTCGGCATGGTCCTTGGCGGCGCGGCACTGGGCGGGGTGGCGTGGTTCATCGACGACCAGGGGCGCTCGCCGCGCGAATGGGCGCCGTATATCGAACGGCGCGCCAGCGGCAATCATCCCGTCTTCGTCGAGGGGGCCGCGCTGGTCGCGCGCTATCTCCGGCGGATGGATGTGCTGCGGCGCGGCGAGGATGTGGCGATCCCGTCAGCCATGGGCGCCTCGCCGGCGCGCTCGGGGGCGCCGTCATCGGCCAATGCCCGGCTGGTGCTCAACACCGCCCAACTCGCCGCCGCGATCGCCCAGGCGATGCCGGGCCAGGTGATCACGCTGGTGCCCGGCACGTATCGCATCGACGGACGCGGCCTGCGGCTGGATCGCCCGGGGGCGGCGAACGCGCCGGTGGTGCTGCGCGCCGAGCGGCTCGGCGATGTCACCATCCTGTCGGACGTGGCCGAGGCGCTCAAGGTCAGCGCGCCGTTCTGGACGATCGAGAACCTGATCGTGCGCGGCGTCTGCGGCGGGCACAGCAACTGCGAGCATGCGGTGCACGTGGTCGGCGCCGCGACCGGTACCATCATCCGCAACAACCGCTTCGAGGACTTCAACGCGCAGATCAAGATCAATGGCGAGGACGGCGTCTTTCCCGATAATGGCCGGATCGAGGGCAACACGCTGACCAACGGCGAACAGCGCTCGACCCGCAACCCGATCACCCCGATCGACCTGGTATCGGCCAGCAATTGGCGCATCACCGGCAATTTCATCGCCGATTTCCAGCGCACCGGACTGGGTGCCGCGACCTACGGCGCCTTCATGAAGGGGGCGGGCGAAGGCACGGTGATGGAACGCAACGTGGTGCTGTGCGAATGGAAGCTGCGGCGCAGCTACTCGCCGAATATCGGCCTGTCGGTCGGCGGCGGCGGCACGTTTCCGGATGCGATCAAGCGCGACTTGGGCAAGTCGGGACTGGAACAGACCGGCGGCGTCATCCGCGACAACCTCGTCGCCTTCTGCAACGATGTCGGGATTTATGTGAACAAGGGCCTGCGGACCGTGGTCGCGCACAACACGGTGCTGGACACCGCGGGCATCGGTGTGCGCTTCGCCGAGTCCAGCGCCGAAGTGGTCGGCAACCTGATCGACGGCGTGGTGCAGGCGCGCGAGGGGGCGGTGGTGCGGGGGCGCGACAACGCGGCGGCGATGTTGCTGGGGTTGTTCGTCGGATGGCATCCGGCGCGCGACATGTTCGGCGATGTCGCCCGCTTCGACCTGCGCTGGCGCGCTCGGCCCGAGGCGATCATCACCGGCGAATTGCGGCCCGACCTGTGCGGGGTGGAGCGGACCGGGCGGGTGCTGCCGGGGGCGTTCGAGGATTTTGCCAAGTGCCGGACGGCCGAGCCTATCGCCATCCCAGCAACAGCCGCTCCACCCGCCCGATCAGCCACGCCACCGACAGGCCCAGCACGCTGAGCATCACGATCCCGGCCATCAGCCCTTCGGTGTCATAGAGATTGCCGGCCTGGAGCACGAAGCTGCCGATGCCGCGATCCGCGCCGATCATCTCGGCGGCCACCAGCAGGATGACTGCGGTGGAGGTGGTGATGCGAAACCCCGACAGGATCGCCGGAAGTGCCCCCGGCAGCACGATCTTCCAGACGATCGCCCACCAGGACAGGCCGAAGCTCTGCCCCATGCGGATCAGCCCGCGCGATACCCCGTCCACGCCGGCGACCGTGTTGATCACCGTGGGGAAGAACACGCCGAAGGCCAGGGTGGCCAGCTTGCTGCCCTCGCCGATGCCGAACCAGATGATGAACAGGGGGGCCAGCGCGATCTTTGGAATCGGGAAAAGTGCCGACACCACCGCCATCCCCGGCGAACGCGCCAGGGTGAACAGCCCGATGGCAAATCCCACCACCAGTCCCGACGCCGTGCCCATCGCCCAGCCGAGCGCGAAACGCTGCAGCGAAGCGCCGAGATGTGCTGCCAGCTCCCCGCTCGCGGCCAGCGCCACCAGCGCGCGCCCGATGGCCAGTGGCGTCGGCAGGAAGCGGCTGGAGATCAGGCCGTACGCGGCACCCGCCTGCCACAGCACCAGCAAGCCGATCAGCGTCGCGGCCCCGGCGAATGGAACGAGGCGGGGGGCAAAGCCGCCGGCCCGAAATGGCACCTCAGCCATGCTCGACCTCACGCGCCGCCGCTGCGGCATCGGTGCGGATCATCGCCCATAGTTCCGCCTCGGCGGCGCGCAGCACCGGGTCTTCCGCCGAGCGCCCTTCGAGCGGAAGATCCAGCCGCAGCCTGCCGGAAATGCGACCGGGCCGGCGCGACAGCACCACGATGGAATGCCCCATCCGGACGGCCTCGCCGAGGTTGTGGGTGACATAGGCACAGGTCATCGCCGCCTGTTCGATCATCGCGGCGAACTCGTCCTGCAACAGCATCCGCGTCGGCGTATCCAGCGCCGAGAGCGGCTCGTCCAGCAGCAGCACCGCCGGACGCACCGCCAACGCCCGGGCAATCCCCACGCGCTGTCGCATCCCGCCGGAAAGTTGGCGCGGCCAGGCATCGGCAAACTCGGACAGCCCTGTCAGCGCCAGCACCTCGGCCACCCGCGCATCACGCGCGGCGCGCGGCAGCCGAGCTTCGAGCACCAGCGAGACATTCCCCGCCACCCTGCGCCACGGCAACAAGGCAAAATCCTGGAACACATAGGTCAGCGGATTGAGGCTGTCGGACGCGGGCGTGCCGTCCATCACCACCCTGCCCCGCACCGGCGCCAGCAGCCCGCCCAGGATCGCCAGCAAAGTCGACTTGCCGCAGCCGGAAGGCCCGAGCAGCACCGTCACTTCGCCAGGTGCGACGGTCAGATCGATGTCCGACAGCACCTCCAGCGTCCCGAAGCTGTGCGAGATGCCCTCCGCGCGCAGGCCGACCGGGGTCACTTCGTCGGCAGGAACCGAGTGTCGATGATGGCGCTGGCATCAACCTCGCCCTTCACCATCCCCTGTTCGCTGAACCAGGCGAGTTGGCGGCGGACGTCGGCAACGTTCAACGCCCCGCCCTCATCATACCAGCCCAGGCCGGCCTTGATCTTGGCGGCGGCCAGTGGATCGCCGATGAAGACATACTTGGTGATGTCGGCAATCGCGGCATCCGTCGCCGCACCGTATTGCGCGACATCCGCGGCATCAAAGCGCAGGAACGCCTCGCGATATGCGGTGATCCCGCGCTGATAGGCACTGGCGAATTTCTTCAGCTCGTCGGCCCGCGTCGCCACCATCGCGCGGGACGCGAACAGCGCGGTGATCTGGTACGGCACGGTATCGCCGACCCAGCCGATGATCACCGCCTCCCCGCTCGCCGCCGCCGGGACCGCCATCGAGGCAATCGCCATGGTGGCATCGACCTGCCCGGTGCGCACGGCGGCGACCATGTTTTGAACCGTCTGCAACGGCCGCAGCGTCATGCCCTTGAGGTCGAAGCCGCGGGCCTCGGCCAGCCGTCCGGCCATGTAATGAAAGCTCGAGCCATACTGGGTGATGCCGAAGCTGCTGCCGGCCAACTTGTCCAGCGTCGTCAGCCCGGCCTCATGCGCCTTCTTCGACACCAGCACCGCCGTCAGCTTGTGGCCCTTCTGCTCGTGCAGCCCGCCGCCGATCACGACGAGCTCGCCGCGCCCGGCCAGTGCGAAGAACCCGCCGGTCAAAGCGGTGATGCCCATATCGGTGTCGCCCGAGACCGCCGCCGCCGCGATCGGCTGGGCCGCGTCGAAGAAACGGAACGCCACCTCGACGCCGGCCTCGCGAAACCAGCCGCGCTCCTGGGCGATATACAGCGGCGCCGGCGAGGCGGTGCGCAACAGGCCGAGCCGGATCGGTGCTGCGGCGCGCGCGGGCGTGGCAAAGGCGGCGCCGGCAATCAGGGCCGCGCGTCGGGTCAGGCGCATGGGACGAACCTCCGCGAAATCAGCGTTGGCCGGCATAGGCAGCCCAGACCGCATCGACGTCAAGCGCCGCCACCGCCGCCGCCTGCTCCGGCGTCTCCACCGCGCGGGGATCATAATTCGCCCGCACCCAGCCCACCGCATCGTCCATCCCGGCCAGCCGCGCCAGTGCCGCCATGAACGTGCCAGTGCGCCCCAGCCCTGCGGCACAGCCTACATAGACCGGCAAGTCAGGTGCATCGCGCAGCAAGCGCAACGCCCGCGCCAAACCGTCCACGAGTTGTGCCTGTGTCGGCGCGGTAAAATCGGGCACGTCCATCAGCACATCGGCCATCCCGGCCAGCCGCGAACGCGCCTCCAGACACACGCCGATCGCGGCGCCGGGGAAGTCGTTGAACGCGCCGCCGATGATCCGGCGTTCAGCGCCCAGCAGCGGCAAGACGACGAAGCCAATCAAGGAAGGCGTTCTTTTTTGAAAAAAAGAACCAAAAAACTTTTGTCTGTTTGCCTCCCGGGGAGGCCGGGCGCAAATGGATAAAAGTCTTTTTGCTTCTTTTTCTTCAGAAAAAGAAGAATCTTGCTTCCCTTGCTCAGGCCGCGCCCTCCACCTGCATCTCCCCGAGGTAGGCCTGCTTGATCATCTCGTTCTGCTGCATCTCCGCCGCTGTTCCCGACAGCACCACCACCCCGGTTTGCAGCACATAGGCCCGGTGCGCGATCGACAGCGCCATGGCGGCGTTCTGCTCCACCATGAACATCGTGACACCTTGCTTGTTGATCATCTGGATGATGTCGAACACCTGTTCCACGAACAGCGGTGACAGCCCCATCGACGGCTCGTCCATGCAGATCAGCTTGGGCCGGCTCATCAGCGCGCGGCCAATCGCCACCATCTGTTGCTCGCCGCCCGACAGCGTGCCGGCGAGTTGGGTGCGGCGCTCCTTCACCCGCGGGAACAGCGAATAGACCCGCTCCAGGTCCTCGTCGAACTCCGGGCCTTTCTTGCGGGTGTAAGCGCCAATCTCAAGGTTTTCGTAGACGGTCATCCGCGGGAACAGCCGGCGCGCCTCCAGCACCGGGGCGATGCCGCGCCGCACCCGCTCGCTGGTGGACAGGTCGGCGATCGGCTGGCCGTCATAGGTCACGGTGCCGCTTTGCGGCCGCACCACGCCCATGATCGTCTTCATCGTGGTGGATTTGCCCGAGGCATTGCCGCCCAGCAGGCAGACGATCTCGCCGCGGCCGATCGTGTAGTCGACGTTCTTCAGCACATGGAGATCGCCGTAATACGTGTTGACGCCTTTGAACTCGAGCAGGGTGGAGCCGTCACGCATTGCTCTTCTCCTTGGCCGCCGCCGCGGTCGCCGCCCGGCCGAGATAGGCGCGCAGCACCTCCTCGTTGCGCCGCACCTCGTCGGCCGGCCCCTCGGCGATCTTCTCGCCGTGGTCCAGCACCACCACGTTCTGCGCCAGCCTGGTGACCACATCCAGCTTGTGCTCGATCAACAGGATGGTCAGGCCGAGCTCATGCAGGCTCTTGATCTGCTCGGCCAGTTCCAGCGTCTCCGCCGGGTTCATGCCGGCCGTCGGCTCGTCCAGCAACAGGATGCGCGGGCGCGAGGCGAGTGCGCGGGCAATCTCCACCCGGCGGCGGTTGGCATAGGACAGGCCGCTGACGATCTGCCCGGCGCGCGGCGACAGCCGGTTGCCGAACAGCGCCAGGATGTCCGTTGCCCATTTCAGCGCGCCTTCCTCCTCGGCGCGCGACTTCGACGTTCCGGCCACTGCCCCTACCGGCCCGGTGGTCAGCCGCGCATGTTCGCCGATCAGCACGTTCTCCAGTACGGTCAGGTTGGGGAACAGCCGGATGTTCTGGAAGGTCCGCGCCACGCCGTGCTCCAGCACCTGGTCCGGCCGCAGCCCCAGCAGCTCCACGCCCTCGAACTTGATGCTGCCGCCATCGGCTTCGACCAGCCCGGTGATGACGTTGAACAGGGTGGACTTGCCCGAGCCATTCGGCCCGATCACCGCGACCACGCCGCCAGCCGGCACCACTAGGTTCACGCTGTTCAGCGCCACGAGCCCGCCGAACTTCACCGTGACGTCCTTGATCTCCAACGCAGTGCCGGTGCCGGGGTTCCATGAGCCGATCTTGTCCAGCCCGACGAAGCCGCCGCGCTGCACCTGGGCCGACTGTTGGGTGATGTTCAGCGCGGCCTGGCGCTTCACCGCCGGGATCAGCCCGTCGCGCCGGTAGAGCATCATGAACACCAGGATCACGCCGAAGATGAGCTGGATCGCTTCGACCAGCTCGATGCGCGCCAGCCACGCCCAGCCCACCAGCTCGCCGATCGCGCGCAGCAAGCCCGAGACTTCCGGCAGGAACCAGGATTGCATGATCTGCAACAGGAAGGCGCCGAGCACCACGCCCCACACGCTGCCCATGCCGCCGAGCACCACCATCACCAGCAGCATCGCCGAGACGTTGAAGTTGAACATGTCCGGCGTTGCCGTCTGCAACTTTGCGATGAACACCACGCCCGTCATGCCGCCGAACGCAGCGCCAGTGGCAAACGCCAGCAGCTTGTAGTTCACGAGGTTCACACCCATCGCGCTGGCCGCGGTCTCGTCCTCGCGGATCGCCCGCCACGCCCGGCCCACCCGGCTGTCGCGCAGTCGCAACGAGACGAAGATCAGCAGCGCCACCAGCGCCAGCACAACGTAATAGTATGGCCAGGCCTGGACGCCGAACGACCAGCCGAACAGCTTGGGCGCCTGCACCCCGTTCAGCCCGGCGGCCCCGCCGGTGAAGCCGTCCAGGTTGCGCGCCACGATCGGCACGATCTCGCCGAAGCCCAGCGTCACGATGGCCAAGTAGTCGCCGCGCAGCCGCAGCGTGGGCGCGCCGAACAGCACGCCGAACACCGCGGTGAGGATCGCCGCCGTCGGCAGCGCCAACCAGAAGCTCAGGGTGAAATGCACCAAGTCCGGCCCGCCGCGATTGACCTTTTCGACCAGGCCGACGAATTCGAACGGCACCCAGAATTCGGTGAATGGCGGCATGATCTGAAACGCGGTGAATATACCATAGTAATACGCGCCCAGCGCATAGAACGCGGCATAGCCGAGGTCCAACAGCCCGGCAAATCCCACCACGATGTTCAGCCCCAGCGCGAGGGCGACCAGCGTTCCGGCATTGGCCATGGCATCGATATTGGCATCGTTATCGTGCAGGAACGGAAACAGGATCAGCAGGACAACCAGCGCATTCAGCGCGAGCAGCCGGCGCTTCTGCGGCTCCATGTTCTCGAACGGGCGCATCAGCAGGGTCTTGGCAGCGGCGATCATCTCCGCGCCCCCCTTACGACTTGTTCGGGGCAACACGCCCCAGCAGGCCCGAGGGCATGAACACCAGCACCAGCACAAGGATCGAGAACACGATGACGTCGGACCAGGCCGACGCGATGTAAGCCCCCGACATCGCCTCGATCAGCCCGATCAGGATGCCGCCGATCATCGCCCCGGGCACATTGCCGATCCCGCCCAGCACAGCGGCGGTGAAGGCGAACAGCCCGGTCTTGAAGCCGATGATGAAGCTGGTGAAGTTGTAGTAGAGCCCGAAGATCAGCCCGCCGGCCCCGGCCATCGCACCGCCGAGGAAGAACGCCACCGAGATCACCCGGTCGACATCCACCCCCATCATCCGCGCCGCCTCGGGGTCCTGCGCGGTGGCGCGCATCGCCTTGCCCATCTTGGTGTAGCCGGCGAAATAGGTCAGCCCGCCCATCAGCAGCAGCGCCACCATCCAGATCAGCACTTCGCGCAGCCGCAGCTCGGCCCCGCCGATATGCCAGACGATCGGCGGCAGCGGATTGGGGAAGTTCTTCGAGTCGGCGCCTTGGGTCAGGATCACCAGGTTGAACAGGATGTAGGAGATGCCGATGGTGGTGATCATCGGCGCGGGTCCGCGCACCTGGCGCAACGGCCTGAGCAGGAACCGCTCGATCCCCGCTCCCAAGCCGCCGCAGAACAGCATGCTGCCGACAAAGGCCACCAGCAGCACGCCCACCAGCGGCAGCCCGGTCATGATCGTCAGCTGCCCGGACACCCCCATCATTTCCAACAGGAACAGGCCGACAAAGCTGCCGACCATGAACACGTTGAAGTGGGAGAAGTTGATCAGCTCGAGAATGCCGTAGACCAGCGTGAAGCCCAGGGCGAGCAGCGCATACATGGCACCCAGGCTCAGCCCGTTGATCACCTGCTGCAGCAGCAGATCGTAGAAGGTCATCTAACCAGGGTCTCCGGCCACGCGCGCCAGCGGCCAATGCGGCAAGCGCATCGGACTGGCAGTCGGGGAAAAAGGGGGAACCCGCCCCGGCCGCGCGCGACCGGGGCGAACTCTCGTCAGTAAGTCACCGGCAAAGCGCCGGCCCCGGTCAGGACTCGGGTGCGACCGACAGGTACTTGTACTGCGCCGACGGATCATCCAGACCCTTCGAGGCGTCCTTCTTGATCTGGTAGACGCTCACGACCTTGCTCTTGATGTCGCCATTGGCATCGAACTCGACGGTGCCCTGGATCGTCTTCACCTTCACGTTCTGCAGCGCGTCGCGAATGGCGTCGCGGGTCACCGGCTTGCCGGCGGCCACGATGGTGCGGGCGGCCTCGACGATCGCCTCAGCGGCGCTGTGGGCAGTGATGGTGTAGTTGTCCGGCTGGCTCTTGAACCGGTCGGCATACAGCTTGTTCCAGCCGGACAGCGCCGGGTCGCCCACCAGCTCGGGGCTCGCCTGGGTGGCATACCAGCCCTCAACGGCCGGGAAGCCGCCAGCGGTCAGGAAGTCGGTGCCCCAGATGCCGTCACCACCGCCCTTGATCGCGTTCGGAATGATGTCATAGGCCTGCTTGGCCAGCTTCACCCCGGCCAGGCTCACGCCGCCGAAGTAGATCGCCTGGGCGCCGGACGCCTTGATCTTGGTCAGCACCGCCGAGTAGTCGGCCGCCTTCGGATCGAGCCGCTCGCGGCCCAGCACCTGGATGCCCTTCTTCTTCGCCTGCGCCTCGAACGTGTCGGCGATGCCCACGCCAAAGGCGCCGCTGTCGTCCAGCACGTAAAGCGTCTTCACCTTCAGCACGTCAGCATAGAAATTCGCCATGTTCGGGCCCTGGAAGGCGTCCGTGGTGACGGTGCGGAAGAACACCGCCTTGCCCTGGGGCCGGTACTGGGCGGCGAATTTCGGGTCGGTGATGTCGGGGTTGGTGGCCGACGGCGAGATGATCGGCAGATTGCCGCCCGACAGGATCGGCGCCATCGCCTTGCCAACGCCTGACATCATCGGGCCGATCGCGGCCATGATCGCCTTGTCGGACACCATCTTGCGCGCGTTGATGGCACCCTGGGCCGGGTCATACTGGCCGGCCGTGGCGGTGGCGTCGTCGAACTTCTCGATCTGGAAGACGTAGCCCTTCACGGTCTTCTTGCGGTTGGCGTCGTCAAACGCCATCTGCGCCCCGTTGGCGATGCGCTGCGCACCCAGCGCATCGGCGCCGGTGTACGACAGGTTCAGGCCGATCTTGATGACCTTGTCCTTGGCTTGGGCATGCGCCTCAACGCCAATACTGGCCGCGGCGGCTATCCCGGCTGCGGCCTTGAAAGTCGAACGACGCGTCAGCATGCAGGCTCTCCTTGGATGGGCAGACGATGCTGCCGATTGTCCGAACACCAGGCCAGTGGGATGGAGCGGTTGGCCCGCCCCAGGCATGTCCCCCAAATGACATGCCCGTAACACAAGCCTGCCGCGCATCGCGCGCACGCGCAAGCCGTCTCGTGCAGGCGCCACATCGAATGCCATGCTAAGAGCCCGCGCATGGCGCCCCCAATCCTCTTCCTGTCCGACATCCACCTCACTCTAGGGACCGCTCCGCTATTGCGCGGCGCAGAGATTTCCGTCTCGCCCGGCGACCGGCTGTGCCTGGTCGGCCGCAACGGCTCGGGCAAATCCACCCTGCTGAAGATCGCCGCCGGCCTGCTCGCACAGGATTCCGGCCAACGCTTCGTCCAGCCCGGCGCCACCGTGCGCTACCTGCCACAGGAGCCCGACCTCGCCGGCTTCGAGTCAACGCTGGCCTATGCCGAAGCCGGCCTCGGCCCGGGCGACGACCCGCACCGCGCGCGCACCCTGCTGGAAGCCCTCGGCCTCGACGGCACCGAGCATCCGGATCGCCTGTCCGGTGGCGAAGCCCGCCGCGCCGCCCTGGCCCGCGTCCTCGCCCCCTCGCCCGACATCCTGTTGCTGGACGAGCCGACCAACCATCTCGACCTGCCCGCCATCGCCTGGCTGGAAGCCGAGCTCGCCTCCCTGCGCTCCGCCATGGTGCTGATCAGCCATGACCGACGCCTGCTGGAATCGCTCTCGCGCGGCATCGTCTGGCTCGACCGCGGCGCCGCCCGCCGGCTGGATCGCGGCTTCGCCCATTTCGAGTCCTGGCGCGACGACACGCTGGAACAGGAGGCGAAGGAGCGCCACAAACTCGACCGCAAGCTGGTGATGGAGGAAGACTGGCTGCGCTACGGCGTCACCGCCCGGCGCAAGCGCAACGTCCGCCGCCTCGGCGACCTGCACGAATTGCGTGCCCGCACCAAGCAGATGCGCGGCCCCGCCGGCGGCCCCAAGCTCACCGCCACCGAGGGCGACATCTCCGGCCGCATGGTCGTGGTGGCCGAGGGCGTGGAAAAATCCTTCGGAGAGCGCCCGATCGTCCGCGGCCTCATAACCCGCGTCCTGCGCGGCGACCGCGTCGGCATCATCGGCCCCAACGGCGCCGGAAAGACCACCCTGCTCAACCTGCTCACCGGCGCGCTCGAACCCGATGCCGGCACGGTGAAACTCGGCGCGGCACTCCAGATGGTGACCCTCGACCAGCGCCGCGACTCGCTCGACCCCGACTCAACCCTCGCCGACACCCTGACCGGTGCCAACGGCCGCCGCGGCGGCGACCAGGTGATCGTCAACGGCCAGGCCCGCCACGTCATCGGCTACATGAAGGACTTCCTGTTCCCACCCGAACAAGCCCGCACCCCGGTCGGCGTCCTCTCCGGCGGCGAGCGCGGCCGCCTCGCCCTGGCCGTCGCCCTGGCCAAGCCCGGCAACCTCCTGGTGCTCGACGAACCCACCAACGACCTCGACCTGGAAACCCTCGAACTGCTCCAGGAACTGCTGGCCGACTACCCCGGCACCGTCCTGCTGGTCAGTCACGACCGCGACTTCATCGACCGTGTCTGCACCAATGTCCTGGTGGCCGAAGGCGACGGCACCTGGCAGGACTACGCCGGCGGCTGGTCAGACATGCTGGCCCAGCGCGGCGCGCCCCCGTGGCTCCCCGTGGGACACCAACCCGCCCGCGAGCCCGCCAAGCCGAAATCAACCGCCGCCGCCGCCGTGCCAACGCTGCTGCGCAAGCTCAGCTTCAAGGACAAGCACGCCCTGGAACAACTGCCGGCCCAGATGGAAAAACTCCAGGCCGACATCGCCCGCCACCAGGCCAAACTCGACGACCCCGACCTCTATCGCCGCGACGCCCGCGCCTTCCAGAAAGCCACCGACGCCCTTACCCAGGCATCCGTCGATCTGGCCGCCGCCGAGGAACGCTGGCTGGAACTGGAAATGTTGCGGGAGACGTTGGGGGCAATTTAGAAAGCACGTTCTTTTTTGAAAAAAAGAACCAAAAAACTTTTATTCATTTGGCCGGGTGCCAGTCACCAGCACCCGGCCAAAATCCAGAAAGTCATTTTGCTTCTTTTTCTCCAGAAAAAGAAGGCCTTGCCTTACTTCTCTACCTCGCCCCCAGCATCCACCCACCCCTTGAACCCGCCAAGGTTGCGCACGTCGGTAAAGCCCATGTCCTTCAGCGTCTTGCCCGCCAGTGCCGACCGCCCGCCCGAGGCGCAGTAGACGATCACCGTGCGATCCTTCTGAAACGCCGGATCATGGCTCGGCATCGCCGAATCCGCCTTGAACTCGATCAGCCCGCGCTGCGCATGCACCGCGCCCTTCACCTTCCCATTGGCCACCTCGGTGCCATCGCGCACATCCACCACCAGCGCGCCCTGGGCAATCAACGCCTTTGCCTCGTCGGCTGATATCCGCGGCACCGCGGCATTGGCGGCATCCAGCAGGTCTTTCACAGTCACGGCCATGGCTCGTCCCCCTATTTGAGTTCCCGCCAGGATGGCAACTCCGCCCGGGATTGCAAACCCTAGCGCCGCACCCGCAACGGCGACCCCGCCGCCTTGAACCGCGCATCGATGGCATCCAAGTCGATCGCCCCCGCCGGATCCGCCTTGCGCGGCGCACTGGCCAGCCCAGGCTCACGATCCCGCCGCCACAGCACCAGCAGCCGCGCCAGCTCATCCAGCGGCGTCGTGCTGTCATCGCAGCGAATGCACAGATCGGGAAAATCCTCAGTCGTGAACAGCCGCATCGCCGCCGATTGCTGCCCCCGTGCATCCCCGCCAGCACGCTGCCCGGCCTGCATCGCCGCCATCAACCGCTCCGGCAACGCCAGCGCTGCCCCCGCCAGGAACGCCCCCAGCGTATCCCCCACCACCGCCTCGCCGACCAGCATATTGCCCGCCACACTCACCGACGGCCCGGCCTTGCTGCCGCACCACAGCACGCAATTCTCGCCGGTCCATGCCGCGGTCCGCCCAAGGCAATCGATCGCATGCACCTGCCGCAGCCCACGCCCCTCGTCGCTCGCCACCGCCCCGCGGATCGCCTGCTCCGGGGTCAATCCGCGCGCCATCGCATCCAGGATCGCCGGCCCCAGGTAGCGATTGGAAAACGACTGCGACGCCACCGCCCCCACCCCTGCCCGGATATGCGGCACGCTGGCCCCCACGGCAAAGTTGCAAGTCGCCACAGCAACCGCGAGCGCGCCGGTATCCGCGTCATGCGTCAAGATCGACCAGGTCATGCGCGCATCCCTTGCCCTGTCCGGCCCATCGCGGCCAGCACCGCGGCACTTATGCCGGACACCACCCACCCAGACCAGTCCAGGAAATCCGCGCCGGGGCTGCACGAAATGTGGCCGCACCGGAACAGTCGCGCTACATCCTCTTCCGGGCAATCAACCTGGGAACCGATATCGGCATGAGCACCGGCAAGCCTGCCCGCATCTGCCGGCTGCGCCATCAACGACGCTCCGCGCTGATGCGCGGCTGGCACGAGGACCGCGTCCTGGACATCCAGACCACCGGCCTCGCCCATATCGGCACCCGATGACCATCCGGCCATTGCTGCGGACCCTGCTGCGGATCGCCCCGTTCGCCCTCGGCCTCGCCACAACCCACCCGGCCGCCGCCGGCGAATTGGTGCCCCAGGTCATCCACTCCCCAGCCCTCGGCCGCCCCTGGAACATCAGCGTCTACCGGCCGGACGGCTATCAGACGAGCGGCATGCGCTATCCCGTCTTGTATTTCCTCCCCGGCCACGGCCAGCGCCGCGATGAATGGTTCAACAGCACCGTGCCCGAACTGGCCGACGCCGCGATCGCCTCCGGCCGTATGCCAGCGGGCCTGATCGTCATCCCCGAACTCGGCTCGACCTGGGGCGTCGACGCCAAGGATCGGATGCAGACCGCGCTGCTCTCGGACCTCATACCAGCGATCGAGCGCGACTGGCGCGTGTTGCCCGGCCGCGCCGGACGGGTGATCGGCGGCATCTCGGCCGGCGGCTTTGCCGCATTGCGCCTCGCCCTGCTGCAACCGCACCGCTTCGCCGCCGTGGCCGTGCTGAGCCCCGCGACCTATGTGCCCGAACCGCCGCCACAATCCGCGTCGCGCAGCAGCGGCGTGTTCATCCGTCCAGGCGAAGCGACGTTCGACCTCGAGACCTGGCGGTCGTTCAACTACCCGGCCCTGCTGCCTGGCTTCCGCGCCACCGGCACCAACATGCCACTCTTCGCCGCATCGGGCGACGCCGACCACCTCGGCACCCATGACCAGGCCCAGCGCTTGCGCGAAACCTGGCGGGAACTCGGCATGCCGGTGGAACTTCGCCTCGTCCCCGGCGGCCACACCTACGATGTCTGGCGGATGCTGCTGCCCGATGCCA
>CAMBRC010000006.1 GCA_945869965.1 Asaia bogorensis
CGCCGCCGACCGGATCGACATCCTGATCGACGCGTCCGGCCACACCGGCGGCAACCGGCTGACGCTGTTCGCGCGCAAGCCGGCACCCGTGCAGGTCACGTGGCTCGCCTACGGCACCACGACGGGCGTTTCGGCGATCGACTGGTTTCTCGGCGACGCGCGGCTGGTGCCGCCGGGCGGCGAGAAATACTTCATCGAGGGCGTGTGGCGATTGCCGACGACTTATTGCTACGCGCCGCCCGAGAACGCGCCCGACGTCGCACCGCTTGCCGCCACGAAGGCGGGTGCCGTCACGTTCGGCTGCTTCTCGCGCACGATCCGGCTCAACGACATGACGCTTGCCGCGTGGGGCGAGATCCTGCGCCGGCTGCCGGCAAGCCGCCTGAAGCTCGACTCCCTGCCCTTCGCCGACGAAACCATGCGCGCGGATTTCGCCGGGCGCCTCGTGAAGTTCGGGGCGAGGCCCGCCCAGCTCGTGATCGGCTACACGACGCCCCAGTCGCGCGTGTGGGAAGCCTATGGCGAGGTCGACATCGCCCTCGATCCCTTCCCCCACAATGCCGGGGCAACGACCTTCGAAGCGCTGTGGCAGGGGGTGCCCGTGCTATCGAAACGCGACCGCATCCCGGTCGGAAGGTTCGGCGATTCGATCCTCGGGGCCGCCGGGCTGGGCGACTGGGTCGTGGATACAGTCGACCAATATGTCTCGATGGCCGTGGCCCGGGCAGGCGATCCGGGAGCCTTGGGCGTGCTCCGGGCCGGGATGCGCGCGCGCCTGCGGGCGAGCGAGCTCACCGATGCAGCCCTTTTCGGCCAGCGACTTACGCAAGCCCTGCACGACATGTGGAGCCGTCCGACGACCGGGAATCCTTGACTTTCGCGGGGAAAACCCTATTTTCCCACCGTCGCCAAGGGTTTTTGTGCGACTGCGAAGGAACGCCGCATCCCGTGTTCCGTCTGTGGTCCCCGCCGATCCTCGTCAGGACGTCGGGCGCCAGTCGCGGGCACGATGCACGCGACGCGCCGCCGAAGCGGAACGCGGCGCCTTAAACCGAAAGAAGATCGCAAACACATGGAATTCAAAGATTTGGGCCTGTCGGAGCCGGTGCTCCAGGCCATCGCGGACGCGGGCTATACGACACCCACGCCGATCCAGGAAAAAGCAATTCCCTACGTACAGATGGGCCGCGACGTTCTCGGCTGCGCCCAGACCGGAACCGGCAAGACCGCCGGCTTCACGCTGCCGATGATCGACGCGCTCAGCCAGGGCCGCGCCAAGGCGCGCATGCCGCGCTCGCTGATCCTCGAGCCGACGCGCGAACTCGCCGCACAGGTCGCCGAGAACTTCGACAAGTACGGCAAGTATCTCAAGCTCACCAAGGCGCTGCTGATCGGCGGCGTGTCGATGGACGAGCAGGAGAAGGCGCTCGACCGCGGCGTGGACGTGCTGATCGCCACCCCCGGCCGCCTGATGGACCTGTTCGACCGCGGCCGCATCCTGCTGCACGACGTGAAGATCCTCGTCATCGACGAAGCCGACCGCATGCTCGACATGGGCTTCATCCCCGACGTCGAAAAAATCGTCTCCCTCCTCCCCAAGAACCGCCAGACCCTGTTCTTCAGCGCCACCATGGCGCCCGAGATCAAGCGCCTGGCCGACGCCTTCCTGCAAAACCCCAAGCTCGTCGCCGTCGATCGCGCCGCCTCGGTCGCCACCACCATCACCGAAGCCCTCCTCCTGGTCGCCGAACTCGACAAGCGCGAGGCCCTGCGCCGCCTCATCCGCTCCGAGGACGTGCAGAACGCCCTGATCTTCTGCAACCGCAAGAAAGACGTCGACATCCTCTACAAGTCGCTGTCCAAGCACGGTTTCAGCGTCGGCGCCCTGCACGGCGACATGGCCCAGCCGGTCCGCTTCGCCACGCTGGAAAAATTCAAGGCCGGTGAACTCCGCCTGCTCTGCTGCTCGGACGTCGCCGCCCGCGGAATCGACATCGGCGGCCTGTCGCATGTCTTCAACTTCGACGCCCCGCACCACGCCGAAGACTACATCCACCGCATCGGCCGCACCGGCCGCGCCGGCCGCGAAGGCCGCGCCTTCACCCTGGCCGCCCCCGAAGACCGCCAAAACGTCGACGCCATCGAAAAACTGATCGCCCACGCCATCCCGCGCATCGCCGTCCCTGGACTCGACGCGGTCGAATGGGCCGAAGGCGACGGCCGCCGCCGTGGCCGCGGTGGCCGCCCCCCCACTTCCACACGCGCTGCCGCCGCCCCCAAGCGCGCCGCCAAGCCCGCCGCCGAGAAATCCGCCGAAGCGACAACGGAAAAGCCCGCGCGCGCACCGCGCGTCCGCCCCCCCCGGGCACCGCGCGAAATCGCCCAGCCGGTCGAAGTCGCCGCCGACATCCCCTTCGAGCAGCCGGCGATCATCGAGACCGCCGCGCCGAATTTCCAACCCAGCGAATTCCAACCGGCGGAAATTCAGCCAACCGAAATTCAGCCCACCGAATTCCAGACCCCCGAGCCGGCCCCCTCCACCCGCCCGCCCCGCCGCGAGCGTGACCGCGACCGGGATCGCCCCCGCCGCGACGAGTCCCGCCGGGACGAACCGCGCCGGGACGAACCGCGCCGCGAAGAGTTTCGCGCCCGCACGGACGAGCAAAAGCGCCGCGACAGCAGCGATGAACCCCGACGCCGCGAAGGCGGCGATGAGCCCCGCCGCCGCGACAACAACGACGAGCCAAGGCGCCGCGACAACAACGACGAGCCGCGCCGCTACCGCGACAACGACCTCGGCCCGCGCGTCCTCGGCTTCGGCGACGAAACCCCCGCCTTCATGCTCGTCGCCGCCCGCCCCCGCGGCCCCCTCGCCGACACAACGCCCGACTGCTAACCCCCGCCGTCATCCTGAGCGAAGCGAAGGATCCGCGCTTCTTCGCTCGCCAGGGAAACCCGCAAGAACAACAAGAAAGCACTTCTTTTTGTGAACAAAAAGAAGCAAAAAAACTTCATCCATTTGCCGCCGGCTCACTGGTGGAGCGCCCCTGCGCATTCCACCCCCTTCATCATCTCACCCACCGCCATCGAATAAAGTTTTTTTGCTTCTTTTTGTTCACAAAAAGAAGATTCTTTCTGCCGCTTGCCTTCCGTTTTTGCCGGTCCTACATCCCGCCCATCCCCAGCCGGAAAGCCCCGCCATGAACGACGCCCCTTCTCCCTCCGCCAAAGGCAAGCTCGGGCCGTTCAAATGGGATGACGCCCTGCAACTCGACGGCCAGCTCACTGAAGACGAGCGCGCCATCCGCGACGCCGCCCACCAGTTCTGCCAGGAGAAGCTCCTCCCGCGCGTCCTCATGGGCTTCCGCCACGAGCACTTCGACCGCGAAATCATGAACGAATTCGGCGAGATGGGCTTCCTTGGCGCCACCCTCTCCACGCATGGCTGCGCCGATGTCAGCTACGTCGCCTACGGCCTGATCTCCCGCGAGGTCGAACGCGTGGACAGCGGATATCGCAGCGCCTTCTCCGTCCAATCCTCCCTGGTCATGTACCCGATCTACGCCTTCGGCTCCGAAGACCAGAAAGACCGCTACCTCCCCAAACTCCGCACCGGCGAATTCGTCGGCTGCTTCGGCCTCACCGAACCCGATGGCGGCTCGGACCCCGGGTCCATGCGCAGCCGCGCCAAATCCGTCGACGGCGGATACCTGCTGAACGGCAACAAGACCTGGATCTCCAACGCCCCGATCGCCGACGTCTTCATGGTCTGGGCCAAGGACGATTCCGGCGACATCCGCGGCTTCATCCTCGAAAAAGGCATGAAGGGCCTCACCGCGCCGAAGATCGAAGGCAAGTTCAGCCTGCGCGCCTCCGTCACCGGTCAAATTATGATGGACGACGTCTTCGTCCCCGCCGAAAACATGCTGCCGAAAGTCAAAGGCCTGCGCGGCCCCTTCTCCTGCCTCAACAACGCCCGCTACGGCATCTCCTGGGGCGCCCTGGGGGCCGCCGAGTTCTGCTGGCACGCCGCCCGCGACTACACCCTGAACCGCATTGTCTTCGGCCGTCCGCTCGCCGCCACCCAACTGGTCCAGAAGAAACTCGCGGACATGCAGACCGAAATCACCCTGGCCCTGCAATCCGTCCTGCGCCTCGGCCGCCTGATGGACGAAGGCCACGCCTCGCCCGAAATGATCAGCCTGTGCAAGCGCAACTCCTGCGGCAAATCCCTTGATATCGCAAGAATGTCCCGCGACATGCACGGCGGCAACGGCATCGTTGACGAATACCACGTCATCCGCCACGTCCTGAACCTGGAAACCGTCAACACCTACGAAGGCACCCACGACGTCCACGCCCTCATCCTCGGCCGCGCCCAAACCGGCATCGCCGCCTTCGGCGAGTAGCCACGCGCTTCTTTCTGAAAAAGCAGCCTTTCTTCTCTCCCCTCGCGCTTGGGCGGGGGGAGCCGGAGGGGGGCTCTATCGCCGCCACCACCGCCGCAGGGTGCAAGCCGCTTGGGCATTCCACTCTTCCGTCTATCAGAATTTTATCAAGAAAATTTTCTAAAATTTCTTGCACCCCCGCACGCATCGCGGTATATTATCCCCAATGCGCGATTTCACCACCCGCCTGGTTGCCATCCTGACCAGCCTGCGCCACGCCGTCGCCGCCTTCGCGGCCCGGCAGGACCGCGTCCAAACCACCTGGATCGGTACCCAGGCCTACAGCCCGATCGTCCCCCCAAACCAGCCGCCCAAACTCCCGCCGGAAACCTGGCCCCTCCTGTGGCACCGCCTCAACCGCCTCGCCGCCCGCTTCCAGGCCCTGTTCGCCCGCTGGCAAACCAACACCCTGCCGATGCCCCGGCTGCGCGCCCCGCGCCCCTACATCCCGCGCGAAACCCCACGCCTGCCCACCACCCACGGCTGGATCAACGCCCGCATCCCCGAAGCCGCCCCCTGCGCCGGCACGCTCGATATCCTGCTCCAGCACTCTGAACTCCCGAAATTCCTCACCGAAGCCCCCCAAGCCGGCCGCCTGCTGCGCCCCCTCCTCCGCGCCCTCGGCCTGCAAACCCCCGACTGCCTCAAACTGCCCAAACCCAAGCTTCTCTCCCCCCGTCCTCCACGGGTGGGTTGGGCCGCGAAGCGGACCGACGAGGGGGGCTCTGTAGCCACACCTCCAACCCCCTTTCGCCCCCTCCCCGCCAACATCCGCGCCGCCGCCCGCGCCTGGAAAAAATACGACAAATAGCCACCCTGGCCGAATTGCGACTCATTCATTCCACAATCGAACTGACAATCCTCTCGACGCCCCCGCCCCCGCACGGTACAGCCCCGCCATGCCCCCCACCCTCCCCGCCCCCTGCGAAACCACCATCACCCGCCTCGGCGCCGAAGCCGACGGCCTGGCCACCCATCCCGAAACCGGCAAGCCGCTCTTCATCCCCTTCACCCTGCCCGGCGAGACCGTCCGTGCCACCCCCACCCACAAGCGCGGCGAAGGCTGGGCCGCCACCGCCGATATCCTCACCCCCAGCCCCGACCGCGTACCACCCCCCTGCCCCCATTTCACCGCCTGCGGCGGCTGCTCGCTCCAGCACCTGTCCGACCCCGCCTACGTGGCCTGGAAAACCGCCCTGCTCACCGCCGCCCTGGCCCGCGCCGGCTTCCCCGACACCCCGATCGGCGCCCTGCACCGCACCCCGCCCGCCACCCGCCGCCGCATGGACCTCGCGGTCCGCCGAATCCCCGGCGGCATCACCCTCGGCCTGCACGCCCCGCGCAGCACCACCGTCATCGACATCGGCGGCTGCCCGATCCTCGACCCCAAGCTCTACGCCCTGCTGCCCACCATGCGCGCCCTGTTCCGCACCCTCTCCAGCCCCCGCCGCGAAGGCTCGCTGGTGGTCAACCTGCTGGATTCCGGCCCCGACCTGCTGCTCCGCCTGGACTCCCCGCTCACCACCCCGGACCGCACCCGCCTGGCCGATTACGCCCGCGCCCACGGCCTGCCCCGCATCAGCATCCAGGTGGGAAACGGCCCGGTCGAACCCGCGGCCGTCCTGCGCCCCGCCACCACCACCCTATCCGGCATCGCCGTCATCCCGCCCCCCGGCGGCTTCCTGCAAGCCTCCCCCGCCGGCGAAGCCGCCATCGTCGCTGCCGTCCTCGCCGGCCTGCCCGACAAACTCCCGGCGAAATCCCGCATCGCCGACCTCTACGCCGGCAGCGGCACCCTGACCTTCGCCCTCGCCCAACGCGCCCGCGTCGCCGCCTTCGAAGGCGATGCCCCCTCCGCCGCCGCTTTACGCGATGCCACCAACCGCGCCGTCCTCGCTGGCCGCATCGAACCCTTCGCCCGCGACCTCGTCCGCCAGCCCCTCTCCGAAACCGAACTCTCCGCCTTCGCCGCCATTGTCCTCGACCCGCCCCACGCCGGCGCCGAAGCCCAGATCGCCCGCATTGCCGCGAGCAAAACCCGACGTGTCATTTATGTCAGTTGCAACCCCGCCGCCCTGGCCCGCGACGCCGCCATGCTCCGCGGCGCCGGCTTCAAGCTCCTGGCCGCCACCCCGATCGACCAGTTCCTATGGTCTGCCCGCCTCGAATCCGTCTGCGTCTTCGACCGGTCGCGCTAACCGCTCAGCCGGAACAATCGTCGCTCAGCATCTGATCCATCGTCAGCGCCGGCATCGTAGTGTTGCGCGGCCCCACCGGCTTGGCCGGATTGCCGACCACCGTCGTATAGGGCTCGACATCGCGCAGCACGATGCTGCCGGCGCCGATCTTCGCCCCCTCGCCGATATCGAGATTGCCCAGGATCTTCGCCCCCGCCCCGATCAATACCCCGCGCCGCACCTTCGGATGGCGCTCGCCGCCCTCCTTGCCGGTACCGCCCAAGGTCACTGAATGCAGCATCGAGACATCATCCTCGATCACCGCGGTCTCGCCGATCACGATCCCGGTGCCATGATCAAACATCAACCGCCGGCCCAGCCTGGCATTCGGATGGATATCCACCCCGAACACCTCGGACATCCGGCTCTGCAGGAACCGCGCCGCATGCTGCCGGCCATGGCGCCACAGGTGATGCGCCACCCGATGGGTCTGGATGGCGTGATAGCCCTTGAAATACAGGAACGGCGTCAACAGGTCGGTGCAGGATGGATCGCGCTCGCGGATCGCCATCAGGTCCTCGGCTGCGGCCGCGGCAATCTCCGGACAATCCTCCATCGCCTCCATCAATAGCGGCGCCAGGCACGCCGCCCCGAGATCGGCATCCTCCAGCTTGTGCGCCAGCCGGTGCGCCAGCGCATCGGCAAAGCTGTCATGGATCAGCAGCCCGTGATCCACCGTGCGGCCCAACATCGGCTCGCGCGCCACTGCATCACGGCCTTCGGCTGTCAGCACCTCCCAAGCCTCGCCGCCGACCGCGACACGGCGTTGGCGGACAGTCATCGAAGCAGCAAGTTCAGCGCAATCCCACATGGCATAGTCCTCCGAAGAACGGCGAGGGTCAGACGTGGAAGCTTTCCCCGCAGCCACATCGGCCCTTCTCGTTCGGATTGACAAAGGTGAAGCCGGACGATAGCGCCTTCACTTCATAATCCATCGTCGTGCCGATCAGGAATAGTGACGCTTTGCGGTCGACCAGCACGGTCACACCCTTGTCGGTCACCACCTCATCGCCGGGACCGGGCTCGGAAACCCACGACATATCGTAGGCCAGGCCCGAGCACCCCTTGGTGTTGACCGAGATGCGCAGCTTTTTGCCGCCCTCTCCGCCATTGGCATACAGCGAGCGCAGCCGCTCGGCGGCGACGTCGGACACCGCCATCAGCGGCGGCAAAGGCCGGCGAACACGGGGGGCAACAGTGGAAGTGTTGTCTGACATGACGTCTCTCCCTCAGAACATGTTCAAGGCGAGGCGAGCATCTTCGCTCATCCGGCTCTGGTCCCAGGGCGGGTCCCAGACCACGTCGACCTCGCAGGCGGTGACACCCGGCACGGCCAGGATGGCGTCGCGGATCTGCTCCGGCAATTCCTGGGCACTCGGGCAGGCCGGCGCGGTCAGGGTCATCTCGACCTTCACCGACCCGGCATCGTCGATGTCGATGCTGTAGATCAGGCCGAGCTCATAGATGTTCACCGGGATTTCCGGATCGTACACGCTGGCGCAGGCGGCGATCAGCGCCTCCTCGGACGGGCGCGGTGCCACCTCGCCATCCGGCGTCCAGGTGCCGACAGCGCCTGGTTGAGTGATCGGACCCTCGTTCACGTCTGGCCCCCGTTATGATTCGCTGGTTGCATTGTTGGCCCCTTCCAGCGCCGCCAGTAGAGCATGCCACGGCAGCGTCGCGCATTTGATCCGCGAAGGGTAGGCATGCACGGCGGCCAATGGCTTGAGCGGCTCGAAGGCCGCGCAGCTTGGGCATTCGCCGCTCTGCGCCATCTGGCGGAAGCGTTCGAACATGGCGCGGGTATCGGCCGGCGCCTGGCCCTGGACGGCCTCGACCATCAGGTCGGCCGAGGCCTTGCTGATCTCGCAGCCGCGGGCATCGAAGCCGGTTTCGGCGATGCTTCCGTCCGGGGCGTATTTCAGCCAGACGGTCACGCGGTCACCGCACATCGGGTTGTCGCCCTTGGCGGTGGCGTCGAAGGCGGCGAGCTTGGTCATGTGGCGCGGGCGACGGCCCCGCTCCAGGATGGCGGCGTTGTAGAGGTCGCGGACATCCTCGAACACTACGCAAAAAACTCCCTGATCCGGGTCAGCGTGTCCGCCAGCCCGTCGATCTCTTCGCGTGTGGTGTAGATGCCGAAGCTGGCGCGCGCGGTGCTGTCCAGGCCGAGGCGGCGCATCAGCGGCTCGGCGCAGTGCTGGCCGGCGCGCACGGCGATGCCCTGGCGGTCCAGCAGGGTGGCGACGTCGTGGGCGTGGGCGCGATCGAGCGTGAAGGAGATGACGCCGCCGCGGTCCTGGGCGCGGCCGATGACGGTGACGCCCTCGATGGCCGACATTTTCGCGAGAGCGTGTTCGGTGAGTGCGGCTTCGTGGGCGGCGATGGCGGGATAGCCGATGGCTTCGACGAACTGGATCGCGGCGTGCAGGCCGATGCCCTCGATGATCGCCGGGGTGCCGGCTTCGAATTTATGCGGCGTGTCGGCCCAGGTGCTGCGCTCGTAGCTGACGCTGGAGATCATGTCGCCGCCGCCGAGGAAGGGGGGCATGGCGTCGAGCAGTTCGCGGCGGCCCCAGAGCACGCCGATCCCGGTGGGGCCGTACAGCTTGTGGCCCGTGAAGACGAAGAAATCGGCATCCAACGCCTGGACGTCGATGCGGCGATGGACGACCGACTGGCTGCCATCAAGCATCACCTTGGCGCCATGGGCGTGGGCGATGGCCGTGATGCGCTCGGCCGGGGTGTAGGTGCCGAGGACGTTGGACATGTGGGTGATCGCCACCAAACCCACCTTGCCGTCCGCGAGCAGCGCCTCGAAGGCCGCCATATTGAGTTCGCCGGCATCGGTGATCGGGGCGATGCGTAGCTCGATGCCGTGGGAGTCGCGCAGCATCTGCCAGGGCACGATGTTGGAGTGGTGCTCCATGGCCGAGATCACCACGGCCTGCCCTGGCGTGAGGATGGCGCGGCCGTAGCTGTGGGCGAGCAGGTTGATCGCCTCGGTGGTGTTGCGGACGAAGACGATCTCGCTGCGGTCGCGGGCGTTCAGCAGGCGGGCGGCGGCGTCACGGGTGAGCTCATAGGCCTCGGTGGTGCGCTCGCTCATCCAGTGCAGGCCGCGATGGATGTTGGCGTATTGGTGTTCCATGGCGTGGACCATGGCGTCGATCACCGCGCGCGGCTTCTGGGCGGAGGCGGCGCTGTCGAGGAAGACCAGATCCTTGCCGCGGATCTTTTCCGACAGGATCGGGAACTGCGCCCGGATGGCCTGGATGTCGAAGGTGTGCGATGCGTCGTTCATGCATTTCGCTCCCACCAATCCGCGATGGCGGCTTCCATGGCGGCGCGAGCCTCGTCATGAGTGATCGGGTCGAGCGCTTCGGACAAGAAGGCGCGGACCAGGATGGCGCGGGCCTCGGCTTCGGGCACGCCGCGGCTGCGCAGGTAGAAGAGCTGGTTGGCATCGAGCGCGCCGACGGTGGCGCCGTGGCTGCACTTGACGTCGTCGGCGTAGATCTGCAGCTGCGGCTTGCTGTTCATCTCGGCGTTCGGCGAGAGCAGCAGGGCTTGGTTCATCTGGTAGCCGTCGGTCTTCTGGGCGATGCGGGCGACGTCGATCTTGCCCTGGAAGACGCCGCGCGACTTGCCGGTGAGGACGTTCTTGACGGTCTGGCGGCTGGAAGTGTTCGGCGCGTTGTGGCGGACAACGGTGGTGAAGTCGGCGTGCTGGCTGGCGCCCAGGAGTTGGGCGGCGTTGAGGTGGGCGGCGGCGGTCTCGCCGGCGAGGTGGGCGTGCACTTCCATGCGGGCGAGGCGGGCGCCGAGGGTCAAGGCGAAGCTGTCATAGGTGGCGCCGGTGGCGACCTCGGCATAGGTGGTGGAGAGGTGGAAGGCGCCGGTCCCCTCGTCCTGGATGCGCAGATGGGTCAGCGTGGCGCCGGCGGCGATCTCGGCGGTGAGCACGGGGTTGTGCAGGTATTCGCCGTCGCCGATGGCCAGGTCGACCAGGGTCAGCTTGGCGCCGGCTTCCAGGGTGATGGCGTGGCGCGGGTGGAAACCGACAGCGTGGCCGGTGCCGAGGCTGATCAGCACCAAGGTGCCGGCGTCGAGGCCGGCGGGGATGTGAATGGCCGCACCGTCCTCGGACAGCATGGTGTTCAGCGCGACCAGCTTCTCATCCGCCGGGCGGGCGATGCGGCCGAGAGCGGGGGCGCCGGTGGTGACCCGGATGCCCTTTGGCACGCCGGAGAGTTCGGAATGGAAGCGGCCATCGACGAAGACCAGGCGAGGGCCGGCGATGGCGGGGATGCGCGCGACCAGGGCGGCCGAGGGGTCGATCCGGGCCGCTGGCTTGAACGCGGTTTCGGCGAAGGGGCGCAGGCTGGTGTAGCGCCAGGCCTCCTCGCGCGGGCCGGGCAGGCCGTTGGAGGTCAGCAGGTCGGCGGCCTCGGCGCGCAGGCGGCTGTCGCCGGGCAGGCTGGCCTTGGTGGCCTGGTAGCGGGCGACGAAGGAAGCGGCGGCCGCGTTCAGGGCGGCGACCGGACCTGAGGGGGCCGTGGTGCTCATGCGGCCTCCGACACCACGCCGGCATAGCCGCTGGCTTCCAGCTCGTGGGCCAGCTCGGGGCCGCCGGATTTGACGATGCGGCCCTGGGACAGGACGTGCACGCGGTCCGGCACGATGTGGTCGAGCAGGCGCTGGTAGTGGGTGATCACCACGGCGGAGAAATCCGGGCTGCGCAGGGCGTTGATGCCGTCGGCGACGATCTTCAGCGCGTCGATGTCTAGGCCGGAATCGGTCTCGTCCATGATCGCCAGCCGGGGGCGCAGGATGGCCATCTGCAGTACCTCGTTGCGCTTCTTCTCGCCGCCGGAGAAGCCGACATTGACGTTGCGCTTGAGCATGTCGTCGGGCATCGACAGCAGCTTGGCCTGGGCGCGGGCGAGCTTGAGGAACTGGACGGCGTCCAGCTCGGCCTCGCCACGGGCGCGGCGCTGGGCGTTGAGCGCGGTGCGCAGGAAGTTGGCGTTGTTCACGCCGGGGAGTTCGACCGGGTACTGGAAGGCGAGGAACAGGCCGAGGGCGGCGCGTTCCTCGGGCTCGATGGACAGCAGATCGTGGCCGTCGAAGCTGGCGGTGCCGCCGGTCACCTCATAGCCGTCGCGGCCCGACAGGACGTAGGCCAGGGTGGATTTGCCGGAGCCGTTCGGGCCCATGATGGCGTGGACCTCGCCCTTTGGCACGGACAGGTCGAGGCCGTTGAGGATGGTCTTGCCGTCGATTTCGGCCATAAGGCCTTTGATTTGCAGCATTGGTTTGTTCCTTAAGACAGCGAAGCAAGGCGAGGGCTATGCCCTCGACCCGTCGTGCGTTAGCACGCTTAGGCGTGACGGGGCCTGAGGCCCCAGACCCCCATTCATGAGGGTCCAGGGGGCTCGGCCCCCTGGTGGGGTGCAGGGGCAAAGCCCCTAGCCTTGGCTTTCTTTGTTCATCTAGCCGACGGACCCTTCGAGACTCACCGCCAGCAGCTTCTGCGCCTCGACGGCGAACTCCATCGGAAGCTCCTTGAGAACTTCCTTGCAGAAGCCATTGACAATCAAACCAACTGCGTCTTCCTGGTTCAGGCCGCGTTGGCGGCAATAGAAGAGCTGGTCGTCGTCGATCTTCGAGGTGGTGGCTTCGTGTTCCAGCTTGGCGGTCGGGTTGCGGCTTTCGATGTAGGGCACGGTGTGGGCACCGCACTGGTCGCCGATCAGCAGGCTGTCGCACTGGGTGAAGTTGCGGGCACCGTCGGCGCGGCGGTCGACGCGGACCAGGCCGCGATAGGTGTTGTTGGAGTGGCCGGCGCTGATGCCCTTGGAGACGATGGTGCTGCGGGTGCGCTTGCCGATATGGATCATCTTGGTGCCGGTATCGGCCTGCTGGCGGTGGTTGGTCAGGGCCACTGAGTAGAACTCGCCGACACTGTCATCGCCGAGCAGGACGCAGGAGGGGTATTTCCAGGTGATCGCCGAGCCGGTCTCGACCTGGGTCCAGCTGATCTTGCTGCGGGCACCACGGCAGGCGCCGCGCTTGGTGACGAAGTTGTAGATGCCGCCCTTGCCGTCGGCGTCGCCGGGGTACCAGTTCTGGACGGTGCTGTATTTGATCACCGCGTCGTCCATGGCGATCAGCTCGACCACGGCGGCGTGAAGCTGGTTCTCGTCGCGCTGCGGGGCGGTGCAGCCCTCGAGATAGGAGACGTGGCTGCTGTCCTCGGCGATGATCAGGGTGCGTTCGAACTGGCCGGTGTTGCGGGCGTTGATGCGGAAATAGGTCGAGAGCTCCATCGGGCAGCGCACGCCCTTGGGGATGTAGACGAAGCTGCCATCGGTGAAGACGGCGGAGTTCAAGGCGGCGAAGTAGTTGTCGCTGACCGGGACGACGCTGCCGAGGTATTTGCGCACGAGGTCGGGGTGGTCGCGGACGGCCTCGGAGATCGGGCAGAAGATCACGCCGGACTTGGCCAGCGTGGCCTTGAAGGTGGTGGCGACGGAGACGCTGTCGAACACCACATCCATGGCGACCTGGGGGCGTTCGTCCTCGGCGCCCTCGACGCCGGCGAGGATGGCGCGCTCCCTGAGCGGGATGCCGAGCTTCTCGTAGGTGCGGAGCAGCTCGGGGTCGACCTCGTCCAGGCTCTTGGGGCCGGGCTTCTTCTTCGGCGCGGCGTAATAATGCAGGTCCTGGTAGTCGATGGGGGGGTGGTTCACCATCGCCCAGTTCGGCGGTTCCATCTTCAGCCAGATGGCGTAGGCCTTCAGCCGCCAGTCGAGCAGCCATTCCGGCTCCTCCTTGCGGGCGGAGATCAGACGGATGATGTCGGTGTTCAGGCCCTTGGGGGCCATGTCCATCTCGATATCGGTCGAGAAGCCCCATTTGTAGCCACCCTCGGTGGCGGCCTGGACGGCGTCGATGGTTTCGGCAACGGCTGGCATGATGCGCTCTCTGTCTATTCGGCTGCGCTTGAAAGAACCGCGTGTGCGGCGGGCACGCGGAAGGCGAGTGGCACAGAGGCCTGGCGCATGTCAGCCAGGGTGATGGACGCGAGCGAATCCTGGATCGCGTCGTTGACCAGGTCCCAGCGGCCCTTGACGGCGCAGACCGAGGAGACGTCGCAGCAGGTGGTGGAGCCCTCGACACAGGCGGTCAGCGCGATCGGGCCGTCCACCGCGATGATGACGTCGGCCACGGTGATCTCGCTCAGCGGGCGCATGAGGCGATAGCCGCCGCGGGCGCCGCGCTGCGAGGAGACCAGGCTGGCGCTGGCCAGGGCCTTCAGCACCTTGGCCACGGTCGGCTCCGGAACGCCGGTGCCGGCGGACAGGCCTGGCGAGGTCTGGACGCAGTCGGGCGCGGTGCGGTCGACCTCGCCGAGGCGGATCAGCACGACAACGGCGTAGTCGGTGAGTTTGGACAGGCGGAGCATGGCGGCCTTTCCGGACTGATTGGGTCCTGATTATCCGGAAATGGCGCAGGGCCGGGCTGTCGTCAAGGCCGCGATGGCGGATTTCAGCGATTGACCGGCGCAGGGGGGCCCTGCGCCGGCGCGGTCCCTTCCGTCAGGCCGTGGGGCGGATCATCTCGAACAGGCTGGTGACCTCGGTGTAGTCGCCGCGATAGCCGCAGCGGGCGATCGGGTTGGCACCGGCGGTGTCGAAGATGCCGTCCTTGAGCCAGCGATCGTCGATGTGCACGCCGATCACCTCGCCGAGGACCATCCAGGTTTGCAGCAGCACGCCGTCGATGCCGGCGAGTTGGATGATCTGGGTGACCTTGCATTCCAGGGCGGCGATGGCGTCCGCGACATAGGGCGGCCGGATGCGGCTGCTCGGGGCCATGGCGAGGCCGGCGAGGGCGAATTCGCTCACGCCGGGCGCCGAGGGGGCGGAGGTGGCGTTCATGGCGCGGGCGAGCGGGGCGCTGACCAGGGAGCAGGTGAATTCGCCGGTGGCCTCGACGTTGTTCAGGCTGTCCTTGCGGCCTTCGCTGTTGAAATAGACCATCGGCGGGAAGGAGGAGATGGCGTTGAAGAAGCTGTACGGGGCGAGGTTGGGTCGGCCCTGGGCATCGACGGTGCCGATCCAGCCGATCGGGCGCGGGGCGACGATGGCCTTGAACGGGTCGTGCGGCAGGCCGTGGCCTTGCCTGGGTTCGTAGAAATAGTCGCTCATCGGCGTCCTCTCGGTTCGGTTGGGCGGACCTTACCGGGCCGGAAAGGGTCGCGCTATCGCCCCTGCCCTATGACTTGGCGCAGAGGCTCAGCGGCCAGATCTGTGGGGCGACGCGGTTGATGTGCATTTCGGCATAGACGTGGCGGCCGTGGAACAGCACCACGATGGCCAGCATGGCGGCCGCGACGCCGATCCAGCTGCGCCGCAGCGCCGGGCGCGGGCCGGCGAGCCAAGACAGCGCGATTGTGCCGAGGGTGCCGAGCAGGCCACCGGCGAGGACGTCGGCCAGGGTGTGGACCTCGAGCGCGAAGCGGGTGAAGCCGACCAGTGCTGCCACCGCCAGCCCGCTCAGCGCGGCCAGGGGCAGCCGCATGCGGCTGCTGCCGAGCGCCAGTGCGAGCACGCCGCCATAGACCACGGCGGCCGAGGCGGTGTGGCCGCTGGGGCTGAACAGGCCGATCGGTGGCAGCAGACTCTGGCAGGCGCTGGTCGACAGCTTGGCCAGCAGGACCACGCCAAGCGTGCCGGGCACGGTCAGGAACCACGCCAGCGCGCCGCGCCACCAGCCGGCGAGCAGCAGCACCAGCCCGGTGGCGAGCACCAGGGGCAGGATGACGGCCTGGTCGCCCAGATCGGTGATCAGATGCAGGCTCATCGGCCCACCACAATGCTGCTGGATGCTGAAAGGAAGGGTACCACGTCGCGGCTGCGCGGTGATGACAGGGGGATGTTAATGGCGACTTAGCGCCAGGATAGCACGGCGGCGGCGGCATTGCGCAACGCTGCCGGTTGCTGGCATGTCATCGCACGCACCCGCAGAAGGCAGCACCGCGATGACGACACGTAGGATCGGCGATACCACCGTTACCCGCGTCTATGAGCAGATGGGGCCGGGATTCCCGGCGGCGCGCATGTTGCCGGGCTGGGATCCCGAAATCCTGAAGGAGCATGGCAGCTGGCTGTCGCCGAACTTCTATGAGGCGGCAACGGGAAAATTCATCTCCTCGATCCATTCCTGGGTGATCAAGACCCGGCATCACACCATCCTGGTCGATACGTGCTGCGGCAATGGCAAGGACCGGCCGGGGTTCGAGCGGTTCCATATGCTGGATACGCCGTATCTTGACCGGCTGCGCGCCGCCGGGGTGGCGCCGGAACAGGTCGACTATGTGATGTGCACGCATCTTCATGTGGATCATGTCGGCTGGAACACGCGGCTGCTCGACGGGCGCTGGGTGCCGACTTTTCCCAATGCCAAGTATGTGTTTTCCCGGGTCGAGGCGGATTACTGGGACCCCGCGAAAAACAAGGATCTGGCACCGGCGCAGGCGGCGATCTTCATCGACTCGGTGCTGCCGGTGATTGCCGCCGGGCAGGCGCAGGTGGTGGAGATGACCGACCAATTGGGCGACGGGCTGCTGATCGAGCCGGCGCCGGGCCATGCGCCGGGGCATGTGGTGCTGCGGCTGCTGTCGGGCGGCGATGAGGGGATCTTCATCGGCGACGTGATGCATCATCCGATCCAGGTCTACCGGCCGGAATGGTCGAGCGGCTTCTGCGCCGATCCGAAGCTGGCCGAGGTTTCGCGGCGGCGGGTGTTGGAGCAATGCTGCGAGACCGGGGCGCTGGTGTTTCCCGCGCATTTCGGGGCGCCGCATGTCGGCCGGGTGCGGCGGGCCGGGGCGGGGTATCGATTCGAGTTCGATCATGGGGATGGTGCTTGATGTCGTCGATTGTTGATCTGCCGCGGGATATCCGGCTGGAGGGCGCGTCCAACCTGCGCGACCTCGGCGGCTGGCCGACGCGCGATGGGCGGCGGGTGCGGCGCGGGCAGGTGTTCCGCTCGGCGGCGCTGCATGGCGTGACCACGAGCGATATCGCGGCGCTGAAAGCGTTGGGGGTGCGCCATGTCGTCGATTTCCGTGGCGATGGCGAGCGGGCGCGCTGGCCGACGAAAATGACCGAGGGGGTGACGATCCATGAGCTGACGATCGCGCCGACCATTGGGGCCTCGCTGACCGACCTGGTGGCGGATCCGAAATCGACCGGGGACGACGTGGTGCGGGTGATGCGCCAAGCCTATGGCTCGTATATCGATGACTGGCACCATCGCTATGCCGAGCTGTTCGACCTGTTGCTGCATGAGACGCCGGCGCCGGTGCTGTTTCACTGCACCGCGGGCAAGGACCGGACGGGGGTCGCAGCGATGCTGATCCTGGCGGCGCTGGGAGTGGACGAGGCGGTGATCGAGCAGGACTACCTCGCCACCAACACCATGTGGCGGCGCGATGCCGAAGTGGCGGCGGGGTTGCCGAAGCATGTCGCCGATACGCTGTTGACGGTGCAGCCGGCGTTCCTGGCCGCGGCGATGGAGGCGATCCAGGCGCGGCATGGCAGCGTGGATGCCTATCTGCGCGACAAGATCGGGCTGGACGATGCGCGGCGGACGGCGCTGCGGGCCCGCTTGGTCGAGTAGCCGCTGGTGGACTAGCCGGTCAGACGATGCCGAGGCCGCGCCACACCGCCAGCCGGTCGTGCAGCACGGTGGCTATCACCTGCGCCAGCTTGTCGCATTCCGGCCCTGGCGGCAGCATTTCGGCGGCGAAGGCGGCGGGATCGGGGACTTCGCCGGTGTTGCCGATGCGTGCGGCGACCATGGTTTCGGCGGCGCGGGCGGGGTAGCCAGTGCCGAGGCGCACGCTGGTCATGGCGCTGGTGGCGTTGAGGGTGTCGGGACGGGCGTCGCGGCGGGCCATTGCCGTGTGGAATCGGTGTGACCGGGCGGAGGGGCCAGCGGCGGCGTCGCTGACCACCAGGGCCTGGTAGGTGCCGGCGAGCACCATGGCGACTTCGCCGGGACTGGCCGAACTGCCGTCGGCGCCGCGCTTGGCCATCAGCTCGGCGATGCTGTGCGGGCGCTCGGCCAGGGCCTCGACCATCGGGCGGTAGGCGGCCTGGTTGAGCTTGGCCTCGCCGGCCGGCATTTCCAGGGTGTAGCGGAAGTCCTGCGGCAGGGTGGCCAGCGCCAGGCGGACCTGGCCGAGGGCTGCGTCGCGCGCGCGGGCGGACAAGCGGGCGGCGCCGCGGATGTAAACGTCGTGGTGCAGGGTGCGGTTGGTGCAGGTGTCGATCACCAGCTCGCGCATCAACGGGTCGTCGAAGCGGTCGTGGATCGCCTTCTGTTCGGGGGTCAGCAGGAGGTCGACGAAATTCTCCATCAGGCGGGCGGAGCCGGCGAAGTCGAGTTTTGCCCCGGCGAGGCTGGCGGCGACATCGGCGTGGAAGCAGGGGCGCCAGGCCGCGTTCATGTATTCGTGGCTGAGATAGGCCACCGGCAGGGTTTCCAGCCGGGGCAGCAGGTCCTGGATCATGGTGGTGGAGGTGAGGTGGGTGGCGCCGGCGGCGGCCAGCGCCTGGACCACGGCGCGGCCGGCGACGACCTGGCGGTCGCTGCGCCCGGCCTGGCGGAGGCCGGCCTCGCGCATCACCCGCTGCATGCCCAGCAGGCCTTGCTGCGCCGGCAGCGCGTTGTAGCTCAGGTGCATCAGCCCGCCGGCGCGCAGCTTGGCGGCGGCGAGGCGGACGATGCCCGCCCGCACGGGGTCGCCGACCCAGCTCCAGACGCCGTGCGTGGTGATGATGTCGACTTCGGGCAGCGCCGTGCCCTGCGCGGTTTCGGCAAAGCTGGACAGGTCGGCTTCGATGAAGGTGATGTTGTCCAGTCCGGCCTCGGCGGCGAGCCGGCGGGCATCGGCGATGGCGGCGGGCATGAAGTCGATCGCGGTGACGGTCCAGCCGGGATTGGCGGCGGCGATGACGCAGGCGTTGACGCCGCGGCCGCAGCCCAGTTCCAGGTAGTGCATGGCGCGGTTGTCCCAGGGCGCGTCGACGGCATAGCCGTTGATCAGGCAGGCCAGGGCGAGCATCGGCGGCGATTGGGACACGAAGTAGCCGGCGGTGTAGGCGATGTCGGTGACGTAGCCGGCGCTCCAGGAAGTGCTCATGCGCCAGCCCCTCTGCGTTCGTTGGCCCTTTCGCGCTCGGCTTCGGCTTCCACCACCTCGGCCTCGAAGATCGCATCCGCGGCCGGCGCCGGGCGGCCGAGGCCAGGGGCGGGCAGCCAGGTGTTCCAGCCGAGCCGGGGCGGGGCCGGGCCGGCGCCGAGTTCGATCGGCGGTACGGCGTCGGGGGCCAGAACCGGGTTGACGGCGAAGCCGGTCTCGAAGCCGAGGAAAGCGCGGATCAGCGCCACCAGCCGGCGCAGGGCGGGGCGGTCGGGCAACAGCGCGTTGAAGCCGTCGCGGTCGAGCGGGCCGACACGCAGGACCACGCGGGCGTGGACGTCCCAGGCGCGCACGCCGATCGCGGCGTCGACGCCGAGCTGGTTGAAGGCGCCGGGGCGGCGGCCATTTGGCATGCGGGTGCGCTGGTCGGGCGGCAGGGCGAGCCAGGCGCCGGCGAATTGCTGCACCTCGACCGGGCGGCCGAGCCAGTCGGAGGCCAGGGCGGCGAGGCGGTCGGCGGAGCGGGGGCGCATCGCCAGCAGCCCGGCATAATGCATCAGCGCGTCGGCACCGGCATCCATGCGGCCGACCAGGCCGGGCGTGCCGAATCCGGTCAGCGACAGCAACACGCCGGCCATCGGGTCGCCTGCGAGGGCTTCGTGGCCGCGGTCCGGCGGGCGCAGGCGGGCTGCCTCGGTGGCGCGGTGGAGGCGGTATTTCGCGCCGGCGCGGGCGAAATGCAGCACGAAGCGGTGCGACAGCATGTCGAGAAAGTCGTGCATGGCGCGCGAGCGGTTGCGCAGCGTGGTGGCCAGCACCTCGCTGTAGTAGCGCGGCAAGACGCCGGTGGCGCCGGTCAGCGCCATCACCGGGGTGGTCACGGCGGGGGGAGAGCCGGCCTGGACCGATAGGATATCGGCGGGGGGGAAGGCGAGGCCGGGCGGGCTGTGGAAGCGGACCGCGCCTTCGAGGTCGGGCGCGCGGGCGGCATGGGCCAGGACGCGCGCCGCGGCGTCGAAGGCGAAGCGCTGCGGCTCGCGTTGCAGGCGGGCCAGGGTTGAGCCCGGCTTCACAGCAGCACTCGCATCCCTGCCCGCGCCGGCCATGCCGCCGCGGTGCCCGGCCGGCCGCGCAGGGTGGCGCGGGTGCGCACGAAGGCGTTGACCGTGGCGTGCAGGGCCAGGAAGCGGTCCAGCACCGCGGCCATCAGGTACAGCCCGCCGACCTGCCAGGCGCGCGGTTCGAATTCGAGGGTCACATCCAGCCCGCGACAGAATGCGCCGATGCGTGCGCCGGGGACGCGGGCGGTGCCCGGTTTTGCCCCGACGGCCAGCAGCGCCTCGATCGCCGCGCGCGATTCGGCGGAGCCGCGCAGGTCGTAGAGGCGCAACACCTCCTTCAGCGCGGCGGCGCCTTCGGCCCCGCCGACCACCGAGAGATGGCCGAGCGAGAGGTGGGATACCAGGCGCCAGAAGCCGCGCTCGTGCAGCACCGGGCGCAGCGCGTGGCTCGGCGCGGTCAGGCAACTGATCCGGGTGATCGCCGCGACCCCTTCGACCAAGCGCATGCGCGGGTGGCCGCCGCCGAACTGCAACTCGCTCGGCAGGTCGCGATTGGTGCACAGCGCATCGATCGACAGCACCGCGTCGGTGGGGGCATCAGGGTCGAATTGCGGATCATCGGGGGCGATGAAGGCCTCGGCCCCGCGCAAAGGTGCGGCCGCGTCGCGCCGGACGACGTGATAGAAGCCGCCGGGCGTGCCGGGCTCGAGGTCGCCATGGGTCAGGCGATAGAACGGACGCCAGGGGCGGAAGCTGCCGTCCGGGCGGGTTTCGCGCACCCGCTCGACGCTCCAGACCTCCAGCGCGCCGGGGCGGCGGACGTCGGGGACGACGCGGTACTCGATGGCGGTATGGCTCAGGGGCACCGGCTCGCAGCGCTGCGGGAACAGGTTGACCACCGGGGTGCAGCCCAGCGCGAGGCTGTCCGCGGCGACGACGCGCTCCAGCTCCGGCAGAGCGCGGTCGAGATAGACGAAGATTTCCATGCGGTTGCCGCCGGAGGCCAGCGTCTTGCCCTCCATGCGGGTGAGGTCGACGAACATGAATTTTTCCGGGAAGGCGAAGTATTCCGTCAACAGGCGGAAGCCGGAGAAGCTGCGGGCGGGCCAGGGCAGCAGCGCCTCCTCCGGCGCGAAGCCGACGGGCACCACGCTGTCGGCCGGGGCGATCACCGGATTGGGGTCGGTTGGGCCATCGGCGTAGGCGACCGACATTGTGTGGCCGCACAGCAGCTCATACAGCGGCAGCGCGATGTTGGGGGCGGCGCGCAGGAAGAAGCGCAGCCGGTCCATGCCGAGCTGGGCGAAAGTCGCCTCCGGGTTGGCACAGCGCAGCACGATGCGCAGCACCGACATTGCCCCCGATGCCAGCGGGTTGGCGGGGGCGGCGAGCGGCAGGCCGGAGAGGCGGACGCTCTCGATCTCGACCGGCCAGAGCGTGGTCGGGTAGGCGGTGCGGAAGCGGCAGGTTTCGCCGCGCACGGGCTCGCTGTCCAGCGCCAGGCCGGGGGCGACCTCAAACGACGTCATCAGCTCGGGCTGGCTCTGGAACTGGACCACGCTGCAGGACGGCACCGGGGACAGGTAGTGCGGATACAGCACGCCGAGCAGGGCGTCGGTCAGCTCGGGGAACTCGTCGTCCAGGCGGTGATGCACGCGGGCGGCGAGGAAGGCGGCACCGTCCAGCAGGCGGGCGACGTGCGGATCGTCGACGGCGTCGGCGGCGAGGCGCAGGCGGCCGGCGATCTTCGGGTGCGCCTCGGCGAACTCGGCGGCGAGGCGGCGGATCGCGTTCAGCTCGCGGTCGTAATAGGGCAGCAGCGCGTCGGACATCTCGGAGGCCTCAGGCCGGTTCGGTGGCGGCGACGAAGACGTCGGCGGTGGTCGAGTCGATCGTGGTGTCGAAGGCCACCGGCTCGGGCGCGGGATCGGCGTGCAGCAGGCCGTCGATGCGCAGGCGCAGGGTGGCCTCCAGCTTGTTGGCGCCGTCGATCAGCGACACCCGCACGGTCATCAGCCGCGGTTCGAAGCGGCGGATGGTGGCCTCGACCTCGGCGCGGAAGGCGTCGCGGCGGCCGGGTTCGTTCATCGCGCCGGCGGTGAAGTCGGGGATGCCGTAGCCGATCGGGGAGGCGGCGAGTTCGGTCAGCTCGGCGGGCCAGGAGCGCCAGCGGCGGCGGGCGTTCAACAGGGCTTCCAGGTCGCGGCGCACCGAGGCGCGCAGGGCCGCCATCGCCTCGCCGGTCGACATCGGGGTGTCGCGCTCCTGGTCCGGGGCGTCGTCGATCAGGCGGTCGAGCAGCGGCAACTGGGCGCGCGGCCCGGCCCGGCGGCCGGCTTCGCCACGGCCGGTGTCCAGGACGCGGCCGTTGCCCCGGCCGCTCACTCGGCGAATTCCAGCGTGGTCAGGTCCATGATCCCCACCGCCTCCTCGCCGGCCAGGAACAGGCGCTGGCCGACACCGCGGACGGGTCCGCCATCCTCGATCCAGTCGGTCTCGCGGCCGAGTTTCAGCATGTCCGCCACGGCGGCATCCTCGCTGCCGTAGACGACGGGCAGGTAGACGTCGCCATCCGGCCCCTCGCGCACGGACATGGTGGCACGGCACCAGAACAGGTCGCGGGCGCGCTTAGGGGGGTGGAACTCGACCGAGATCACGCGCTCGGTCGGGATCCAGTAGTATTTGCCGGTCGTCGTCAGCACCTCGAAGCTGCCGGCGCAGAGGTCGTCGGCGTCGCGGAAATCGTCGATGGCGGTATCGCCGGCGAAACCCGATACGTGTGGGCGGCCGGTCTCAGCGGCAGCAACGAGCTTGGCCGCCTCGGCGGTGTTGCCCTCGCGCAGGGCGACCAGGGCGGCGAGTTGCAGGCGCTGGGTGTCGGTGGGTTCGCCGAGGAATTCCGGCACCCGGCCGTCGCGGCGCAATTGGCGGCGAGCCATGTCGGCGCGCAGCAGCTGACGGAATTCGGCGACCACCACGGCGGCTTCCGGCTCAACCTGGCTGGCGGCGTCGAGGATGACGTCGGCGCGCTCCAGGTTGCCGGCGAACACCAACAGTTCGGCCAGCAGCACGCGGGCGGCAATGTCGGTTGGCGCCTTGCGAACTGCTGCATTCGCCGCATCGACCGCCGCCGCCAGATTGCCGGCCCGGAACAGGGCCCCCGCCGTCTCACTCGTGCCTGACATCGCGTCCTGCTCCCTCGTTATCTTTGCTTCGATCCACCGTCCGGGCGCCTATCGTGCAGCGCCGGGGGCGGCAATGTCGGTGACCAGGCGGAACTGCGCCGCGACGTCGTCCAACTGGAAATGCGGCTGCATCTGGATGACGCAGCCATAGACGCCGGGCTTGCCGGGACGCTCCTGGACCGTGACGAGGCCACTCACCAGCGGGTAGCGCGCACGCGATTCGCTGCCGACATTGATGTTGCTGTTCACGTAGCGGCTGAGCCAGCGCTGCAACTGGTCCTCGATCTCCTCGGCGGTGCGGAAAGCGCCGACCATGTCGCGGCCGAGCATCTTCACATAATGCGCGAAGCGCGACACGCATAGCAGGGTGTTGATCTGCGAGGACAGCCTGGCATTGGCGGCCGCCGCCTGGGCGTTCGCGCCCTGGTATTGCTGCGGCAATTGCAGGCTGCGCACCGCGCCGAACACTGCCTCCTCGGCGAAAGGAATAGCGGAGAGCGGCATCAGCCCGGCATCGACCAGCGAGCGCTCCTGCCGGTCTGTCAGTACCAGTTCCAGCGACGGGCGCACCCAGACATCGTGGCGGTCGGTGCCGAACGGTTCGGACACCAGGCCGTCGACCAGGCCGCCGGCGCGCTGGTCGGTTTCCAGGCCGCGCACATCGGCCGGCCAGGTGAAGGCGGCGAAGGCGCGCACCACGGTGGAGGCGAAGGCGTAGCCGGCATTGGACCAGACGCGGCTGGCCGCATCGGGGGCGTATTCGCGGTAACGCCAGCGTCCAGCGCGCAGGTCATCGTCATCCCAAGGCGGACGGGCGAGCACGCGCGGCAGGGTGACGGCGAGGAAGCGGATGTCGTCCTGGCTGAACAAGCCGCGCCAGCGCGCGTATTCGGCGCTGCGCATCGAGGCGGATGGGTCTTGCACCCCGGCCAGGTCGGCGAAGCTGTCGAGTTCCAGCAGTTCCGGGGCGGCGGCCAGCACGGTGGGGGCGAACGCGGCCGCCGCCACCGAGGCGAGCAGCTTGAGCACGGTGACGTCGTCAGTGGGGGCGGCGGCGGAAGGACGGTGGCGGACCTCGTGGTCGATGACCAGCAATCCATAGGGCTCGCCGCCGGGGGTGCCGAATTCCTCCTCGTAGATCTTGCGGAACATGTGGCTCTGGTCGAACTCGGCGGCGCGTTCGAGGTCGCGGGCCACCTCGCCCCAGCCGGCGTTCAGGACCTTGACCTTGATGCGGTTCGACGGGTCGATCGGCTCGACCAGCCAGGCGAGGCCGCGCCAGGAGCCCTCGAGCTTGCGCAGGCGGGGGGCGTGCAGGATGGCGTCGACCTGGGCGGACAGGAGGGCATCGATGGCGGCGATATCGCGGTCCAGCGCGCCGCGCAGGGCGGCGGGATCGCGCGCCAGGGTATTGGCCAGGGTGGGGCCGAACCAGGTCAACAGCGGGGCGGCGGTGCCGGCAAGGAAGGCGGCGAGATCATCGGCCTCGGTGCGGTGGCGGGCTGAGAAGTAGCGGCCGGACAGGACGGCATCGCGCAGTGCCCCCACTTCAAGCATTGGGACTTCAGGCATGGGCGCGTCGGGAAACGACGAACCCGCCGGGGCTTTCGACCCGGCGGGCATGTTGATCGTTCCATCCTCGTCCGGCACAGGCGTTGCGTCCGTGCCGGGTTGGGATCAGGCCTTTTGGGGAATGCGGGCGACCATGCGCAGGCTGGTCGTCAGCTCTTCCATTTGCAGCCAGGGCCGCAGATAGGCGACGGCGTTGTAGGAGCCGACCCCGCCGATACCGACATTGCCGCCATCCTGCGCCATTACGACGCCGATCATGCGCGGCTGGTCAACGACATCACCCGCAGCCTCGACAAGATGAAGACCGGCAATTCGCGCGCGCCGACCCTTTCGCCGGAGATCGTCGAGGCGGCCAAGCAGGCCTGGCTGCTCGCCTCGCTCGAACACGGCTATGCGCGGCTACGCTCCGGCCACCTGCTGTGGGCGATGCTGGCCGACGAGACGCTGGCACGGCACACGCGGGAGACCAGCAGCCAGTTCGGCAAGATCAACGCCGATGCGCTCAAGCGCGACCTGTTGACGATTACCCGCGACAGCGTGGAAGCGGCCACCGCCACAACGTCGGTTGAGGGTGCGCCAGCAACTGGCGGTGAGGGCGGCGAGGGGATGCCGCGCCCGGCCGGCTCCGGCGCACTCGACCAGTTCACCATCGACCTGACCGCCAAGGCGCGCGCCGGCAAAATCGATCCGATCCTGGGGCGGGATACCGAGATCCGCCAGGTGGTCGATATCCTGACCCGCCGGCGCCAGAACAACCCGATTCTGACCGGCGAGGCCGGCGTGGGCAAAACCGCGGTGGTCGAAGGCTTCGCCTTGCGAATCGCAGAAGGCGACGTGCCGCCGTCGTTGAAGAATGTCGTCATCCGCACCCTGGATCTCGGCCTGTTGCAAGCCGGTGCCGGGGTGAAGGGTGAGTTCGAGAACCGCCTGAAGAACGTCATCGAGGAAGTGAAGGCCTCGCCCAAGCCGATCATCCTGTTCATCGACGAGGCCCACCAGATGATCGGCGCCGGCGGATCGGCCGGCCAGGGCGATGCCGCCAACCTGCTGAAGCCGGCGCTGGCGCGCGGCGAGTTGCGCACCATCGCGGCCACCACTTGGGCTGAATACAAGAAGTTCTTCGAAAAAGATGCGGCGCTGACCCGGCGCTTCCAGGTGGTGAAGGTCGAGGAGCCCAGCGAGCCGATCGCGATTGCCATGGTGCGCGGCATTGTGGCGACGCTGGAAAAGCACCACGGGATCCGCATCCTGGACGAGGCGGTCGAAGCGGCGGTGAAGCTGTCCGCCCGCTTCATCCCCAGCCGGCAATTGCCCGACAAGGCGGTATCGCTGATCGACACCGCCTGTGCCCGGGTGGCGATGAGCCAGGCAGCGATGCCCGCCCAGCTGGAGGATCGCATCCGCCGTATCGCGCTGATCGACACCGAACTTTCCATCCTCGACCGCGAAATCTCCGCCGGCGCCGATCACGCGGCGCGCAAGGATGAACTGATCGAGGAGCACGCCAAGCTCGACCAGGACCGCCTGGCGCTGGAAGCGCGCTGGGGCGAGGAAAGCGCGCTGGCCACCGAGATCGCCGAAACCAGGGGGCACATCGAAAACCCCGATGACGGCCAGGACAAGGACGGGCTGCGTGCCAAATTGGCCGCGGCCACCAGCAAGCTTTCGGCATTGCAGGGCGAGCAGCCGCTGGTGTTCCCGGTGGTCGATGCCCAGGCGGTGGCCGAAATCGTCGAAAGCTGGACCGGCATCCCGGCCGGGCGCATGCAGTCCGACGAGATCAACACCGTGCTTAATCTCCAGGCGGCGATGGGCCGGCGCATCGTCGGCCAGGACCACGCACTGGAGGCCGTCGCCCAGGCGATCCGCACCAGCCGCGCCAAGCTGACCGACCCGCGCAAGCCGATCGGGGTGTTCCTGATGGTCGGCACCTCGGGCACCGGCAAGACCGAAACCGCGCTGACGCTCGCCGACCTGCTCTATGGCGGCGAGCAGAACATGACCACCATCAACATGACCGAGTTCAAGGAGGAACATAAGGTCAGCCTGCTGATGGGCTCGCCGCCGGGCTATATCGGCTATGGCGAGGGCGGGATTCTCACCGAGGCGGTGCGTCGCCGGCCCTATTCGGTGGTGCTGCTGGATGAGATGGAAAAGGCCCATCCCGGTGTGCAGGACGTGTTCTTCCAGGTGTTCGACAAGGGCAACATGAAGGACGGCGAAGGCCGCGACATCGACTTCAAGAACACCGTCATCATCATGACGTCCAACGCCGGCTCCGACCTGATTACCAAGCTGTTCGCCGATCCCGAAACAGCGCCGGATGCCGCGGGACTGCGCGAGGCGCTGATGCCGGAGCTGATGAAGTATTTCAAGCCGGCCTTCCTCGGCCGCGTGAACCTCGTGCCCTATTTCCCGTTGTCGGAAGCGATCATCCGCCAGATCGTCGGCCTGCAGCTAAACCGTATCGCGCGGCGCGTGCGCGAAGCCTACAAGGCGGAATTCGAATTCGATAACGAACTTGTTGACACGATTGCACGCCGCTGCACGGAAAGTTCATCAGGCGCGCGCAACGTTGAGAATATACTGTCGCGGACCCTGCTACCGGAGCTATCTGCCGAGGTTCTGGGGCGGCTGGCCGAGGGGGGCGCGATCAACCGCATCGCCGTCGGCATCGATCCCGAGGGATCGTTTACCTACACACTTGGCTGAGCACCGGACGGCAGCAACAGGAGAACACCAATGCCTATCTACATGAAATACGACGGAATCGACGGGGACGTCACCGCTGAGGGCCACGAGAAGTGGGTCGAGTTGAACTCGTTCCAGTGGGGCGTGGGTCGCGGCATCTCGTCACCGACCGGCGCCAGCGCCGATCGTGAATCGAGCGCGCCGAGCATCAGCGAAATCGTAGTGACCAAGGCTCAGGACATCGCCACCACGAAGATCCTCGACGAGGCGCTGCAGGGCGAAGGCAAGAAGGTCACGATCGACTTCGTCAAGACCGACGGCAAGAAGCTCGAGGTCTACATGGCCTACAAGCTGGAAGACGTGCTGATCAGTGGCTATTCGATCAGCAGCGGCGGCGATCGGCCCAGCGAGTCACTGTCACTGAACTTCACCAAGATCGAGTTCAAGGGCACGCAGATGGACAAGGCCAACAAGGGCGCCGGCGGCGCCTCGGTGACCTACGACCTCGCCAAGGCAACGGTGGTCTGACGCCAGCCTGAGCCTCGGTACAGCCGACACGGCCCGCCCCCTCAAACGGTGGCGGGCCGTTTGTTTCTGGCGCCACTATTTCACCTGGACTGCGGCACGTGCCATGCCGCCGTCGGCATCCAGCACAACCAGTCGATAGAACCCTGGCCCCGCCGGCTGCCAGGCCGCCTCGCGCCGCGCCGGGTCGGCCGCCAGCCGGGCCCCGTCGACCAGGAACGTCAGCGGCCGGCGTCCGCCCATCACTCGCAGCACGACCGTCGAGTCGCCGTTCAACACCGCACCGGGCGGCGGGAACAACAGGCGCGGCGCATCTTCCTGACCACCGCGCGAAAGCGCTACCGCTCGCGGCACGGATGACGGCTCTGGCCGAGGCGCCGGCGGCAACAACTCGATCACCCGCGCCAACAACGGCAAAGCCAGGTTACGCCCCGTCGCCCCCGGCAGCGGCGTGCCGTCCGGCCGGCCAACCCAGACACCGGCGACATGGGCGGCATCGAACCCCAACGCCCAGGCATCACGCCCCCCCCAACTGGTGCCGGTCTTCCACGCCACTCCCGCCGGCCCGCCATCCGGAAAACGTTGCGTCAGCACTTCGGCAATCACAGCGGCCGCACGAGGCTGGAGAAAGTCGCGCGCGGTGGCCTCGCCAGGCACCAACCGCAGTGCCATGGCCCGGCCATCACTGCCGAGTGCCGCATACAAGCCGGCCAACTCGCGCAACGTCACCCCGGCGCCGCCCAACGCCAGCGGCAGCGACGGGTCAGCCCCCGGCGGCAGGCGCAGTGTCACCCCTGCCCCCTTCATCGCCGCGGCAAAGCGCAGCGGCCCCACCCGGTCCAGCAACGCCACCGCCGGCAGGTTCAGCGACCGGCGTAGCGCATCGGCCGCCGTGACCGTGCCTTGGAAGGTCCGATCGAAATCCTCCGGCGCATAGGCGCCGAAGCGGCGCGGCAAGTCGTCCACCCGCGTCTGCGGCGCCGCGATACCGTCCTGGAACGCCATGGCATAGATGAACGGCTTCATCGCCGAGCCCGGCGAACGCACCGCCCGGGTCAGGTCCATCGCCCCTGCCCGTCCCGCTTGCAGCCCGTCGCCGCCGGACACCACCGCGCGCAGCTCCCGCGTCGCAATGTCGGCCACCAACACCGCGATCGAGGCCCGCTCCGGCAAGCCGCGCAACCGCTCGGCAGCGAAGCGCTCCAGCATCCGCTGCATCGGCAAGTCCAACGTGGTCACCACCCGGTCGGCACGAAGGGGGGTGGCGCGCGGCAGCGCGATGACTGCCTGGCGCGCGTGCCGCGGCAGGGCCACACGCTGGGTCGGTATGGCACCACCATCCGCACCCAGAATGCGGTCGCGCAGCACACGGGCGCGCTCGGCGTGGCGGTCCGGTCGCAACGCCTCCGGCCTGCGCGGGATCGCCACCAACAGCGCCGCCTGGGCCGGGTCGAGCAAAGCCGGGCCAGTGCCGAACCACGCCAGCGACCCCGCCCGCACCCCCTCCAGATTGCCGCCATAGGGCGCAAGGCTCAGCCAGATGCCCAAAATCTCCTGCTTGGAGAAATGCCACTCCAACTGGATCGCGCGGGCGATCTCGATCAGCTTCGAACGCCAGGTGCGCGGCCGCGGTTCCAGCAGCCGGGCCGCCTGCATCGTCAAGGTGGAGCCGCCCGAGACGATGCGCCCGGCGCGCAAATCCTGGACCGCCGCCCGCGCCAGCGCCAGCGGATCGACCCCGGGATGCCACCAGAACCGCCGGTCCTCGATCGCCACCAGCGTCTCCAGCAGTACCGGCGCCACATCCTCGGCGCGTACCCGAAAGCGCCACACCCCGCCCGGCGCCGGCAACAACGCCAGCGTCCGGCCATCGCGCGCCACCACCTCGGTGCCAACGACCGCCAGCCGATCGAGCGCAGGAGGGAAGACCCGATCCAGGGTCCAAAGCGACGGGATCAGAAGAAGGCAGAAAAGAATCTTCTTTTTGTGAACAAAAAGAAGCAAAAAAACTTTATCCATTAAGCCACCCTCTCCCTGCGCGGGTGAGCGGTGACGCCAGCGGCCATCTGGATAAAGTTTTTTTGCTTCTTTTTGTTCACAAAAAAAAGTCCTTACCTTCTTTTCTACCTCACTCCGTCGGCAACACTCGGATCTTGCCCACCGCCTGGCGCGCGAACACGCCGGGCCGGTACATGTCGGCGAGATCCGCGCCCGGCAGTTCGTAGAAGCCCGGGGTCACCGCCCGCACCCGCGCGGCGACGCGGAAAGCCGGCTTCGCCTCGGTCAGCGCGATGGCGGCGGCGAAGCGGTCATCGGCCGCCGGCTGTGCCTCGGTCTCGGTCAGCTCGCCCAGCCAAGGCATGCCCGCGATGCTGCCGGCCGGCAGCCGGGCGGTGATCTCCCACCCCGCCGGCAGGCCTTGCATCACCAGGGCACGATGGCCCTGCCTGGTCTCGGCGTTGCCCTCCAGCAGCAGCACGAACTCGGTGTTTTGACGCAACTGGTCCAGATTCAGCGCCGAGCCATCCAGGGCGAGGAATTTGCGCGTTATGCGCATGCCCGAACGGGCCGCCGGCAGCGGCTCGACCGGCACGCCACTGACCGACACGGACTGCCAGACGGCTCGCTCGGACAGATTGCGGGCACTGGCCGGCCCACTGAGGCGCGCGGCCACCACGGCACCGGACAGGGACTGCCCATCCAGCGTCACCCGCACCGGACGGCCGTCGCGGCCCAGCGTGGCGGCAGCAGCGGCCATCCAGGCCTGTTCCTGGGTGGACAACGCGCCCGGCAGCAGGTCCGCCGCCGGCAACCCGGCGGTGAGGCGCGCCAGCCGCTCGGGCAACAGGCCGCTTTCCTTCAACAGCACCGCCATCGCGGCGAGGTCGCGCAGTCCGCTGCCGTAGTCGGCCGGCCACCAGCGCCGGGCGGGGCTGTCGAGTGCGGCGCGAAACATCGCCTCGGCACGCGGCTGGTCATGCGCCAGCGCCAGGGCCGCGGCCACATGCGCGCGCGCCATCGGCGTCGGAAGCGCGCCGGGATTCTCGGCAAGCACCCGCGCGCCCCCCGGACGGCCCTGCCCGGCCATTGCCAGCACGTACAGGCGATAGGCCTGGGCCGCCATCCCTTCCGGCTTGTCGGAGTAGTATTCGCTCGCTTCGGACAGGTGCTTCAGCGCCTCGGCCAGCGCGACATCCGGCACGGTGGCGCCGGCGGCACGCGCCCGCAGCAGGAACTCCACCGCGTACGACGACAGCCAGGCCTCCGCCTCGCCATTGGCGCTCCACAGCCCGAACCCGCCGTCATAGCGCTGGCGGTCGAGCACCGATGCCACCGCCGCACCCAGCCGCGCCGCACGCTGGTCGCCGGCCACCGGCCCGTCCGGCAACAGTGCCAGCGGCAGGCCGCGGCTCACCGTCTGTTCCAGGCAGGACAGCGGATAAGCCTCCAGCGCCCGCACCAATGCGGCCACGTCGTAGCGCACCGGCGCGCCGAACACCGCCTCGGCCGACCAGGTGCCAGGCATGAAGCGGGATGTCGGGGGATCGAGACGTGCCTCGGCGCCGGCCGCCATCTCTGCCCCGCTGACCAGGCTCGCCGGCGGGCGGGCCGGACGAATGGTGATGGCGGTGTCGCGTTGCAGGCGGAAGCCGCCCGGCGCGGTGATGTCCAACTTCACCACCCCGCGTCCGGCACCGGTGGCGCGCAACAGGGTCGCCGGCAGGCCACGCTCGCCCGGGGCGAGGTTGGCCGACAGGACGGCACCACCCTCGATCGCCAAAGGCCCTTCGGTGGCGACCTGGACCGAGACCATGCCGGCCGGCAGGTCGATATTGTGCAGCATCACCGCCAGCCGTGCCTCGTCGCCTGGGGCGAGGAAGCGGGGCAACAAGGTCTCCGCCACCACGGGATCGCGCACGATGGCCGGCTTTCCGGCGGAACCCATTTTGCTGCCCTGCCAGGCCACCGCCATCAGCCGGACCTCGCCATTGAAATCGGGCATATCGAGCGCGATCCGGGCAATCCCATCGGCACCGGCCTGAACCGGGGGGGTGAACAGGGTGACGGTGCGGATGGGAATATCCGGCAGCGCGAAGCCGCCCTCGTCGCCGCCCTGCTTCAACAGCGTCGCCTCGCCCTCGGCGGGTGCGATCAGCCGGCCCCAATCGTCGCGGATATCCAGGCCCAGGCGACGACGGCCCAGGTAGTGGGCAGCCGGGTCCGGGGTGGCAAACCGGGTCAGGCGCAGAATACCCTCATCGACGGCCGCAAGGGTCACCCAGGCGCCAGGCGCGGCACGGACCGGGACGATGCTGCGCGCGCGGGGGGCCAAGCGCTCCGGTGTGTCGATGCTGACCGCCAGGGTGCGCGCGGCCGGATCGACGCCCACCCAGGTCAGTCCGATGGCGCGGCCAGGACGTTCCTTCTCAGATCCGCCGCGAAAAATGTGAACCGCAACGTATGCGCCGGGGCCCCAGCTTTCCTCAACGGGAACATCGACATCGATGCCACCGGCGGGAACACTGACGCTGCGCAGCGACAGCACGCGGTCCGACAGCACCGCCAAGGTAGCCTCGCCAGCGAATGGCGGCGCAATGTGGATCTTGACACTCTGGCCAACGCGGGCGCTGCGGGTTGCGGCGGAAACATCCACCCGGTCCGGCACATCCGGATTTTCGGACGCCGCCCAACCCGCGCGGAAGCGGTACGAGGTGACCGCCATGCCGCCGACTTGCGCCACTTCGATCCGGTAGCGGCCGAAATCGAGTTTTCGCGCGAAGCGGAACGGCGCGCCGGCCGGAATGGCGATCTCCTGGGTTTCCAGCGGCTCGTCACGCCAGACGGTCTCGTATCGCGCGACATAGCCGCGCGTCACCATCCGCCAGTCCGGCCGCTCGCGCACCAGACGCAGCCTGGCGCCGAGTGCCATGCGCGCACCATCGGGACCGACGGCGGCAATGTCGAAGCCGGCCTCGGCCTGGGCGTCGACGGCATTATCGGGAAACAGCGGCTTGAGCCCGATCAACGGCCCATCCGGACGGACCGGAATACTGGCGGTGGTGCGCGAAGCGCGGCCGGCGGGATCGTTCACCGCGATGTCCAGTTCCGCCTTCAGCGCGAAAGTGGTGTCCGGCAGGCGGGCGATATTGATCGCCAGGGTGGTGCGTCCCTCCGGGTCGGTTTCCGGCAACTCGATCTGGCGCGCGGCGGGGGCATAGATTTCCCCGACCTGGCCGATGCGGTAGCCGGCCAGCACCGGAAATGGTGCGGGATCGGCCACCAGACGCAGCGTGGCCTCGCCCGACAAGGCGGCCGCAGGCGCACCGTAGAGAAAGCGGGCACTGACCGGAATGCTGACGGGTTGGCCAGCCACCAGCGTGGCCGGCAACGCGCCAACCTCGACCGCCATGCGATCGGGTACGAAGGCATCCACCCGGAATTCGCCGCGCCCGATTGGCGGCAGGCCGGGATCGGCATGCAATTCCACCGTCCAGGTGCCCGCCGAGGCCCCCGCCGACAGCGCCACCGGCAAATGCAGCGAAGCATCGCCCAGGCGTGGCGGCGTCATCTTGAGAAATGTCTGGCCACCGGGGCGCTTCACCGTCACTTGGACCGGCACATCGGCCGGCAGCCCGGCGGCGTCGCGCACCAACGCCATCAGCTGGACTGTATCGCCCGGGCGGTAGATGCCGCGATCGAACCAGACGAAGGCATCGATCGGCCCGGGATGCGCCATGCCGTCCACGCCGCGGTCGGACAGGTCGAAAGCCGCGCTGTTGAGATCCAGGCTGGCAAAGTCGGTGTCGGCAAAGGCATGGATCGAGCCCGGTTCGAGCGACCCCTCGCCACGCAGCAGCGCGCGCGCAAACCGGGCCACGCCGTCGCCATCGGTGGTCGTCTCGGCCAGGATGTCGTTGTTGCGCGCGATCAGCCGCAGGGCCACGCCGGCGCGCGGCTTAGCGTCGGCATAGCCGCGCACCTGCACGGTCAGCCCATCGGAGCCACGCCATACGGTCGGGGCCAAGTCGGTGCGCAGGATCATCTGAACGGCCATCGAACCGCTGCGCGGCGACCCGTCGCCGATCTCGGCCACCAGGGCGTAGAGCCCGGGGCCAGCGCTGGTCAGCGCCTCGGGCATTAGCAAGGCGGTGCGGGCGGCCCTGTTAACCTCCCATTTCGTGATCTCCGCGCGGCCCTTCCACACCTGGCTGCCGGTGGATTCGGCAACTGATTCGATCGCCCAGCGGTCGATCTGCTCACCCATCTTGTAGTCGCGCAGGAAGCCCGCGACGTTTCGTTCGGTCATCCGCACCAGCGACAGGCTGACCGCCGACAGGTTGACCGTGGTCAGCGTCACCGAGGGTGCCTGGCCGCGCGGCAGCACGAACATGCGGTTGTCGAAAACCACACGGGCCTGGCGATTGGGCATGGCGACGTTGCCGACATTGTCGCGGGTAACTGTCACACCGCCCTCGCCCGGCATGCCCGCCCGCACGGTGATGCGGGTGGTGGCGCCGTGCGGCAGGCCGGAGACGCAAATCCGGTCGCCTTCGCGTGTGACCGCCGCACCCGGCACCGGCGGCGCGAGCATGATCCAGTCCTGGGGGATGAAATCGCTGCGCCGGCTGGGAGCCGAGGTGAAGGTAAGGCAGGCCCGCGCCGGATCGGCCTTGGGCTCGGTGTTGACGCTGCGAACCTGGACGCCAACCTCGCGTCGAGCTGCCTCAAGCTGGCGGCGGTACTCATGGTTCACGGGCGCGCGCTCGACCACCTGGGTCAACGCCTGGAGCATTTGCGGCAACTTGTTCTGTGCCCGCAGCGCCTCGGCGATCAGCAGCAGCGGACGGATTTCGGCTTCGCCGGCATCGGCGGACTGGAAAGCCTGCCAGCCGGCATACAGCGCCTTGTCGGTCTCCGGCGGGGCGCGGCGCAGGAGGGCGTTGGCGAGATCGGCGTAGTGGACCGCGGACGCATCGCGCTGGGCGATACGCAGTTCCAGTGCTGCGATCGCGGCCGGCCAATCGCGCTTGGCGATGGCTGCGGCAGCCTGCTGCTCGGCGGCGCGGCGCACGGCGGCCGAGGCGCCGGTCGGGAAGCGCGCGGTCAGGCCATCGATATACGTGTCGGTTGGCCCCTGGATACCCGGCAGGTCGAAATCCTCAGCGTGCGCGGCGGGACCCGCAAGGGCCAGCAGCAATGCCGGAAGCAGCAGCAGGAAACGCAGGCGCTGGAACATCAGGAGGCTCCCGAAGGTGACGACGCGGCTGGAAATACAAGACAGTGGAAAAAATCAGCTGGGCGCCGCGTTGGCCATCTCGGCATCGACCAGTTTGGCAATGTGTTCGACGAACGGACAGTGAATGCCAAGCTCGCGCAGCCCGTCGCGAGTGCGAAACAGGTATTCGGCGGCGCTGCCCATCTGGCCGCGCGCGGTGGCCAGCCGCCGCACCACCACCGTCTCGTCCAGGTCGCAATAGCCGGGTCCGCCGGGGTCGATGGTGAAAGCAATGCCATGGCCGATCGTCGCGCCATCGGGTGCTGACAACGGAACCCAGCGCGGAATATAGCCACGCGCCACCATCTCGCGGCGCCAGAGCAGGTCAAGCTCCGGCGCCACCAGATGCTCCTCGATGCGAAACGCCACGCCGGTACAGCCGCCGCCGGGCCGCAGGCCGAGCATCAGGCCCGGATTGTCAGGCGTGCCGCGCCCGCCCTTGGTGGCCAGGCAGAACGAACGATGCCAGTCCGGCGTATGCGCGGGCCGGCGCTCGACATGGTGGACCATCGGATTCCAGATCAGCGAGCCATAGGCAAAGACCCAAAGCCCCACCCTCCCTTCCGGCCTTTCGGCCAGAAAGGTAGCGAGCGAGGCCGCACGCTCCTCATCCGTGAGGACATGCAGATCGGGGCTCCAGCGCCGGATCTCCTCGCCCAGCCGTCCGGACAGCAGGAATTCGCGGTTGAGGACGTGTTCGCTCAAAGGCCGCCACTCACTTCTGGGCGCCCTGCTTCAACAGGTCGCGGATTTCTTCCAGCAGTTCTTCGTTGCGCGGCGTCTTCGCCGGGGCCGCCGGCGCCGCCTCGGCCTTGCGCTGCATACGCGCCAGCATCTTGACCAGCCAGAACACCGCGAAGGCGACGATCACGAACTGGATCACCGCGTTGACGAACACGCCGATGTTGAGCGTGACAGCGCCGGCCTTGGCAGTTGCCTCCAGGGTCACCTGACGCTCGCCCTGCAGCACGATGAAGATGTTGGTGAAATCGATGCCGCCAATCAACAGGCCGATGATCGGGGTGAAGATGTCCTTCACCAGGCTGCCGACGATGGCGGTGAAGGCCGCGCCGATGATGATGCCGACGGCCAGGTCCACCACGTTGCCGCGCATGATGAACTTCTGGAATTCTTCCACCCAGCCGGGTGTGCGGATCGGAAGCTGTGCCATGGGATGCTGCCTTTTTGTTTCTTGTTGAAGTATCTCAGGTCGCAAGCTGTGGCGCGATCGCCGCCGCTGCCGCATCGGTCGTCGTGCGCCACATACCACCCTGCCCCAGTACGCGCGACAGCGCGTCGCCGAGATAGCGGATACGCGAGGCCTGCCCGGTAACCCATGGGTGCAGCGTGAGGTTTGCCACCGTGCCGCCCTCGGCATGCAGCACCGCGACGCCCTCCGCGATCAGCCCGGCCCAGGCCGCCGGCTGAACCCGGCGCAGCCACATCGCTTCGAGGTCGTTCCACTCGGAATGCGCGGGCAACGCCAGCAACCCGGGCTTGAGCCGGTACGCCCGGTCGTCATTGCTCCAGTCGGTGGTATAGCCAAACCCGGCCTCGGCCAGCAGCGCCGGCGTGTTGGTGCTCTCGTTGAAATCCTGCCCGCACCAGCCCCGCGGCACCACACCGGTGGCCCGCGCCACCGCGTCGCGGCTATCGGCGATGAAGCCGCGTTCCTCGTCCTCGCTCATCCGCGCGGTGATGCGTCGCGTGGCAAAGGTGCCATGGGCCATGAAACAGGCGCCGCGGCGGATGCACTCATCGACCAGTTCGGGATAGCGCCGCGCCGCCTCCGCCCCCAGCGCCACCGATGGCACAACGCCGAAGCGGTCCAACACATCCAGGATGCGGAAGATGCCGACGCGGTTGCCATACTCGCGCTGGCTCCAGGTCAGCCAGTCCGGAAAGAAATTCCCCAGCGGTGACAAGATGCGCGGATCGCGGCTGGCATCCTGCGGCGGGTTCACCTCCCAGTAGTCGAGCATCACGGTGACGGTAAATGCCGTACGGGCACCACCCGGCCAAACGATGCGCGGCCCCTGGTCCAGGGTGCGGAACGGATAGAGATCGTGATCCATGCCAACACGGCGGGTTTCCCCAACCGGAGGGCTAGCGCCAGGTCGATGCTCAGCCACCAAGCGCCTCCCGCGCCGCAAGATGCGCCTGAACCGTGGCCAGGTGGTTCTCGCGATACGTCGCGGCGATCTCCTGCGCCGTGGTGCACCAGACGCCGGGATGGCTGAGGATATAGGCCATGGTCTCGCGGAACTGGCGGATGCGGCCCGGCTGGCCAACCCAGAACGGGTGGATGGCCACGCACATCACCCGCCCCTGTTCGCCACCTTCAGCATAGACGGTATCAAAATGGTCACGGATCTGGCGGCAGAAATCGCCGATCTCCTCGCCGCGGCGCGACACGATGACGTCATTCAACTCCATCGTGTAAGGCACCGAGATCAGCGGCGAGCCGTCCGCGCGCGGTGCCCGGGTGATGACCGGAAACGGCTGGTCGTCATGATAGAGGTCGCAGGTATAGTCGAATCCCGTTTCGGCCAGCAGGTCGAAGGTGTTCAGCGTATTGGTCGCCGCCGGGCTGAACCATCCCGCCTGTTCGCTGCCAACCAGCCGCCGATGAATGTCGCGCGACTCCTGCATCGCCGCACGCTCTTCATCCGGCGTGAAGTTCCAGTGGTAACGGGTGTTATAGATGCCGTGCGACATCAACTCCCAGTCCCGCTTCAGCATGGCCTCAAGGATCACCGGGTAGTGCTGGATCACCGCCATCGACAGGCTGACAGTACAGCGAATGCCCAGCGCATCGGTCGCCTCGAACAGCCGCCACAGCCCCACCCGGTTGCCGTAGTCGCGCATGGAGTAGCCCAGAACATCCGGATGCGGCGAGCGCGGCCAGGGATCACGCAGGCGCTGGAACGCCGGCAGCCACTCGTAGTGCTCGATGTTCGGACAGAGCCACAGTGCCACCCGCGCGCCATTCGGCCAAGCCAGGCGCGGGCGGTGGCGAATCGGGGAATAGGCGACGATCTCCGGCTCCAAGGCGACGCTCCCCACCATGCGCATGTGACTGATTGTCACGATATCATCGTGCAGGCGTCCCGCGAAGTTCCGCCGGAATGGCGGCGGATTTGCGATGGATACGCCGTCTTCCTGCCTTACAAGGTTATTAGATAACGCGACCGCCCCGATTCGCGGCGACCCTGTGGGAGACAAGCGATGCGCATGGCAATGCTGGGCCTGATACTGACAGCGTCCCTCGCGGGCTGCGGTTCCAGCCAGTTCGACCGGGTGAGCACCGGCGCCGGCACCGGAGCCGGCACCGGCGCGCTGATCGGCCTGCTCGGTGGCCCGATCGGCGTCGGGCTGGGTGCAGCAATCGGCGCCGGTGTCGGCGCAGTCACCGGCGGTGCGACCACCTCCGACCAGATCGACCTCGGCAAGCCGGTCTGGAAGTAACTCACGCGCTGCCGGAGACGTAGGCGCGCAGGCCGTCAACCTCGGTCTCCTGCTCCATCATACGCGCCTTCACCACGTCACCGATGCTGACGATGCCGGCAAGCCGGCCCGCGTCGATGACCGGCATATGGCGAAACCGCCCGTCCGTCATCGCCCGGATCGCCTCGTCATAGGTCGTGGCCAAGGTCGCCGTATGGACATCGGTGGTCATCAGCGCCGCCACCTTCATGCCCAGCGCCGCGCCGCCATGGGCCGCGAGCGCATAGATGATGTCGCGCTCGGTGATGATGCCGGCCAGCACTTCGCCCTCCAGCACCACCACGGCACCGATACGGCGAAAAGCCAGCATGTTGGCCACATCAGCCAGGTTGTGTCCCGGCGACACGCTGGCGACAGTCGTTCCCTTGTGCTTCAGGATGGCGGAGACGGTCATCGGCCCAGTCCTCCAACGCGGTTTGGAGGCGCCTCCCCTTCGTGTCGGGTCGTGCGGCGTGGGTGGGGAGCGCCCCATTGGTCAAAGTGTGGCCCGCGCGGTCGCCGGAATTCAAGCTATTCCTGCGCCGCTACGGCCCTGGGGTAAGCTGCGTCGCCACCAGTTCGGCAAAGCGCCCGCGCCCAGCGACCAACTCACCAAACCCGCCGCGCTCCACGATACGGCCATTCTCGAACACCAGGATCTCATCGGCATCGCGCACCGTGGACAGCCGGTGGGCAATGATGAACGTCGTGCGCCCAGCCATCAGCCGGCGCAACGCACCCGCCACCCGCGCTTCGGTCGCGGCATCCAGCGCGCTGGTCGCCTCGTCCAGCACCAGGATCGGCGGATTCTTCAACAGCGCGCGCGCAATCGCCAGGCGCTGGCGCTGCCCGCCCGACAGCGTGCCGCCGCGCTCGCCGACCATGGTGTCATATCCGTCCGGCTGGCGGATGATGAACTCGTGCGCGTCCGCGGTGATACACGCCGCCTCCAGCTCGGCCTGGGTGGCGTCTGGCTTGCCGATCAACAGGTTCTCCCGGATCGTCCGGTTCAGCAGCATCGCCTCCTGGAACACCACGCCTATCGCCCGGCGCAGCGATTCCACGCTGACATCACGCAAATCCTGGCCGTCGATGGTGATCCGCCCCTGCTGGGGGTCCCACATCCGCTGCAACAGCGTCATCGCCGTGCTCTTGCCCGCGCCGGTATGCCCGACCAGGGCAACGATGCTGCCCGGCGGGGCGACAAACGACACCGCGTCCAACACCCGTCCGCCATGCGGATAGGCAAAGCCGACATCCTCGAACCGCACCTCGCCCGCACCAACCGCCAGCGCCGGCGCGCCTGGCTTCTCCGGCACCGTGCTCTGCGCATCGAGCACCTCGAAAAACGCCCGCAGCCCGGGCACCTCGGCGAACAGCCGGGCACAGAACATCATCGCCCCGTCCAGCCGGGTGATCAGCAGGGTGGCAAACCCCATGAAGCTGACGATCTCGCCCACGCTGGCCAGCCCCTGGACATGCAGCACCATGCCGGTCACCACGATGGCGATCACCGTGATGGTGCTGGCCGCCCGGGTCATCACGCTGACCAGCGCCCACCAGTTCAACACCGGAAACTGATGCGCGATCACCTGCTGGACGATCTGGCGAAACAGCGTCTGTTCCGCCGCCAGCCGGGTAAAACTCTGCATCACCGTGACATTGGCCAGCGCGTCCTGCGCCGTGCCGGCCAACTGGATCTGAAACCGCTGCGCGCGCTGCTGGCCCTCCTCAGTGTGAACGATCACCAGCACCGTCAGCACGCAGAACACCACCACCAGCACCATCAGCAACAGCGCCAGCCGCCAGTTCAAAAACGCGGTCAGCGGCAACAGCACCAGGGCGGCAACAAAGGTCGAAAGCTGGTCGCGGAAAAAGCTCAGCCAAAGCCAGAACATCGCATCGGCACCGCCGATCATCACCTTCACCAGCCGGCCGGAATGGGCATCGCCATGAAACTCCGGCGGCAAGGCGAGGACATGGCCAAAATACCGCCCCATCGCCGCCAGCCGGTGACGATGCGCCAGCCGCTCGGCCTGCACCGAGGCGACAATATTGGCGACGATCCCCAATAACCCGACCGCCGCCCACAGCCCCAGCAGCGCCGCCCCCTCGCGCCACAGCGAGTCAGGCGACATCCCCGCCGCCCGCGTCAGAAGTTCGATCACCCGGCCAAACAACAGGGGATCAACGAATTGCAGCCCGGCCACAGTCACATTGGCAACCACCAGCAAAACCGCCACCCAGATGTTCTGGCGCAGCGTGCCGAGCACCCGCAGATAGACCCCCAAGAAGCTCATGCCGCGCTCAAATCGCCACGGCGGCAAAGTTCCGGCTCGGCGTGACGAACTCGTCCTGTGCCGCCACCGTCAGGATTTCCCGCGATCCCGCCGCCGCGGTCCGTCGCAACAGCCCGTGGATCGAAGACCCGGCGCGCGAAAGCGCATCGGCAGCGCTCCCCGTCGCCAGGCGATGAAACAGGAAAAGGGCGGAGATCGCATCGCCGGCACCGTTGACGTGAACCTCCTCGCGCGGCGTTCGCAACAGGAAATACCGCCCGTCCTCGCCGGCGATCATGTCCATCGCGTCGGACGGCGTCTCCTCGGTGCGCACGCTGGTGATCAGCACCGTGCGCGGCCCGCGCGCCTGCAGGGCCGCGATCGCCGCCTTGGCATCGGCCTGTGTCCGCACCGCATTGCCGGTCAGCCGCTCGACCTCGTAGCGGTTCGGCGTGATGATGTCGGCGGCCGGAATGGCATGGTCGCGCATGAACTCGGCGATCCCCGGGCGAACATAATCGCCGGTGTCGTCGTCGCCGATCACCGGGTCGCAACAGAACACCGCCTTCGGATTGGCCGCTTTCACCCGGGCGACGGCGCCCAGGATGGCATCGCCAATCGCCCGGTCGCCCATGTACCCCGACAACACCGCGTCACAGCGCGCAAACGCCCCGCGCGCCTCGATCCCCTCGATGATCCCCGCCACCTGCGCCCCGGAATAGACATCGCCGGTCCAAGACCCATAGCCCGTGTGATTGGAGAACTGCACGGTATTGACCGCCCAGACCTCGGCGCCGAGGCGCTGAAGCGGGAAGACGGCACTGCTATTGCCGACATGGCCGTAGGCAACCCAGGACTGGATGGAGAGAATGTTCATGCCCGCTTGATTACGGGATCGAAGGCCGGGGGGGTAGACCCCATTGCCAGCCGTGCCATGGCGCCGTAACGGGAAGCCCTCAGAATCCGAAGCCCCCAAAATCCGAAGCCCCTAGAATCCGACGAGGCCCCGATGTCGCTGCCAAAACTGTTCCAGCCGATCGAAATGCGCTCGCTCACCGCCCGCAACCGCATCGCCGTGGCACCCATGTGCCAGTACAGCGCCACCGACGGCCTGGGCGACGACTGGCATATCCAGCAACTCGGCGCCAAGGCGATGGGCGGGGCCGGCATCGTGATGACCGAGGCGACCCACGTCTCGGCCATTGGCCGGATCACCGCGCAATGCCTGGGCGCCTACAACCCCGCCCACCAGCATCTGCTCGGCCGCCTCGCCCGCATCATCGCCAGCGGCGGCGCCATCCCAGCGATCCAGATCGCCCATGCCGGGCGCAAAGCCGGCACCGCCCGCCCCTGGGATGGCGGCAAGCCCGTCCCGTTCGCCGACGGCGGCTGGCAACCGATCGGCGCCAGCGCCATCCCCTTCGCCGATGGCTACACCACCCCGGTGGCGCTCAGCACCGCCGAAGTCCAAGGCATCGTCGAACAATTCGCAGCCTCAGTGCGGATGAGCCGGCTGGCCGGCTTCAAGATCGTCGAACTGCACGCAGCCCACGGCTACCTGATGCACTCCTTCCTCTCGCCGCTGTCCAACACCCGCAATGACCAGTACGGCGGCGACCTCAAGGGCCGCGCCCGCCTGCTCATGGAAATCGTCGAAGCCACTCGCGCCGAGTGGCCCGACGAACTGCCGCTCTGGGTACGCCTGTCCTGCACTGACTGGGCCGAAGGCGGCAACACCCTGGCCGACAACATCGAGATCGCCCGGATGCTGAAGGCCACAGGAAAGGTCGACCTGATCGACTGCTCCTCGGGCGGCGTCTCCTCCAAGCAGCACATCCCCTCGATCCATCCCGGCTACCACGTGCCCTTCGCCGAAGCGATCCGCACCCAGGCCGGCATCGCCACCGGCGCCGTCGGCATGATCACCACGGCCGAACTGGCCGCCGAAATCGTCGCCAACGACCGGGCAGACATCGTGCTGATCGGCCGCGCCGTGCTGGCCGACCCCGCCTGGCCGCTGCATGCCGCCAAGAAGCTCGGCGCGCCGCTGCCGCTGCCGCCGCAATTCCTGCGCGCCTCGGTCGTGGAGGCCTAGCGCACCGGCATGACAGCAGCCCGCGGACCCCTGATTCGCTGGCTGCTGTCCTATGGCACCTTCGCCGTGCCCCAGGCCGCCGGCCCGATCGTGTTTGCCCTGCTGGCCATCCCCCTGACCGGCGACCCCGGCAGCGGGGCCGCGATCGTCCTTGCCATCACCGTCGCGCAAGTGATCGGCGCGGTGCCAATCGCCCGCCTCGGACGCCGTTACAACGCGGTCGCATTCCTCAAGGCGCTGGTGGCGATCAGGACGCTGGCGCTGGCGGGCGTGGCCCTGCTGGCCGCCAGCGATGCGCCTTTCGCAATTCTCCTGGCCGCCGCCGCCCTGGCCGGCTTGGTCAATGGCGCCGCGTTCGGCTATCTGCGCGCTGTGCTGAACCACCTGGTCGAGGCATCGCGCATGCCGCGAGCGCTGGGCATGGCGGCAACGCTGGGCGAGGTCACCTTCGTCGCCGCACCGGTCGCCGCCTCCCTCCTGGGGACGATCGACGCGGTGTTCGCGCTGCTGGTGCTGAGCCTGCTCGGCGCAGCGCCTGCGCTTCTCCTGCCGCGCATCCCACACGCCACGGCACCACCACCACCGGACGGCCGGTCAGGCATGCTGACGCCGGCGATCCTGCTCTGGCTGGGCTGCACCCTGGCGAACAGCGCCGTGGTCTCCTCGATCGAGATCGGCGCCGTGTCCCTGGCGATGACTTACGGCTTCGCGCCGGCCATGGGCTTCATCTTCACGGTGGCCTTGTGTGCCGCGTCAGTAGCCGGGGGCATCTGGGTGAGCGTTCGCAACCGGGTGGCAAACCGCGCCGTCGTCGTCGTCCAGCTTGCCCTAATGACCACGGGAGGCGCGCTGATTGCAGCGCAACTATCCGCAGCGGCGACGATCATCGGGGCGGTGATCGTCGGGACCAGCATGGCGCCGTTGAGCACGTACTACTCCCTGATGATCGACGCATTGTCGCCATCGCATCGTAAGGCCGAACTGTTCGCACTGGCCAGGACGATGAACGCACTCGGCATCATCCTGACGAGCGCCAGTCTGACCCTCACCTCGCTTGCGGTCACTCAGGCACTGGCCACGGCACTGATCGCCACGGCGACCTTGGCGGTTGGCATCACCTCCCTGTCGTCCCGTCCCAAGCGTGCGTCATAGACAACAGATTGCAACATGCGCCGTCGGCATGATGACGGCTGCCGAGCGGGCGGCTGCAAGCGTCGGAGAGGCTGTGCGCGAAGTTGAATCTCCTGCCACAAGCCCAGCGCGTCAGGTTCAGCGACGTCTGGCGCCCAACCGAAAGGAGGTGATGCGATGACTGAATTCGCACCAATCCAAGGCATTCTCGGCGGCCTGGTGATCGGGCTGGCAGCCGTGCTGCTGATGGGCGGGATCGGTCGCATCGCGGGTATCTGCGGCATCGTCCTCGGCGGTCTGACCGGGAGCGAAGATGGTCGGGGATGGCGGCTGGCCTTCATCGCCGGGCTGCCGCTGGGCGCCCTGCTCGCCGGCTGGCTGGTCGGCAAGGACTGGGGAGCGGTGAGCTACAGCGACGGCGTCATCGCCACCGCGGCCGCCGGCCTGCTCGTCGGCTTCGGTGCCACACTGGGATCGGGCTGCACCAGCGGCCACGGTATCTGCGGGCTGGCCAGACTGTCACCGCGCTCGATCGTGGCAACCGGCACCTTCATGGCAGCAGCAGTGGCCGCGGTATTCGTAACGCGCCACGTCATCGGCGGAGGCGTGTGATGCGATTGCTTCTCGCCTTGCTGTCTGGGGTGATATTCGGTGCCGGGCTGGCAGTATCGGACATGGTCAACCCGGCGCGGGTGCTGAACTTCCTGGACTTCGCCGGAAACTGGGACCCCACACTGGCCTTCGTGATGGCCGGCGGGCTGGCCGTGGCGCTGCCCGGCTATCGCCTGGTGTTCCGCGGGATTGCCCCCTGGGCGGACGAAGCCTTCCATCTGCCAAGGCAACGGGCCGTCGATGCACGACTGCTCGGCGGTGCCGCGCTATTCGGGCTGGGCTGGGGGCTGGCCGGCATCTGCCCGGGACCGGCCCTGGCCGGTCTGGTCACCCTGAAACCCGCCCTGCTGCTGTTCATCGCTGCAATGCTGGCTGGCATGCTGCTGGCGCGCTGGGCGGCGGAACGCCCTAAGCCATCATCCGCTCAAAACGATCCCTGACCTGGTACCAGCTCCCAATAATCGGCAGGAACCAGGGATTGCCATTATACAGCGCGTGCTCGGGAAATTCCCCCTCCTCGAACGCACTCGGCCGGTTCGCCACACCCGCGATCCGCCGCGCCGTCTGCGTCCCGAGATAGGTCATCATCGCCACCCCGGACCCGTTGCACCCCATCAGGTAGTGCATCCCGTCCATCCGCCCGGCATGCGGCAACGCATCCAGCGTGAAAGCGACATTGCCGCTCCAGGCATGGGTGATCCGCGTCCCCTTGAGCTGCGGAAACCGGTCAGTCATGAAGCGATGCAGGATCGGCGCGCACACCTCTGGCCCCGCGTTGGTGAAACGCGCCCGCCCGCCATAGATCACCCGCCGCCCATCCGGCGACATCCGGTAGTAGCTCAGGATGCGCCGCGTATCAGCCAGCGTCCGCCCCTTCGGAATCAACGACGCCGCCAAATCCTCCGGCAATTCCTCGGTGGCAATGATATGGCTCGCCGCCGGGATCAGCCGCCGCTTCAGCTTGGGCGTGAGGTCGCCGGTATAGCCGTTGGTCGCGATCACCACTTCGGCGGCGCGCACTTCGCCCCGCCCGGTCTCGATCCGCCATGCTCCGGGCTCGCCAGTAATCCGCCCCGCCGGCGCATACCCGCACACCGGAACGCCTCGCGCCCGCACCCGGTCCAGCAGCCCCTTCACATACAGCGCCGGATGCAACTGCCCCGACCGCTCCACCACCATCCCGCCGTAATAGAAGTCGCTCGCCATCTCCTCGCGCAACCGCTCACGCGGCAGCATATAGGCGCCGGACTGCGCGCTCTCGTTGAGCCGGTCGATCTTCTTGGCCTGGTTGGCGAAATGCGTCGGCGTCCACGCCCCGACGAAACGCCCGGAGCGGCGCCAATGGCACTCGATCCCCTCGCTCTCGATCAGCGCCTCGATCACCCCGAAGGCATCCGACCCATCGGACAGCATCGCATGCGCCCGCGGCGATTCCGCGTCCAGCGTCGAGCCGGTGATCGACTTGCCAATATTCACCCCGCCCGAAACCCCGCCGCCATTGCGCGAACTCGCCCCCTCGCCCGGCGCCGTCGCCTCCAGCACCACGCACTCGACACCCAGCTTGGCCAGTTCCAACGCGGTCGCCAGCCCGGCATAACCGCCGCCAATGATCGCCACCCGGGTTTCGGCCGGCACCTCCGTCGGCTGCTCGTCGGCCGGCTTCCAGGCCTCCCACCAATACGGTTGGGGCTTATAGTCGGGATGAAAGACCGAGCCTGCCACCCTCAAATATCCGCCGGCGGCATCCGCCACATCCCGGCTTCCCACCCCGCAGCATAACGGTTGTTGGTATTGTCAGTGTTCCGGTTGACCAACGGCCGGGCAAACATCGGATGCCGCATCGAGCGCACCTCATGCTCGATCGAGGACAGCACCTTGCCGCTATCCAGGCACACAATGTCCTGGAACCGGTACTGGCTCTCATTGCTCTCCTCGGTGATCAGCCCGCGCGCGGCGAGCTTGCGATGCGGCCCCGAGAAATCCGCCAGCGCCACCTGGATGTGATGCCCATCGAACGGCACCGAAGCGCCCCCATTCTTCCCATCGGGCGTCTCGCGATAAATCACGCTCTCGGACAGCCCGATCGGAATGCGCGCGAATTTTCCCGCGCCGTCCTCGCCGACCGACCCGCCGGTCTGGATGATCTCCCGGTAAAACCGCACGATCCCCTCGGAACCGCCGGGAATGGCGTCAACCTCGACATACGGCATGCCCAAATTCATCCGCCCGAACCGCGACGCATCCGGCGCATGCACCCGCATCGCATTGCCCCACGGACACACCACCTCGGTGGTGTCACCCTGCCGCGAAAACGCAAACTTCGTGCCCTCCAGCCGCGGCGCCACCATCCGCAACCGCGCCTCCAGCGCATCGGGATCGGGGATCACCAACCCAGTGGTCCCGCGCAAAACCTGCGCCGGCCCCACCGGCAGATGAAACTGGCTGATCCCGACATTGACCCACATGTTGTCGACCCCGGTCACCAGATAGGGATCGCGCGTCAGCCCGAGCCCCATGATGTAGAACAGGATGGCGATGCGCTGATCCGGCACCCGCACATTGACATGGCCAAGCTCGACCATGTTGCCGACATCCTGGGTGGTCCGGTCGAACACCGGCTTGGCGGCTTGGGCGTCCATCGATTGTCTCCTCAGGTACCGGTCCACACGGGCGGCCGCTTGGCGAGGAAGGCATCGATCCCCTCAGCGGCATCGTGGGCCATCATGTTGCGGGTCATCACCGCGGATGCATAGGCATAGGCATCGGACAGCGACAGATCGGCCTGACGATAAAACGCCTCCTTGCCGATCGCCAACGTCAACGCACTCTTTGCGGCGATCCCCTCGGCCAGTGCCGCCACCGCCTGGTCCAATTCAGCCTCCGCCACCACCCGGTTGACCAGCCCGATCTCGCGTGCCCGCGCCGCATCAACCATCTCGCCGGTCAGCAGCATTTCCATCGCCTGCTTGCGCGGCACCACCCGCGACAGCGCCACCATCGGCGTCGAGCAGAACAGCCCGATATTCACCCCCGGCGTGGCAAACCGCGCCGTCTCCGCCGCCACCGCCAGGTCGCATGACGCCACCAGCTGGCACCCCGCCGCGGTCGCCACCCCCTGCACCCGCGCAATGACCGGCTTGGCCAAATTCACCACCCGCTGCATCAGCCGCGAACACAGCGCAAACGTCGCCGCCGCACTGGCCTCCTCGGGATGCGCCCGCATTTCGCGCAAATCATGTCCGGCACAGAACGCCGGCCCGCTGCCGCCGATCACCACCACCCGCACCGAGGCATCCACGCCAATCGCCACCAGCGCGTCATCCAGCGCCGTCATCAACTCCATTGACAACGCATTGCGCGCCGCCGGCCGGTTGAGCGTCAGCCACGCCACACCCCCGGCATCACGACGCAGCAACAGTGCGCCTTGGGCATCTCCGCCGATGTGCTGGCTCATGGCTCTTGCCCTCCGCCGCCGATGTTCCGCCATTTTTTCGCGCCGGCCAAGGCCTTCGCCAAAACCCTCCACCCCACCCCACTGGCGTGATAGCATCGGCAAGGGAACGGAGCCTTCGCACCATGATCTTTCGCCAACTATTCGACCAGGTCTCGGGCACCTACTCCTACCTCCTCGCCAGCCGGCACGGCGCCGAGGCGCTCATCATCGACCCCGTGCTGGAAAAGGTCGACCGCTACCTCCAACTGATGCGCGAACTCGACCTAAAGCTGGTCAAGGCGGTCGACACCCACCTGCACGCCGACCACATCACCGGCCTCGGGGCGCTCCGCGACCGCACCCAATGCATCACCGTCATGGGCGAACAGAGCCAGGTCGATGTCGTCTCGATGCGCCTGGCCGATGGCGACAAGCTCACCATCGAAGGCATCAAGCTCGACGTCGTCTACACCCCCGGCCACACCGACGACTCCTACTCTTTCGTCATGCCCGACCGCGTGTTCACCGGCGACACCCTGCTGATCCGCGGCACAGGACGTACCGATTTCCAGAACGGCGACGCCCGCATGCAGTACGAGTCGATCTTCAACCGTCTGCTGAAACTGCCCGATGAAACCCTCGTCTACCCGGCCCACGACTACAAAGGCGACACCGTCAGCACCATCGCCGAAGAGCGCGCCTACAACCCCCGCCTTCAGGTCAGGTCGCCCGAGGAATACATTGCCCTGATGGCCAACCTGAACCTGTCCAACCCGAAGATGATGGACGTGGCCGTGCCCGCCAACATGCGCCAAGGCCTGGCCCAGGACACCGTCGCCGCCCGCGGCTGGGCCTTTTCAGCCGCCGATGCCATCCGCTTGTCGTCCAAGGGGTCCATCTCCCTGGTCGACCTGCGCGAGCGCCCCGAACGCGAGCGCCACGGCATCATCCCGGGCGCGCTGCACGCCCCCTACCCCGACCTGCGCGAAAACCTGGCCCCGCACGGCCTGCTGCACGAACTGGCCGCCACCAGCGACAAGCCGCTGGTGTTCTACTGCGCCTTCGGCGAACGCTCGGCGATGGCGGTCCAGGCAGCCCAGGATGCCGGCCTGGCCTCGGCCCGCCACGTGCAGGGGGGCATCGCCGCGTGGCGGGATGCCGGTGGTTCGGTGACAAAGAGCTAGAAAGAATCTTTTTTTTCTGAAGAAAAAGAAGCAAAAAGACTTTATCCGTTTGCGTCGCGCCTCTGTAACGTCCACCCGACGCAATGGATAAAAGTTTTTTGGTTCTTTTTTTCAAAAAAGAACGTCTTGCTCTTTTACCGCTGCTTCGCCTGCCAAGCCTTCATCTGCGCGATCTCCTTATCCTGAGCATCAACAATATCCTGTGCCAGCTTACGGATTTCCGGATCCTTGCCGTGCAGCAGCACCGCGCGGGCCATATCGATGGCGCCCTGGTGGTGGGCGATCATGCCGGCGACGAAATCACGGTCGGCATTCCCGGTGTAGCGGATATCCATGTCGCGATGCATCTTGTCATTGGCAGCCTTCAGCGCCTTGGTCGCCGGGGTATCGGCGGTGGCGGCACCATGCCCCTGATGACCACCGGATTGCGCCATCGCCAGGTGCGGCAGGCTGAGCAGGATAGCGCAGGCGAACAACATGCGAAGCATTCGAACGATCTCCGGTTACAGGACGAGCTCAGGCGTTTATTCGCGCCAAGACATGTCGCGGCGATCGAGCATCCGCAAGAGGCCCGGCCATTCCTTACGGCCATAGGTCCGCGTCGCCGTCGGCGCATACATCGCCGCCGATTTGTCGACGATCGCCTGCGGCAGCGTGTTCAGCGGCGTATTGCACGACATCGCCGCCACCTGCGCCTGGCAGGCGCGTTCCAGGCCGAACATGAAGTTGAACGCCTCGGGGATCGTCTGCCCCACCGTCAACAGCCCGTGGTTGCGCAGGATCATCAGGTTCTGACTGCCCAGATGCCCGGCGATGGCATCACGCTCGGAGGGATCGCGCTCCGGCCCGTTGAAATCATGATACGCCACCCGTCCGGTGAAGCGGTGGGCGGTCTGGGTCAACGGCAACAACCCGCATTGCAGGGCGGAGACGGCCATTCCCGCCGTGGTGTGGGTGTGGATCGCCGCGTTGACATCGGCGCGCGCCCGGTAGATCGCGCTGTGGATCACAAACGCGGCGGGCTGCAGGTTGTAGTCCGGCATGCCCTCGCCGAATTCGGGTTGCAGGGTCACGCGCCCGTCCAGGTCGGCCTTCAGCAGCGAGGAAGCGGTGACCTCGCCGAACAACAAGCCGTGGGCGATCACCAGGAACTCGCCGGGGCTGTCCGGCACCCGCGCCGAAATATGGGTGGCGATCATGTCGGTCATGCCGAAATGATCACACAGCCGGTAACAGGCGGCGAGGTCCAGCCGGGCCTGCCATTCCGCAGCACTGACGCGACTTTGCAAAGGCGGGATACGCAGTGGGTTGCCGAAGCCTTGGCCGTCGTCCATGGGTTCCTCCGTTGAGCCGTGCAGCCTATTGTAGCCTCAAACCCCGCAGGACCACAGCCATGGCCGATCCCGGATTCCCCAACCTTGAATTCAAAGTCCCCGCGGGGGCCACCGATTGCCACATGCATATCTTCGGCGACATGGCGACCTATCCGCCGGCCGCTTGGCGCGCCTATGACCCCACCCCGGCCACCCTGCAAGTCTACAACGCCGAAGCCGCCCGGATGGGATTTTCCCGCGTCGTCTTCGTCCAGCCCAGCGCCTACGGCACCGACAACACCTGCATGAAAAACGCCCTGCGCGCCCGGCCAAAGACCAGCCGGGGCGTGGCCGTGATCGATGCCGCAACCAAGGAAGCCGAGCTGAAGGAGCTGAAGAAACTCGGCGTCCGCGGTGTCCGGCTCAACCTGGTCAGCAACGGCATCCCCGACATCCCGGCCGCCATCGTCCAGTTGCAGGAAACCGCTTCACGCGTGGGCAAGCTCGGCTGGCATATCCAGATCTTCGCCCTGCCCTCGTTGATCGCCGGCATCGCCCCGGTTATCGCCGATCTCGGCGTCGATGTCGTGATCGACCACATGGGCGCGGGCGACGGACAACTCACCGCCGGCCGGCCAGGCTTCGACGATGTCCTGGCCCTTCTTCGCGCCAACAAGGCCTGGGTGAAAGTATCCGGCGCGAACCGGGTGTCGCGGCAGAACAGCGGCTTCGAGGATGCCGTGCCAGTGATCAAGGCCCTGGTCGAGGCCAATCCTGAGCGCGCCGTCTGGGGCACCGACTGGCCGCATATCGGGCCGCATACGCCCGGGGCGCCCGAGCCGGTGCTCTACATGCCGCATGACAACCGCGCCCTGTTGCGGCTGTTGGCGTTGGCAGTGACGGATCCCGCCGTGCTCCAGAAGGTCCTGGTCGACAACCCCGCCCGGCTCTACGGGTTCTGAGGCCGGCGCCAGGTTTCCGGGGCGAACAGCGCGAACAACAGGCCGGATGCGGCCAGTAGCCCGGCGCAGACAATCAAAGCCACGGTCGGGCCGTAGAAATCGGTGATCAGGCCGAGGCCGATCGGGCCTGCGACATAGCCGATGTCGCCCAACATGCGGAACAGGCTCATCGCAGCCGCGTTCATCCCCGGTGGCGCCATGTCGGCGGCGTACGTCGCCGGCGCCGAGCCGCCCATGCCGCTGGCCAGGCCCCAGGCCAGCGAGGCGGCCATGAACCAGGTCAAATCGGGCGCCACACAGAACAGCAGCATCGCCACGCCGGACAGGATGGTGGTGGGCACGATCACCGGCTTGCGGCCGTACCGGTCGGACAGCCAGCCGGCGGGATAGGCCGCGACCAGCCCGACCACCGAGCCCATCGCCATCGACAGCCCGATCGTGCCCGGCGCCAGGCCGAGCCAGACGGCACCCAGCAGCGGCACGATGTTGAACAGGCCACCGGTGCGGGTGGCGGCGTTGGCCAGGGCGACGAGGCAGACCAGGGCAAAGCCGCGATTGGCGCCGACCAGGCGAAGCTGGCCGAAGAAACTCGGCAGCTTGGTGCCACGGGCGGCGTTTCGCGCCAAGTCCCGGGTTTCGCCGACGGCGAACCAGGCTATGGCACCGACGGCGAGGCCGACAACGGCATAGGCCCAGAACGGCGCCGACAGCCCGAACCACTCAGCAAGCAGTCCGCCCGGCAAGGGGCCGGCGCCGGCGGCGAAGATGAAGCTGCCCCAGTAGAGCGACATCATCCGGCCACGACGCTCCGGGGTGGTGATGTCGGTCAACACGATCTGCCCGGCCGTGACGACGAAGCCGGCACCCAGGCCGGCGACAAAGCGGCCGGCCATGAACTCGGGATATGAGCTCGCCAGGGCGCACCAGAGATTGCCGGCCGAGGTCATGATGGCGCCGAAGGCCAAGGCATGGCGGCGGCCGAAGCGATCGGCGATCTGACCGGCCGGGGCGGCGGAAAACAGGCGGGCCAGGCCGTAGACGGCAATCGCGGCACCGATCCAGGCGACGGGAACGCCGAATTGCCGGGCATAGAGCGGCAGGACCGGGACCACCGAGCCGAAGCCGAGCTGGTTGACGGCCACCAGGATGCACATCCAGAGCAGGATCCGGCGTTCCCGTCCGGGCAGGCCTGCCAGCATCTAGAGCACGAAAGGCAGATCGGTATCGCCGGTCTTGGCGCCGAAACTGGTCAGGATGGCGTGAGCCTGGCCACGGTGGTGGGCCTGGTGGTTGAACATGTGGGTGACGAGGAGCGCACAGGGATTCACCATGTCCTTTTGGAGGCCGCCGCTAAACCAGGTGAGGTCGGCGTCGAGCCAGTCCTGGGTGATCGTGCCGGCCCAGGCGATCAGGCGGGCGTCGAGGTCGAAGCGGGCGGATGTCAGTTCGGACCAGCCGGCGCTCATACTGGGGCCATACGGCCAGGGCACGGCGGGTTTGGGCCAGCCGGCGAAGCGGCTCATCCAGATGGTGTCGGCCCAAAGCAGGTGGGACAGCGTGGCATGGAGCGAGCCGAAGAAGGCGCCCCGGTCCTCGCGGCGTTGGGCGTCGGTCAGGGTTTCGGCGGCGGTGTACCAGCGCCGGTTCATCTCGGCGTTGTAGGCCGTCATGGTGCGGAGATAGGGCGGGGTGATCATGGGATTTTGTGGAAGGAGAGGTTCTTGACCCGGTTGCCGTTGGTCAGGAGGCCGGTGACGGCGCCAGCTTCGTCGCGGACGAGGCGGGCGTCGAGCCAGCTACGGTAGAGGGCGCCGGGGGTCCAGACGCGGAAGATGTCGCCCTCGATGCCTTCCAGCGGCCAGGGGCCGGCATTGGCGTGGGGGCCGGCGATGGTGAGGTTCATGCCGGCCGGATGGGCGGTGATCGTCCAGGTGGCGGCCATTTCGTCGGAGCGGTAGGTGCCGGGGAGGTCGGGGGGGAGGCCGGCGTCGGGGGCGACCCGGTGGTAGGTGGCGGTGGTGCCGGCGTCGAGTTCGATGTCCATGGTTTCGCCGTCGGCGGAGAGGCGGAGGGTGAAGTCGCGGCCGGCATTGGCGGCGGCCAGGCGGCCGTCGCCGTTGGAGCGGGTGTCGAAAGTGACGCCGTTGGTGCTGTAGGTCAGGCTTCCGGCTGGTGTGAGGGTGAAGTCGACGGTGGCGGGGGCTTCGGGGTTGAGGAAGCGGCCGGTGTGACGGGCGAGGATGTCGGGGGCTGGGAGGGTTGGGGCGGGTTTGGCGCCGGGGAGGTGGTCGAGGAGGTGGTTCAGGACGTTTTGGCCGAGGGCGGAGGGATTGGCGGTGGCGTTGTTGGCGATGACGATGATGGTGGTTTCGAGTTCGGGGATGCGGAGGAACTCGGTCTTGTAGCCGGGCCAGAGGCCGCCGTGGCTGACGGTTCGGACGCCGCGGACGGAGGAAAGGCGCAGGCCGCGGGCGTAGTCGTTGAGTTCGCCGTTGGTGAAGACGTCGCAGTGTTCGAGCTGGGCGGTGAGGTTGGGGCCCAGGCGGTTGGTTTCGCAGGCGCGGGCCCAGAGGGCGAGGTCGGTGACGGAGGAGACGAGGGCGCCTTCGCCGTGGAGGGCGAAGCCGTGTTGGGCCCGGGTCCAGGGGCCGATGTTTTGGGCGGGATCGGCGGGCAGGTAGCCGGTGGCGAGGCCGGGGACGAGTTCGGTGGGGCTTTCGACCATGCGGGTTTGGGACATGCCGCAGGGGGTGAAAATGCGGTGGGCGAGGAAATCGCGGAGTTTCTGGCCGGAGGTGCGTTCGGCGATGAGGCCGAGGAGGAGGAAGCCGGCGTTGGAGTAGAGGTAGCGGCTGTTGGGGGGGAAGTTCAGGGTGGTTTGGCGGGTGATGCCGGCCAGGAGTTGGGCGTGGGTGGTGGGCATGGACAGGTCGGTGCCGCCGATGCGCATGATTTCCAGCATGTCGCGGATGCCGGAGCTGTTGTGCATCAGGTGGTCGATGGTGACGGTGGCGGCGTAATCCAGGAGTTCGGGGAGATGGAGGCGGATGTCGTCGTCGAGCGAGAGTTTGCCCTCCTCGGCGAGGAGGAGGATGGCGGCGCAGGTAAATTGTTTCGATACCGAGGCGATACGGAAGGTGGTGTCGGAGCCGATGGGGGCGGCGAGTTCGATGCTGGCGAGGCCGGCGCTTTGGTGGAGGATTAGGTTCGGGCCGCGGGCGATGCCGATGGTGACGCCGGGGCCTTGGGCGTCCTGCCAGGGGGCGAGGAGGCTGGCGACGTGGCGGGTGAGCAGGGTTTGGTCCAGATCGGTCACGGCGACTCCTCGCAGGCTTTGGGAGTGCGAGGGTAGGACAGGCGGGGGTTTATTGGAATTGGCGGTATTTGTTTTGATATCGGAATATTGAGGGCGTGAGTCGGCGGGGTCAGGCGGGGGCGGTTTTTTTGCTGAAATTGAGGAACGGCATCGGGCGGGGGCGGCGCTGGGGGTAGAGGGGGAGAAGGGGCGGGAGTTTGGGTTTGGGGGGTTTAGGTTGGCGAAGTGAGAGCCCCCCTCCGGCTCCCCCCGCCCGAGCGCGAGTGGAGAGAAGTAAGGCGGGTGGGAGGTCGACGCCGAGGAGGCGGCAGAGGGGGCGGAGGATGCGGCCGAGGGATTTGAGGGACTCGGGCGGGGCGGTGGCGAGGAGGGCTTGGGTGTTGGGGTCGCGGAGGAGGTTTTCGATTTGCCACATGGCGGCGGCGGCGTTGTGGCCGGCGTGGACGACCAGCCAGGCGCGGCGGCGGGGGATGTAGGGCGCGGGGGGGCCGCCCTTGGGGGCGGGTTGGCCGTCCGGACGGGGGGCGCGCTGGCGGGGGAGGCGGCCGGCGGCGATGTGGGCGAGGAGGCGGACGAAGCGCAGGCGGGTGCGCGAGACGCGGTTCCAGACGGGGACGCAGAAGCGGACGAGGCGGTGCAGGCCGGCGGCGATGACGGGGAGGAGTTGGGCAAGGATGGAGTCCAGGCGTTCGCCGAATTCCTTCGCCGGATGCGGGGCATCCGTGGGGGCGGGGGTTGGGTCCATGTTCATTTTTTGTTCTTAGCATGGGCCGGCGGTGGGTGCAAGCTATTTTGTTAGCCAATACTTCTAAGCGCGCCAGCCCCCGACTGCGGGGGGCGGAGATCGGACCGTTGGGCTCGGCGCCGGAATGGCAGCTGCAGGCGCCCAAGCCGGTGGGGACCATCAAGAGGCCAGCATTGCCTCGTCGAGGCACTTGCCGAACTCCGCAAACCTTGCCGCATCGAACGGAAATGTTCGGTGTTCGGATACGGACTTAAGAAGCGTTCTGGCTTCTTCGTACGCGCGTCGTCGCTCCATGGCGGGACCAAACACGACTGTTGCGGTCGCGATGACCACCTTACCATAATAACTGAGATCGGAATGCGCCCGGGTGTCCGGCGGGCCCTTGAAATCGATAAAGGCCTTCGCACCAATGTTCCTGAGATCGGGGGTGCTGCGCATCAACAGGCCGATACCGATGAGATTGACCAGATTGCGCCGGCGGAGGTTGTTGAGAACCGCCCTAATCTCATCGGCAGAAACACGGTAGGGATGCGATGAAGCGAGATCGGGGGCCGTCGGCAGGCTGGCGAGTGCTGCCAACCGCGCGGGAACAGCGGCAACCAAGTGCTGCATCCTACCGGCCAAGTCGAGCATCGCGTCCGCGAAGCCGCGATCCGACACCACGCCGGGGGCCGATCCCCACAGGAACAGCAGTTTGGACAGTGCGAGCGCGTGACGCTCCGAGGTGACGCGCTCGACGACGACGTCAAGACCGGGATCGACACGTCGCTCCGCCTCGGCAATGTCGAGCACGCCCTGGAGAATGCCATCCAGAGGATCGAGGTCTGCTTGGGTGCGGGCCATCATGCGACGGCAGAAAGCCTCAAGAAACCCGGCCTCTCGCCCGTTGGGTTCAGCCGGCTCAAGGGAGCCTCCGACTGCGGCGGAGCCCAGCTTGCGGGCATGCTGGCAAAGGAAGATCGCTGATTGCCAATGTTGCCCGATAGCAAGAAGGTAAGCGACAGCAACGGAGAAATTGTAGCCGCTGGAGTCGCGTAGATTTATGCGCTCATGCAGGCGATGATATTCATCAATCTTAAAGGTTTGAGGATTCTGGTACCATGCACGCGCCTTGGTGAGGAACTCGTCTGTGGGCGCGCTGCCTTCGAAGCAGAGCCGTGGCACCCCACGCGCCGGCGCACGGCCATCATGGGCGCTGATCACTTCGATCAGGAAGCGCGCATTGGTGAACACAGCGACACAGTCGTGCCAAGCTTTTTCCATATGACTGTCGACAAGCGGACGGGTGTCAATGATGGCCTGTCGCAGAACGTCGACCCCATGCGCCAATGCGCGCATCATCAGTTTTATAAACTCTTGGTCAGATTTTACTTCTTGGTCAAGACTCTTGCCCTGCACCGCAAGCGCATCGTTGACGAACTCGTGCCACTTTGCACGGATATTCAACGCCGCATTGGGCTCCTTCTTCGAGATTTGACGAATCTCGGCTGTCAGACCTTCCTCCAGCTCATAACCATACTCGCTCCAGTCGCCCGGTGTGCGGCGGTCGAGGTAGCGTCCGACCAGCAACTCCAGCCACGAACGAAATGGCTGAAGTGTGCCGGGGGCCGACAGCTTAACGTACCGGTCTGGTCGGGCAGCCAGAACGCCGGATGCCTCGAAATATGATTTCGGGTGCCGGATACAATATTCTCTGAATGACATTTTAGAATATTCCGAACTTAAATAATAATTCTTACTCGATCGTAGTATTGAATTGTCTGATGTGATGTAGATCAACCTCCGCTTCGGCTGCAACTTTGCAAGATGACGGTTCCAGATCTCTAGCCGCGCCAAGGCATCGGCGTCCCGACGCATCGCCGGCGATTCATCACGGCCCATATCCGCGCCCAACCTCTTGGTCCAGGCTGATTTCGCTTCGGCGTAGTCGAGCATGTCGATCAGACGCTGCCAGGGTGCCAAGACGGCGGCCAAGGCCGGATCGACTTCACCCGGCTCGGCCCAGGGGAGGAGATTGATGTTGAGGAACCGCCTGGTCTCCTCCAGTTCACGAATGCGCGTGATCTGCAGCGGTCTGCCATTGTCGATCAAGAGCATGCGCATCAGGGTATCGATTTCGTCTTGGGGAAGTTGCTGGCCCTGACTTTGCGCCTGGGTGATGATTTCCTCCACCTGGGATGCGTCGATCTTTTCCGGTTTGGCCCATAGACTGATCTGGCGCATGTAGGCGCCAACTTCGAGATCAATCGGCGGGATCAGAAGAAACGGCTGGTCCGGTTGTAGTTTGTGCCACAGGTAGCGTCCGAGTAGGGCGGCAAGATGCGCCTTGCGGTCCTCAGGATCGTCGCGAAATATCTCGCCATTGCCAATACGTCGATTTTCGCTTCTTTCTGCCCGATTTTTTGGATTGACATAGAGGTCAATAATATTGCTGTCGATGGCATAGTGAAGCTTGTAGCCAGTACTCTGCAAGTCGCCGTCAATTTCGGCGAGGCTCAGCAGGTCGGCCTGGGCGGCGGCATCGGTGACGTAGTCCACCAGATCAGGCGTGGGAGATTGCGGCACAGTCATGCCGAAACCGGCACGAGGTCTGCGATTGGCAGGAACTCCCGCTCGATGGCATCGAGATCCTGGGGACGGAAGCCGCCCAAGCGACGGTCGGTTGGCGGCAAGCGCAGCATTGGCCGCATCCGGGCAGACTTAGACGGCGCAACGAAGGCGGCAGGCGACTATCTCACGCAATTTCTGAGGCTATCCAACTGACGGCCCGACATGATTTCGGCACACCACCAATCGGCCTCCTGCCCCCTGATTGAACCATGGAACCCGGCTGATGCACGCTCGCTCCAGCAATCGATGCTCTCGTCGATTGGCGCGACGCCGACCTGGCCGACGACCGCGCCAACGATCTTGGCGACAAAAGCTGCCCGTTCTGCAACACGGCGCGGTGTTTTCGCCTCATTGCACACTGAGGGGGCGAAATAGGCCTGGAGCGGCGGGTGCAGCCGCCGCAGATGTTGGGCGAGTCCGGCGGGGTTTGCCTTGCACAATGCGGGCAAGGCACGGCGGGCGTGCATCGATGTGAAACCCTCAGCATCAGCCAGGCGAGCAAGCGCACGCTCGGCGACGGCATCGTCGTGGGTAGCCAGGTCAGCGATCAGGTCGACCGCCATGGAGAGGAGTTCGCCGCCGGGTGCGGTGGCAAAACCCTGATCGCTGCAACGGGCAAACATGGCGAGCACCGCGTGGGCACGGATGCGCCCGGCCAGAGAGAGCAGTTCACGCGCCACGAGGGCGTCACCGCGGTCGGCGAAATCGAGCCGCTTCAGGCCATCTGCTGCACCATTGGCGAAAGCCAACTGGGTGTCAGGTGCCAGCATGCGCCAAATGGCAGCAAGGTCATCTACCAGCAAGTCGCGCTTGCCTACGTAACGCTGGGCGCCGGGAAAGGCGCGCATCATATCAGGCCCGAAGAGGTCAAAGCGGATGCCGACGACGAGCCAGTCGGCAAAGAACTCCGACGGCTTATCGTCAATGGCGGTTAGCCCCGGAGAGGGCGAGGCGGAGGAGTCAGTTCGGTCCAAGCGCGGTCTCCAGTTCAGCGAAATCCCGGTACGGCGCGACCGAAGCATACCACACGCTTCTTGGTGAAGATATTGTAAGGTTTGGGAGCGATGCGGTCAGATTCCGGCGTGTCATGGAATTATCCGCGCAAAGGCCGAATCGGATGGCGCGTGAATATCACGTATGGTGCCGCGGACCGTTGTCAACTCTCCGAGCAGTTCAAAACTGATCCGACGTCTGGCGAAATCGCTGGCGTGCAACTGGTGTGCGACGCGCTCCTGGGCACCGTCGAAGGACGCGGCCCCAGCATCAATGCGTTCGAGATCCGCGGTTTGGCCCCAAGAGCCGCCTGGCGCGCCCCCTGGGACGGTGGAGGTCGCAAGGAAGCGCCGGTTGTCGAGCGCATCGGCGAATGACGGCCGGTAGTGGCCGACATCCTGGATGATACGGCCGGGGAAGCGCAGCAGGAATAGCCATGTCGGCTGGATTGCTCTCGTGCTTGGGTCGAGTTCGGGCAGATGCACGAGGCCGAGGAGATCTCGAAGATATGCCGCATGGTTGGCGGGTGCGGCCGCGGCCCGAAAGCGCTGGAGTGCGCCGTGCGTCAAGAACCATACTATGCCACGTGAGATTGCTTTGCCGTCAGCCAGACGAAACCGCCGATGAGGTTCGGGCAGGGCGCCGATGGCGGTGATCCAAGGCTCAACATCCGACCGCATACCAAGTGCCGAAGGGTACCCGATCGGCAACAACTTCCGAAAGCGGAATCTATCCCGATCAGAAATCAAACCGTGCAAGGTGCGGTGGTCGATCACACGCGCGATTTCGACAGCATCGAGGTCAGGCGAGGCAGGTGCAAAGGCTGGGAACATCCCGACATCGGGCGTCACGCGCGTACCAAACGGCACCGGTCGGAGCTGGAAACGAGTGCGCCGGACCCGGAGGTTGATCTCGCTCATTAGGTCATCGCCCGACAACGATGCAAGGCCAGCGTATGCGGACTTTCCGTGGAGTCCGGCGGCAATGCGCAAACGCCGGACATCTCGCGGCAAGAACAGCTTGTCGCGCACTCCGGCAGCCAGATTCTTCAGTGCGATGCTCAGCAACGGCTCCGAATCGATGAATACCCGAACGACTTGTGAAACTGTCTTAAGCGACATCGCATTTCCCTGACGAGCCGGACGATGTGCCATCGATCCATTATGTGTCAAGTCTGCGACAATTCCGTTACTGATACGTGTTTTCGGCATCCGATCTATTCATTGGTCACCGCGAGCTCTTGGCCGGATCAAAGTGCAGACGCTGCGCACTCAGCTAGCGAACAGACGTGGGTACTTCGCCTCCTGGCTTCACCCCCTACAGGTCCTATGGATGCGGGTCCGGGGGTGCTACCCCCGGCGGATGCAGGGCGGCGCCCTGCCCTTCCTTGCTGTTGTTGCGTGGGGGATGGTTGGTAGTAGGATGCAGGGGTGAGCGCGCGTGGATGCGCCGCGGGAGAGACGCGATATGGCTGGATTGCCGGTGGGTTCGATCGATAGTGATATTCATCCTTCGGTGCCGAGTTTGCAGGCGTTGATGCCGTATTTGGAGGATCATTGGCGCGAGCAGGTGATTATTCGCGGGATCGATGAGTTGAACTCGATTTCGTATCCGTTGAATTCGCCGTTGACGTGCCGGGCGGATTGGAAGGCGGTTTCGGGCCGGCCGGCGGCGAGTGTTGAGGTGGTTCGGGCGCAGGCGATTGAGCCGTTCGGGACTTCGGTGGCGATTGCGAATTGTTTGTATGGGGTGCAGTTGCTGTTCAGCGAGGATATGGCGGCGGCGTTTGCGCGGGCGGTGAATGACTGGATGGTGAAGGAGTGGCTGGATCGTGAGCCGCGGTTGCGGGCTTCGATTGTGGTGCCGGTGCAGAATGTTGAGATGGCGGTGGACGAGATTAATCGGTGTGCGGCGGATAAGCGGTTTGTTTCGATTTTATTGCTGGTGATGGGGGATACGCCGCTGGGGCGGCGGCATCATTGGCCGATTTATGCGGCCGCCGAGAAGCATGGGCTGGCGGTGAGTATTCATGCGGGGAGTGCGTATCATAATCCGCCGACGCCGGTTGGGTGGCCGAGTTACTACACCGAGGATTATGTGGGGCAGGCGCAGGCGTTTCAGACGCAGTTGACCTCGATGATCTGCGAGGGGGTGTTTACGAAGTTCCCGCATCTTAAGGTGGTGTTGTTGGAGAGCGGGTTTACCTGGTTGCCGGCGCATCTTTGGCGGTTGACGAAGTATTGGCGCGGGTTGCGGATGGAGATTCCTTGGGTGGATCGGGCGCCGGGGGATATTGTGCGGAGCAATGTTCGGCTGTCGTTGCAGCCGGTGGATGGGCCGCCGGATACGGAGTCGCTGATGAAGCTGTTCGATCACATGCAGAGCGATGAGTTGCTGTTGTTTTCGACGGATTATCCGCATTATCAGTTCGATGGGACGGCGGCGTTGCCGGATGGGCTTTCGGATGCCCTGGTACGTAAGATCGCGATCGACAATCCGCGGGCGACGTATGCCCGCCTGATGGAGACGGTGATATGAACGAGGTTCGTTCCCAGGCCGTGGCCGAGGCGCCGGCGGCGAGCAGGCTGTTGATTGCGGATGGGGATATTCATCCGGCGAAGGCGGGGCCGAAGGATTTTCATCCGTGGCTGGAGAAGCGCTGGCGGGACCATATCGATGCGTATGGGGCGCCGGCGCGGCAGGGGTGGCAGGCAGGGCCGGCGTATCCGAAGAGCCAGCCGAATGCGTCGCGGCGGGATGCGAATCCGCCGGAGGGGGGGCGGCCGGGGAGTTCGCTGGCGTTCATGCAGAGCCAGCATTTGGACACGAATGGGGTGGGGTTGGGGATTTTGAACCCGCTGGGGTCTGGGCAGGGGGTGCAGAACCCCGCCCTTTCGGCGGCGTTGTGCCATGCGACGAATGAGTGGCAGTTGGCGGAATGGACGAGCAAGGACAGCCGGTTGAAGGCTTCGGTTGTGGTTCCGTATGAGGATGCGGTGGCTTCGGCGGCGGAAATTCGGCGGTATGCGGATAATCCGGCGTTTGTGCAGGTTCTGATGCTGAGCCGGACGGCGGAACCGTTGGGGAGCCGGAAATATTGGCCGATCTATGAGGCGGCGGCCGAGGTTGGGATGCCGGTGGGGGTGCATGCGTTTGGGTATGGCGGCAATCCGGTCACGCCGGGGGGGTGGCCGAGCTATTATATCGAGGAGATGACGGGGCATTCGCAGTGCCAGCAGGCGGGGTTGACGAGCCTGATTGTGGAGGGGGTGTTTGAGAAGTGGCCCTCGCTGAAGATGGTGATGATCGAGGCGGGGTTTGCCTGGGCGCCGTCATTGGCCTGGCGGTTGGACAAGCATTGGAAGACGCTGCGCAGTGAGACGCCGGAGCTTTCGATGGCGCCGAGCGAGTATATGCGGCGGCAGGTTTGGTGGACGACGCAGCCGATGGAGGAGCCGGAGCCGCGGGCGCATCTGGAGGACTGCATCGGGTGGATGGGGTGGGATCGGCTGATCTTTGCGACGGACTATCCGCATTGGGATTTTGATGATCCGGCGCAGGCGCTGCCGATCCGGATGAGCGAGGAACAGCGGCGGGCGTTCTTTATGGAGAATGCGCGCAAGGTTTATCGCGGGTGCGGGGCTTGAGGGTTTAGCGATGAGCCGACACGTTGTTGCGACCTCGCATGAGATTCCCGAGGGTGGACGCAAGCTGGTGATGGTGCGGGGGCGGCCGATTGCGATTTTCAACCTGAAGGGCGCGTTCTTCGGGCTGCTCAACCGGTGTCCGCACCAGGGTGGGCCGATGTGCGAGGGGTTGATCACTGGGCTGCGTGAGGCGCCGATGCCTGGGGAGTATGTGTATTCGCGGGCGGGGGAGATTTTGCGCTGCCCGTGGCATGGCTGGGAGTTCGATATCAAGACCGGGCAGAGCTATTGCGATCCCGAGCGGATTAGGACGCGGAGCTACCCGGTGGAGGTGACGGCAGGGACGAAGCTGGTGGAAGGTCCGTATGTGGCGGAGACGATCCCGGTTTCGGTGGAAGAAGAATATCTCGTCGTTGAGATGTAGAGCGAACGGATAAAAGTTTTTGCTTCTTTTTTCAAAAAGAAGCGCTTGCTTTCGGCCGTAGCCGATCCGCAAGGACCAGCCCGATGGACCCCAGGAGCATCAGGGCGGCCATGCCGCGGGGGGAGCTGTCGGTGAAGGCGCCGACGAGGAGGCCGCCGATGGCGCCGAGGAGGAACTGCGCGGTTCCCATGACAGCCGAGGCGCTGCCGGCCTGGTGGCCTTGGTGGGTGAGGGCGCCGACGACGGTGTTGGGGTTGAGCAGGCCCATGCAGGCGACGGCGAGCAATAACGGCATGACGACCGCGATGAAGCTGGGGTCGCCGGTAAAGGCGATGATGGCCAGGGTGGCGGTGGCGGCGAGGTGGAGGCGGGAGACGACGCGCAGGACGCGGGAGGGGCCGACGCGGCGGACGAGGCGGGCGTTGACCTGGGAGGCGGCGATCAGGGCGATGGAGTTGGCGCCGAAGAGCAGGGCGAATTGGGCGGGGGTGAGGCCGAAGCCGAGGATGAAGACGGGCGAGGAGCCGGCGAGGTAGGCGAAGAAGGCGCAGCAGGCCATGGCGCCGTGGGAGACGAAGTAACGCTCGCGCAGGATTGCGGCGTAGCGGCGGAGTTGCTGGCCGAGGCGCAGTTCGATGCGGTTTTCGCGCGGCAGGGTGTCGGGCAGGAGGCGCCAGACCAGGAGGCAGCAGAGTGCTGCGTAAGCGGCGAGGATCCAGAAAATCCAGCGCCAGGAGCCGAACATCAGGACCAGGCCGCCGATGCTGGGGGCCAGGATCGGGGCGGCGCCGAGGACCAGGGTGAGTTGGGACATCATCACCGCGGCGGCGTGGCCGGTGGCGAGGTCGCGGACCATGGCGCGGGGGATGACCGAGCCCGCGGCGCCGCCAAAGGCCGAGATGGCGCGGAAGACGGAGAGCCAGAACAGGTCCGGGGCGAGGGCGGCGCCGATGGAGGCGACGGCATAGAGCGCGGTGCCGATCAGGATCGGGCTGCGGCGGCCGAAGCGGTCGGACAGGGTGCCTTGGGAGAGTTGGCCGACTGCGAGGCCGGCGAAGTAGGCGGCCAGGGTGACCTGGGCCGAGCCGGAGGGGGCGGCGAACTCGGCCTCGATGGCCGGGAAGGCCGGCAGGTACATGTCGATCGAGGCGGGGCCGATGGCGGTGAGGAAGCCGAGGAGCCAGGGCAGCCAAGTGGGGAAGCTTGGGGCCGGCTTGGTTTGCGACATCAGGCTGGCCCTGGGATCAGGCTGGCCTTGGGATCAGGCTGGCCCTGGGATCAGGCGGGGAGATCGACCAGGACGTTGTCGCCATCGATCTTGACCGCGAAGGTTTTGAGGTCTTCCTCGATTGGGGCGCCGAGGCCTTTTCCGGTGCAGACGTCGAACTGGCCGGCGTGGAGCGGGCATTCGATGGTGGTGCCTTCGAGCCAGCCGTCGGTGAGCAGGGCGAAGGCGTGGGTGCAGATGTTGTCGGTGCAATAGAATTTGCCGCCGGCGAGGTGGTAGATGGCGAGGGACAGGCCGTTGATTTCGACGGGCATGGCGCTGCCTTCGGCGATGTCGGCGGCGGATGCTACCCGGGTCCAGTTTTCAGCCATGCGTCGCACTCCATCACGAATCGAGGGCGGATGATGGCGCATGTGGGGACGGTTGTCGCGGGGGCTTAGGTTTGGAAGGTGGTGCTTCGCTTGGCGGCGTCGTGCTGGTATGACTGCTTGTGGGCTGACCTGGAGAAGCTGACGTGAACGTCCAACTTCGCTCTGCCGCGGATGTGCCGGCTGCCAGCAAGCTTGGCATTGCCGATATCGACCTGCATCTGGGGCCGCCGAATTGGGAGGCGCTGTATCCGTTCCTGGCGCGGCGCTGGGTGGATCATATTGCCACGTTTGGCATGGCGCATCGGACCGGGTTGGCGAGTGGCGGGCCGAATTATCCCAAGGCGCAGCCGGCCGCCGCTCGGCGGGATGCCTGGCCGCCTTCGGGGATGCCACCGGGGACGGATTTGGATTTCGTGCGCAGCCAGCATCTGGATGCGTTCAATGTCGAGTTCGGCACGATCAATCCGCCAACGCCGTCGCAGAATTTCATGTTGCCGGCACTGGGCACGGCGATCTGTGCGGCGATGAACGACTATCAGGTGGAGTTTCTGGCCAAGCCGGAGCCGCGGTTGAAGGCGTCGGTGGTGGTGAACTACGAGGACCCGGCGGGGGCGGTGGCGGAGATCGAGCGCTGGGCCGGCAGTCCGTACATTGGGCATGTGTATTTGTTGTCGCGCACGGCGGAGCCGTTGGGGGGCCGGCGGTATCGGCCGATCTTCGAGGCGGCGGTGGCGGCGGGGATGCCGGTGGCGATGCATGCGTTTGGGTTTGGCGGCGGGCCGAATACGTCGTCCGGGTGGGCGAGCTACTACATCGAAGACATGCTGGGACATGCGGCCTCGGTGCAGGCGCAGTTGACCTCGATGGTGGTCGAGGGGGTGTTTGAGCAGTTGCCCGGGCTGCGGTTTGTGATGATCGAGGGCGGGTTTGGCTGGGTGCCGTCATTGTCGTGGCGGTTGGACAAGCATTGGAAGACGCTGAAGCGCGAGACGCCGCATCTGACGATGGCGCCGAGTGAGTACATCAAGCGCAATGTTTGGTTTACCTCGCAGCCGATGGAGGAGCCGGCGAACCCGCAGCATCTGGCGGATCTGATCGGGTGGATCGGGTTGGAGCGGCTGTTGTTTTCGTCGGACTATCCGCATTGGGATTTCGATGACCCGATGACGTCGCTGCCGATCCGGTTTTCGGCGGAGGATGCGCGCAGGTTTTATCGCGGCAATGCGGCGGCGGTTTACGGGCGGTAGTGCGGCGGCGCATTCATTGAATCGTCACGCGCCGAGGTCTTGGAAGCACCACCGGTTCCGGTCGATACTGGGCGATCGCATTCGTTTGGGAGCGGCCGCATGGTCCAGGACATTCTCGCCGACATCACGCAGCGGCTGGATATCAATGGCCGGCATCGCTATGGGCTGTCGGATCTCAACCAGATCCAGCATGGGTTGCAGGCGGCGTGGCTGGCCGAGCAGGCGGGCGATCCACCGAGCCTGATTGCCGCGGCGCTGGTGCATGATATCGGCCACATGGTGCAGGAGATCGGCGAGAACCCGGCGGCCGATGGGATCGACGACCGGCACGAAGATGTTGGCCACGCCTTTCTCGCTGATCGCTTCGGGCCGGAGGTGACCGAGCCGGTGCGGCTGCATGTGGCGGCGAAGCGCTATTTGTGCGGCAAGGAGGCGGATTACTTTGCCAAGTTGTCGCGGGATTCGGTCCTCAGCCTGTCGTTGCAGGGCGGGCCGATGGATGCCGGCGAGATCATCGCGTTCGAGAGTCTGCCGTTCTGGCGCGAGGCGGTGCGGCTGCGGCGCTATGACGAGGGGGCGAAGGTGAAAGGGCTGGAGACACCGCCGCTGGCGCATTTCCTGCCGTATGTGGCGCAGTCGTTGCGGGCGGCGCTATAGGCGCGCCACCGCGGTAAAGCCGGCATCGGCGGCGATCAGGGCATCGTCGATGTCTTTTGCCGTGTGGGCGGTGCACAGGAACATGTTGTGCTTGGGGTGAAAGTAGGCGCCGGCCTTTAGCGCGGCGGAGCAGAAGGTGTTGGCCTTGGTCTGGGTGGGGTCGTCGTCGAACAGGACGAGCGGCATCTGGACCGGGCCGGACTGGCGGATGGGGATGCTGTGCCTGGCGGACAGGGCGGCCATGCCGGTGCGGAAGCGGGTGCCCATGGTGGTCATGTGGCCGATGCCGTCGTCGCGTTTGAGGGCGCGGAGGGTGGCGACGCCGGCGGCGTGGGGGACGGCGGCGGTCCAGAACGAGCCGGTGGAGAAGGTGCCCTTCACCGCGTCGCGGAAGCGGTCGTTGCCGGTGATGGCGGCGAGCGGGTGGCCGTTGGCGATGGATTTTGACCAGGCGGCGAGGTCCGGGCGGACGCCGAGGCCTTCCCAGGAGCCGCCGAGATGGAGGCGGAAGCCGGCGCGGACGTCGTCGATGATCAGGGCGGCGCCGGTGGCGTCGCAGAGTTCGCGGGCGCGGCGGGCGAATGCGGGGGTGGGCATTTCCTGGTCGATGCCGACATCGTGGCGGAAGGCGGAGACGAGGATGGCGGCCAGGTCGCCCTGGTGGCGGTCGACGGCGGCGTCCAGGCTGGCGACGTCGTTGAAGATGTAGTGGTCGATATGGGCGCGGTCTTCGTTGGTCACGCCGTTCATCGAGGGCGAGGTCCAGGGGATGGCGCCGTGATAGGCGCCCTTGGCCACCAGGACCTTGCGGCGGCCGGTGCCGGCGCGGGCGAAGGTGACGGCCATCGTGGTGGCGTCGGTGCCATTCTTCTGGAACTGGACCCAGTCGGCGTGCGGGATGGTGTCGACCAGGAGTTCGGCGAGTTCGACCATGGCTTCGCCGGGGCCGTTCTGGCAGTCGCCGAGGGCGGCCTGGCGGGCGGCGGCGGCTTCGACCTCCGGGTGGTGGTGGCCGAGCAGGACGGGGCCCCAGCTGCACATGAAGTCGATGTACTCGTTGCCGTCGACGTCGCGGATGCGGCAGCCCTGGGCGCCAGAGAAGAACTGGGGATAGCCCTCGGGCAGGTTGGCGGCGTTTTGGTGGCCCCACATGCCGCCAGGCACGACGCGGGCGGCGCGGGCGCGCAGTTCGGAGTCCTTGGCGTTGTGCAGCATGCTCTTCTCCATTGCCCGGTGTGGTGGGCATTCTATGCTTGGGGGGCTGGTCAGGGAAGGAGAAGGAAGATGTTCTTTTTTGAAAAAAAGAACCAAAAAACTTTTATCCGCTTGGCACCCGTCTTTCCCCGGGGAGATCGGGCGCAAAGTCATAAAAGTCTTTTTGCTTCTTTTTCTGCAGAAAAAGAAGATTCTTTCTTGCTTCGAGGGAAGTCATGAAAATCACCGAGGTTGAGCCGATCCTGTTGCGCGGCGAGGCGCGTTATGGCGCCACGGCTGGGGGCGAGGAGGCGACGGACAATGGCGACTGGCAGTTGCTGGTGCGGGTGGCGACCGATGAGGGGCTGACCGGGTGGGCGGACGCCGAGACGCTGGCGCCGGCGGCGGTGGCGATCATTTCCGGGCAGGGGATGTCGATCCCGGGGTTTCAGACGTTGGCGGGGTTGTTGATTGGCGAGAACCCGTTGGATGTGCAGCGGCTGTGGGACAAGCTGTATGTCGGTAGCGCGTATTATGGGCGGCGGGGCATTGCGATGCAGTGCATTTCGGCGATCGACAATTGCCTGTGGTCGATCCGGGCGCAGGCGGCGGGGCAGTCGCTGGCGCGGGTTTTGGGCGGGCGGCGGCGGGACAGCGTGATGGCGTATGCGTCGACATTGTTTCGCGAGACGCCGGAGGGGATGGCGGCGGCGGTGGAGGGGTATGTGGCGCGAGGGTTTCGCGCGGTGAAGTTCGGCTGGGGGGTGTTCGGGCAGGACGAGGGGCGGGATAGGGAATTGGTGGCGGCGGCGCGGGGGGCGTTGGGGCCGGAGCGGCATTTGCTGGTGGATCCCGGCTGGTATCCTGCGGGGTGGAAGAACCCGGAGCAGGCGTTTTCCGGGGTGCTGCGGACCCGGCGGGAGGCGGAAAGGTTGTGCCGGTGGCTGGCGGAGTATGATGTCGGCTGGGTGGAAGATTTCATCCATCCCGAGCGGTTCGATGAGTATGCGGCGGTGCGGGCCAATAGCCCGACGCCGATTGCCGCGGGGGAGCAGGTGGCTACTGTTTGGGATTTCGAGCGGTTCATCGGCGAGGGTTGCGTGGATGTGGTGCAGCCGGATTTGTCGCGTTGTGGCGGGGTGAGTGTGGCGCGGCGGGTGGCGGAGATGGCGGAGCAGGCGGGGATCGACCTGGTGCCGCATTCGTGGCTGACGCATTTGCTGACGGGGTATTCGTTGCAGTTGATCGCCACCCTGCCCCGTGCGCGGTTTGTCGAGTTCAATGTGAGCCAGAGTGCGCTGACGCGGGGGATTGCGAAGGCGGGCTTTGACTTGCAGGCGGATGGCACCGTGGGGATTCCCGACACGCCGGGGATCGGGGTGGAGGTGGATCTCGAGTTTGTTGCTCGGCGCAGGGTGAATTGAGCATGGAACGCGTTATCACGCGGCCTTCGGGCCTGGATCTCGATAGCCCTGGGCGGCGCGACTACTGGGTGGCGCTGGAGCATGACTCGATCTGGGGGGATCACCTGATCCCGTTGACAGTGATGGTCGGGACAAGCGTGAAGCCTGGTGAAGGGCTGGTGGCGTTCGGGTCCAACCATGGCAACGAGTATGAGGGCCCGGTGGCGCTGAAGCATCTGTTGCGCGAGATCGATGCCAGCGAAGTGCAGGGGCGGATCATCCTGGTACCGGTGCTGAATCCCGGGGCGTTCCGGGCCGGCACGCGCGATGCGTCGCTGGATGACGGGCGCAATCTCAACCGCAGCTTTGTCGATGGGGCGGGCAAGACCCCTGCCCTGGCCGGCATCAGCCACCGGATCGCGGCGTTTGTGCGCGAGTGGATCTGGCCGCGGGTGCATGTGGTGATCGATCTGCATGCCGGGGGGGCGGTGGCGCGGTTTGCGCGCGGGACGAGCTATCACATGGTGGACGATCCCGCGCAGGGGCGGCTGATCGAGACCACAGCGCGCTGGTTCGGCACGCCGATCGTGATTGCCTATCAGAACGAGACGCCGGGGTTGTTGCCGAGCGAGGCGGAGCGGCTGGGGAAGATCACGATTGGTGGCGAGTTCGGCTGGGGGGCGGCGGTGTCGGCGGAGGGGGTGCGGTACGCCAAGCATGGGGTGGTGGCGGCGGCGATCCATCAAGGGCAACTGCGCGGGCGGATTGAGAAGATCGCGTATCACGCGGCGGGGTCTCAGAAGCTTGCGGCGATGGTGGAGCGGGCGTGCTTCACCGTGGCGCCGCATGACGGGCATTATGAGCCGGTCGTGGAGTGCGGCGAGGTGGTGCGGGCCGGAGCGACGGTGGGGTGGCTGCACGATTTCCAGCGCATCGATCTCGCGCCTTGGCCGGTGCGGGCGGGGGTTGATGGGGTGGTGATCGCGCAGGCTTGGGGGGCGGTGGTGCGCCAGGGGCAGCACATCGCCATTGTCGGGCGGGTGCTGCCATGGGTTGGCGAGGGATAGTCAGGCCAGTTCCTTGGCGAAGACGCCGCGGGCGTAGTCCGGCCAGGTGCGATCGAGTTCGGCCCGCAGGGCGACGGTCAGGTCGAGCAGCTTGCCGAGGGTGCCGGTCCAGTCGCCGGCGGCCGCCAGCCCGAGCGAGAGGTGGCCGTTGCGGCTGATGCAGAGGGCGTCAGGGGCGTGCGCGGCCAGCCATGCCTTGATGTCACGATGCAGCCGGCCGCTGGGGGCGACAAATGGCAGGTAGTCGGTCAGCACCAGGATGCCTTTGGGTTCCGCCCGCAGGGTCACCGGCTCCGGGCGGAGCCAGACCAGGGTAACGCCAGGCTTGCCATGCTTCGGCTTGGCGGTTCCGGGGACCAGGCCACGGACGGCAACCGCGTGGCCCAGGGCGGCGATCAGGGTGTTTCTCGGCATTTCAGCTTCCTAATGACTCCACAACGGCCACGCCAGAGCGGAACGACCGCTGACAGGGGTGGTTGTCTCGAACTAGCCTATTGTCACCTGGCACGACGCCGGCGGCGGCGAATCGCGCGCTGACCGTGCCGCTCTATGCTCTAGCGGGACACCGAGGGGAAGAGAAGATGCGCATAGCCATTGCAGAAATGAAACAGGAGACAAACAGCTTCGTGCCGTTTCGTACCACGATTGAGACTTTCCGCGACCAGTATCTGTTTCGTGGCGCGGAGATGCTGACCGCCTATGGGGCCGAGCGCAGCGAAGTGCCGGGCATGCTGGATGTGTTGCGCGCGGCGGGTGCCACGGCGGTGCCGCTGTTGGGCACGCTGGCGCTGGCGAGCGGGCCGGTGACACGGGAGTGTTTCGAAGCGTTGCTGGGCGAGATCATCGAGCGGTTGCGCGGGGCCGGCGCGGTGGACGGGGTGTTACTGGCGCTGCACGGGGCGATGGTGGTGGAGGACGAGCCCGATTCGGAATCGGAGATTTTGGAGCGTGTGCGGGCGGTGTTGCCCAAAGGGATGCCGATCGTGGTGACGCTGGACCTGCATGGGCACATCACCCAGCGGATGATCCAGCCGGATGTCGCCTATATCGGCTATCGCGAATACCCGCATATCGACATGTACGAGACCGGCGTGCGGGGGGGCCAGCTTTTGCTGGACTGGCTTGGCGGGCGGGTTCGGCCGGTGATGGCGGTGGCCAAGCGCCATATGGTGATGAGCCCGGATGCCGCGCGCACCACGACGCCGCCACTGGCCGATGTGGTGGCGGCCGGGCGGGCGATGGAGGCGGCACAGTCCGAAGATTGGGGCCGGGTTCTGCATGTCTCGCTGTTTCCGGTGCAGCCATGGATGGATGTGCCCGACCTTGGCTTTGCTGCCCTGGTTTGCGCGGATGGCGATGTTGATGCGGCGCAGGCGGCGGCGGAGACGTTGGCGGAGATGACCTGGCAGCGGCGGGCAGAATTCGAGCCGGACCTGACGCCGCTGGAGGAGGTGATCCGGATCGGGCTGTCCAGCGAGGGGCTGACGGTGGCCAGCGATGCCGGGGATACGCCGAGCGGCGGGGCGGCGGCGGACAGCACCGTGGTGTTGCGGGCATTGTTGGCAGCGGGGGCCGAGCGGGCGGGACGGTTGACCTACGTCACCATGTGCGATGCCGAGGCGGCGGCCGAAGCGGCGGCGGCGGGGGTAGGCCGGACGGTGACGCTGACGGTTGGGCATAAGCGTTCGCATGACGGCGTGCCGCTGACCATCACCGGGATCGTGCGGGTGATCAGCGACGGAACCTATGTCTTTTCCGGCGCCGGGGCGAGCGGCATGCGCGGTGTGATGGGGCTGACGGTGGTGCTGGCGATCGGCGATATCCGGCTCAATCTGCGCTCGATTCCGCATCTGGAATGGGATCTCGGGGTGCATGAGAGTGTGGGGCTTGATCCGCGGCGCGCGGCGTTGATCTTCGTCAAGTCGCCGTCGCATTTCCGGGTGAGCTACACGCCGATCGCCGCGCGCGTGCTGATCGCCGACACGCCCGGCCCGACCTGCGCCAATATGCGGCGTATTCCATTCACCCGGGTGACACGGCCGTTCTACCCCTTGGACCTGGTCAACGAGTGAGCTCCAGGCGCAGCAGCCAGCGCGTCATTTCGGGGATCCATCGCTGGACAACGTAGCCAGCGCGCTCCAGCACGCGGCGCGAGGCGGCATTGTCCGGGTGGACGAAGGCGCTGACTTCGGTCAGGCCCGAGGCGCACGCGTAATCGAGGCTGGCGGCGACCAGTTCGCCCGCATACCCCCTGCCCCAGGCCTCGCGCGCGAAGAAAAAGGCGATCTCGGGGCCGTAGCCGGGGTCAAACGGGTCATCGTTCAGGCCGCCATAGCCGATTACCGTTCCTGCCTGGCGCACCGTCCAGGGACCGAAGCCCAACCGCCGCGCCTGGTGCGCATGACCCGCAATATGGCGGCGCATGGTGCGCAGCGACGCTTGGCACTGGGTGTGCTGCATGACCGTCGCATCACCCATGAAGCGAAACAGGTCTGGCGCGTCAGCCAGCCTCGGTGCGCAAAGATGAAGACGGGAAGTCAGACGTTCCGGGGGAACAGCCATGGGTTCGCATCGAGCGGAGAGATCGGGCGGCGGATCTTGGTATAGGCGATTTTCAGGGGATCGGGCGGATACGGCCCGCCGCAATCGACATAGGTGATCTTGGCGGCGATCGGGGCGAAGGCGGCGTAGAAGTGGTTGGAGGATTTGACCACGACGATCTTCTTCTTTGAAAGATCGATGCCGAGATCGGTGAAGACCGGCGGCGAAAATGTCTGCGCCCGGCCACTGGCCAGCACCACATCGAGGTTGCCGATGGTGATGCTCGCGGCCGCACCCAGCGAGACCGTGCTCTGTTCGAACGGAATGCGCAGGTTGTCGGTGGTGGCACGCACAGTCACCACCGCATCGATCGCGCGGCCAGAGGTTGCCGCCGCCTTGCCGCCGAAACGCAGCGGCATCACGGCACCGGGCCCGGCGGCGATACAGAACGCCACGGCCTGCGGGTCCCACAGCGCCCCGACAGCAGCCGGAATGGCGGGATATTTCAGCAACTCCTCGATCAGGAAGGTGCTGTCGCCGGCCACGCCACCGCCCGGATTGTCCCAGCGATCGGCCAGCACCACCGGCCCGCCTTCTGTGGCGATGGCGTCGGCCACGGCCTCGGCGGTCTTGAGGTGGACCGGCACGCCGCTGTTCCCCCAGGAGAGCAGCTCGCGGCCCAGGCGCTCGGCCAACGCCTCGCCCTTGGCGCGGTCATCGGCATAGACCAGGATCTTGCTGCCGACGTCATACACATCCGCCGCCTGGAAGCCGTGGATCACAGTGATGGAGTGGATGCCGTCGCGCCCTTCCATCGCAATCATCTGGTCAACGAAGCTGCGGCCTGGTTCCCGCCCGGTCATGTAGCCGCCGATATGGCGCAGATCGAACAGGCAGGCGTGCGGTAAGATCTCGCCGCGTGCCTTGGCCAAGCATAGGGCGGCCAGGTCCTCGGCGCGCGCCAAGAAGTCGGTATGCGGAAACTCCTTGAACGCCACAAGGAAGTCGCTGTTCGCCACCATCGCATCGCTGAGATGCGCATGCAGGTCCAGCTCGGCGCCGATCACCGCCTTGGGCGCAATCGCGCGGGCGCGGGCCAGCAGGTCACCCTCGCAGTCATCGTAACCGTGCGCCACCATGCAGCCGTGCAATCCGAACAGGATCACATCCACCGGCATGGCCGCCCGCAACTGTCCCAGGATCTCGTCGCGCAGCGCCTCGTAGGTCGATCGCCCGACAATTCCCGCCGGCTCGGCCCAGGCGGAGCTGCCCTCGATCACGGTGTGCCCCCGCTCCCGCCCCAGGCGCCGCGCCACCACAATCGGCGCGGAGCACAGGGTCGGCGTCTCCGGGTGGGTGCCCGGAGCAAAATACGCCGGCGCGAAGGCGACACGATCGGTGGGGATCGGTGCGAAGGTGTTGGTCTCGGTGGCGAGGCTGGCTGCGAAGATTCTCAACGTTCGGCTTTCAAGAAAAATAGGCAGAAGGGAAGGCGAGGGCGCTGCCCTCGACCCGCTGGGGGCGTCGCCCCCAGGCCCCCCAACATCTAGGCCGTGGGGTTGGGCGGGGGACTACTTCTTCGCGACGTTCCAGAACACCACTGTCTCTGGGACCGTCAGCATCCCGTCGAGATTGTCGCGCCAGGCCGAGGGCGAGAGGTACTGGCCGAACGGCACATAGACCACGATCTGTGCGCCGCGCAGCTGGATGTTCTCCACCAGCCAGCGCGCCTTTATCGGATCGGTCTCGCGGATCCAGGCCGCGCGCAACCGCTCCAGCTCGGCATCGCACGGCCAGCCGAACCACGCCTTGTCGCAGGCCGCCGACATCTGCACATGGAACACCGGATTGGCCGGACCGAGCGGGCCACCCATGGTCAGGAAGATGTGCCAGCCATTTGCCACCGGCCCGCGCACCGCGCGACGAGATACCACGGTCGCCCAATCCATCGTCTGCATCTCGACATTCACGCCCGCCTTGCGCATGCCGGCCACCAGCACCTGGGTGGCGCGGTTCATGATCGGCTGGTCGGAAGGGTCGAGCACGACGATCTTCTCGCCCTTGTAGCCACCGGCCTTCAGCATCTCCATGCCACGCTTCAGGCGCACATCCTCTGGCTCGTTCGAGGTCAGCATCTCGGAGCCATACTCGCTGCCGTTGGGCGAACCACAGATCAGCAGCGCGCCGCAGACTTGCCCCAGCTTCTCGTCGCCCAAGGCGGCCAGGATCATGTCCTTCTGATTGACGAAATTGTACATCGCCCGGCGCGCAATCGGATTGTCGAAGGGCGGGTTGGTCCAGTTGACCCGCATCGTGCCCTCGCTGCCGGTCGGCCACAGCGCTTCGACCCGCACACCCTTTGACGCCTTCAGCATCGGCACCAGGTCAAGCGTCGGGCTTTCGACGAAATCGACCTCGCCGTTGCGCAGCGCCGAGGCCTGGGTCGAGGGATCGGGGATCACCACCCATTCGACCCGCTCGACGCGAACGACCTTGCCGCCGGCGACGCCGCTGGCCGGCTCGGCGCGCGGAACGTAGCCGGGGTTCTTCACATAGACGGTCTTGGCGCCGGCGACCCATTCATCCTTGCGCATGATGAAAGGGCCGGAGCCCATGGGGTCAGTGAACTGGGTGCGCGCCGACAGGCCTTTCACGATCTTGCCCGGCTTGACGAACATCGGGATCGCCATCGGCTTGGCCAGCACATAGGGCAGCTGCGGGAAGGGCTCTTTCAGGCGCACCCGCAGCGTTTTCGCATCGACGGCATCCAGCCCGGCGAGGAAGGTGGCGATCATCTGGCCGGCGCCGTCCGCCTCGCCCCACCGCATCCAGGAAGCGACCACGTCCTCGGCGGTGACCGGGGTGCCATCGGAGAAGGCGAGCTTGTCACGCAAGTGGAAGGTGTAGGTCAGCTTGTCGTCGGACAGCTCGAAGCGGTCCGCCATCTGCGGCCGGATCTGCTGGTCGGCGTCCAGGCCAAGCAGCGTGTCGTAGACCATGAAGCTGTGGTACCGGGTGATCGCAGCTGCGGTCCAGTCGCTGTCGATGCTGCGCAGTTCGCCCGGCAGCACCACCTTGAGGGTATTCTGCTGGGCCTGGACGACGCCGGGCGCCAACAGCGCCAGGGCCATCGCGGCGAATACCGCCAATCTGTTGAGCACGGCCAGTCGGTTAAGCGCGGCCAGTCGGTTAAGCGCGGGCATCGATGCGACCTCCCCTGGCTTCTGGCGGCAGCTTTTGCGGCCGCTCGGACCTGTGTTTCAGTCAACACCTGCCTTCATGACACGTCAATGCAACCGGCGGGTGCGCGGCCGTGGCGTTCTGATATGCTCCGCTGGCGCCGGATGCGGCAGCAGGAGGACCCGGGTATGACCCTCGAATTCATCGGCATGATGCAGCCGCGCGCGCAGTCGGAAATCCATCCCGGCCGCGGCGCACCGATCGACCCGGCCTATCTGCGCGCCTCGGCAACGGCGCATGACGAGGGCGATTTCGACCGGGTGCTGATCGGCTGGTTTGCCAACGGGCCGGACGGCTTCCAGATCGCCACCCACGCCGCCGCCCACACCAGCCGCGTCGGCTTCCTCGTCGCCCACCGGCCCGGCTTCCAGGCGCCCACCAACGCAGCGCGCAGCTTCGCCACGCTGGACCAGCTTTCGGGCGGGCGGGCGGCGATCCATGTCATCTCCGGCGGCGACGACATCGACCAGCGGCGCGACGGCGACTGGATCGACAAGGACGCCCGCTATGCCCGCACCGACGAGTATGTCGGCCTGCTCAAGCGCATCTGGACCGAGCGTGGCCCGGTCGACCACCAGGGCACCTACTACCACGTGGCCGGCGCCTCGACCGAGATGCGCAGCCATACCCAGCCGCACATCCCGATCTATTTCGGCGGCGCCTCGGATGCGGCGATCGAGGTGGCCGGCCGCCATGCCGATGTGTATGCGCTGTGGGGCGAGACCAAGGCGCAGGTGCGTCAGATTGTCGCCCGCGTGCGCGCATCGGCGGCCCGCCATGGCCGCGAGGTGCGTTTCAGCCTGTCGTTCCGCCCGATCCTGGCCGAGACTGAAGATGCCGCCTGGGCCAAGGCGGCCGACATTCTGGCCACCGTGCGCCGGGTGCGCGCGGAGGCCGGCATGGCGCCGCCAAAGGCCGCACCCAATGCCGGATCGCAGCGCCTGCTGGAAGCCGCCGCCCTCGGGGACCGGCCGGAGGGGCGGCTCTATACCGCCATCGCCGCGGCCACCGGCGCGCGCGGCAACACCACGGCCCTGGTCGGCACGCCCGAACAGGTCGCCGAGGCGTTCATGGAATACCATGCGCTCGGCGTCTCCACTTTCCTGATCCGCGGCTTCGACCCGCTCGGCGATGCCATCGAGTATGGCCGCTCGCTGCTGCCGGCGACGCGCCACCTGTTCGCCCAGCGCGCCGCCGCGCAATAGACCGGAGACCCGCGCCGTGCCCCGTATCCTGTTCGCCGGCCTGTTCCACGAAACCCACAGCTTCGTCGACGAGACCACCGGGCTGGACGCGTTCCGCCGGCGCGACGCGGCGGGGATCATGGCGCGCCGTGGCGACCTGTCGGTGGTCGACGGCTTCCTGGGCGTGGCCGAGCGCGAGGGTTGGATGGTGGTGTCGACCATCGACTGGGGCGCCACACCGTCGGGCACGGTCGAGCATGGCGTCTTCGAAGCTTTCTGGCAGGAACTGGAGCCGTTGGCGCGCGCCGCCCTGGCCGACGGGCTGGACGGCATCTACCTGGCCCTGCACGGTGCCATGGTCACCACTGAATCCGACGACCCCGAGGGCGAATTGCTCGCCCGTATCCGCGCGCTGCCGGGGGCGGCGATCCTCCCGCTGTTCGGCGTGCACGACCCGCACGCCAACTTGACGCCCGAAATGTGCGCCGGCGCCAACGGCCTGGTCAGCTATCGCAACACCCCGCACACCGACGCCTTCGAGGCCGCCGAGCGCGCGGCGACGTTGCTGGCGCGCGCGCTGAAAACCGGGCGGACACCGCGCATGGTCTGGCGCGGCACGCCGATCATCGTCCCGCCGACCGGTACCGGCACGGCGGACAGCCCGATGCGCGACCTGCGCGACCGGGCCCGCGCGATCGAGGCGGCGGATCCCGAGATCCTAGTGGTCAGCACCATCGGCGGCTACAGTTTTGGTGACAGCCACCATGCCGGCATCGCCTTCTCCGCCATCACCGAGGGCGATCCGGCGCGCGCCGAGGCCGCCCTGGCCGAGCTTTGCGATCTCGCATGGGCACTGCGCCACAAGGGCATCCCGCCGCAATTCGATGCCGACACCATCCTGGCGCGCGGGCTGCCGAACCGGCCCGGCCCGGTGCTTCTGGTAGAGCCCGCCGACAATATCGGCGGCGGTGCTCCCGGCGACTGCACCGACATCCTGCGCGCCATGCTGAAGGCCGATGTCCAGGGCGGCGGCGTGATCCTCAACGACCCCTTGGCGGTCCAGGCATTGCATGTCGTGCCGGTCGGCGGGCGCGTCACCCTGGCGCTCGGCGGGCGGGGCAGCCGGCTCGACCTGGGGCCGGTCACGCTCGAGGTGGAGAAGCGGTCGGAAAGCGACGGCAATTTCACCTTGGAGGACCGGCATTCGCACATGGCCGGCAGCCAGGGCATGCATATCGCCATGGGGCCGACGGCGGTGGTGCGGCATCGCGGCATCACCATCATGCTGACCACGCACAAGACCGCGCCCTTCGACCTCGGCCAATGGCGCAGCCAGGGCATCAACCCGGAAGAGCTGCGGGTCATCGGCGTGAAAGCGGCCGTCGCGCACCGGCAGGCCTATGACGGGATCATGTCCGAGACCCATACCGTGACCACGCGGGGGCCATGCTCGTCGGATTCGCGCAGCTTTCCTTACACGCGGTTGCGGCGGCCAGTGTTTCCCCTCGATCTAGCGTGACGGAAGACGTTCTTTTTTGAAAAAAAGAACCAAAAAACTTTTATCCACTTGTGCGGGTGCTAGTCGGGAACACTCAGCTGAAATGAATGAAGTCTTTTTGCTTCTTTTTCTTCAGAAAAAGAAGGCACTTCCTTTCTACGGCACCGCCTCCTCATCCACCGGCGCGTATGGCGCCAGCATCGCCGCGACGCCGGTTTCGGCCAGCATTTCCTTGGTTTCCGGCGAAGCGCCGCTGACGCCAACGCCCCCAACCGTCTCGCCGCCATGCGCCATCGGCACGCCGCCGATCAGGCCGACGATGCGCGGATCGGCAAAGCCCGCCAGGTCGAAGCCGGTCTTGGGGTGGCGGGCGGCGGATTCGATGGCGCGGGTGCTCTGGCCCAGCCGGGCGGCGGTGTAGGCCTTGGCGATTGCAGGGGCGATATCGGCGGGGCCGGCGCCGTCCATGCGCAATAGGGCGAGCAGCTCGCCATAGGCGTCGGCGACCGCCACCACCACGGCGGCATCGCGCCGCTCGGCGGCCGCGCGGACGGCGGCAATGCCGCGGCGGGCATCGTCGGCTCCGATCGTCTTGACGTCGCGCATGGCGTGGCTTCTCCTTCTGTATCCAATTCATCGACATAGGGACTTGTATGCTGGACCCCAAGCCATTCCGCACCGCATGACCGTACCGGCGGCGGATGGCTGGCCGGCGTTGCTGCGCCGGCAGCATTTGGTGCCGCTGGCGATGTTGTCGCTAGGGATCGGGCTGTATGCCTTCAACACCTTCCTGGTCGCCACCGCCATGCCAAGCGCGGTGGCGGAGATCGGCGGCGTGGCGCTGCTGGCCTGGGCGACCACGGTCTTTCTGGTTGCCGCCATCGTGGCCGGGGCGGGCGGGGCGGCGGTCAAGGCGCGGCTGGGGGCGCGGGCGGCGCTGGTGCTGGGGGGCTCCACCTTCCTGGCCGGCACGCTGGTTTGCGGGCTGGCGCCTTCGATGCCGGTGCTGTTGCTGGGCCGCGCGCTTCAGGGCGCGGGCGAGGGCATGGTGGCGGCGATCAGCTATGCGTTGATCCCGGTGCTGTTTCCGGCCCACCTGACCACCAAGGTGTTTGCGGTCGAGGCGCTGGTATGGGCGTTGGCGGGCTTCGCTGGGCCGGTGGTGGGGGGGGTGCTGACCGAGGCGATGTCTTGGCGCGCCGCGTTCCTGGTCAATGCGCCGGTGGCGGGACTGTTCCTTGGCCTGGTGCTGGCCAGCGTACCGGGCCGCTTGCCGCAGGATGGGTTGGCGCAGGAGGGGTTGGCGCAGGAGGGGTTGGCGCAGGAGGGGTTGGCGCCGCCACCGCTGTTGCGGCTGGCGGCGCTGGGGCTCGGCATCCTGCTGATTGCCGCGTCGTCGCTGGCCGGGCACCCGCTGGCGTCGGCGGGCTGTGTACTGGCGGGAGCCGCGGTGCTGTTCGCAATGGCGGCGGCCGACCGGCGCCAGGTCACCAGGCTGTTCCCGCGCGGCGCCTTCAGCCCCGGCACAGCGTTGGGCGCCGGATTGCTGGTGGTGGCGCTGATGCCGGTTGCGCACTCGTTCACCATTGTCCACCTCACCTTGGCGTTGCAGCAGGGCTGGGGGTTCAGCCCGACCCTGGCCGGGGCGTTGTTTGCTGTCGGGCCGCTGTCGTGGAGCGCTGCCATGCTGGTGGTGGCGAACATCGACCGCCCGGCAATGCCGTCGCTTGGCATTCGGTTTGGCCCGCCGGTGCTGGCGTTGGCCGTCGCCGGACAGCTCGGCGCCGTGATGCTCGACCTGCCATGGGCGATGCTGCCCTTCCTGGCGGCGGCGGGTGTCAGCTTCGGGCTTGGCTGGGCGTTTCTGTCGATGGCCGTGGTACGCGCTGCCGAGCCGGCCGAGCGCGACATGGCTGCCGGGCTGGTGCCAACGGTGCAGTCAGCGGGGTACGCCTTGGGTGCCGCGTTGACCGGGTTGGCCGCCAGCCAGGCTGGGCTCGATGGCGCTAGCGCGCAGTCCACCATCGCCGGTTTTGCCTGGGTCGTGGGCTGTGGTCTGGTGCCGGCGGGGGTGGCGAGCTGGGTTGCGGTGCGGCGGCGCGACTGGCCGTGAGACGCAGGGCAATCGCTTGAACTGATGTAGGGGAGATTCCGGCGCGGCCGGAAGTACGATTCAAAGAGGACCTCACTGTGCGAGGTTCCGATGGCCGAGCCCCTTTCGCGTTCGATCCTTGCCCATTTTGCCGCTCTCGAAGATCCGCGAC